>NZ_JBHUOX010000004.1:0-311766 GCF_042686245.1 Pontibacter toksunensis | reverse complement strand
GGCGGCGCCACTTGGCAGGCTAGCCCAGTGTTCAGCGGCCTGGCCGGCGGCAGAGAGTACTGCGTGCTAGTGAAGAACAAGTACGGCTGTATCTCCGACAAGTGCTGCATCTATGTCAACCCAGTTCCAGCCAAGCCAGCCAAGCCAGCGCTCACAGCCAAGCATCCGACCTGCGAGACACCTTACGGAGTGGTTACAGTGACTGCGCCGCTGGGTGCGTACTACACCTACAGCATCGACGGCGGCGCCACTTGGCAGGCTAGCCCAGTGTTCAGCGGCCTGGCCGGCGGCAGAGAGTACTGCGTGCTAGTGAAGAACAAGTACGGCTGTATCTCCGACAAGTGCTGCATCTATGTCAACCCAGTTCCTCCGACACCAGGTAAACCATATGCGCAGAATGACGAACGCTGCGGTCCTGGCCAAGTGACGCTGAGAGCCTCAGGCTGCGAGGGTGGCAGACTGCTGTGGTACGCTACTGCGACAGGAGGCTCTCCTATATTCGAGGGTCCTATTTACACTCCGAACCTGACAGCAACTACCACCTTCTATGTTTCCTGCATAATCGGCAAGTGCGAGGGTGCTAGAACACCAGTGACTGGCACTATCTATCCTGTTCCAACAGTGGGAGTAGTAGCTTCGCCTTCACGCTGTGTCGGCACTACACCTACAGTAACAATAACAGCTAGTCCAACCGGAGGCTTAGCGCCGTATACATACGTCTGGACGGTGCCTGCAGGAGCTGCCAATCCTGGCAATGTGGCCAGTTTTGATGCTACAGTGGCTGGTAGGTATAGTGTTGTTGTGACTGATTACAGAGGTTGTATGGGTACTGGTTACGTTACACCAGTATTTATCCCTTGCCGACCGCTGGAAGGATGTACTCCAGGCTACTGGAAACAAGCACATCACTTCGGAAACTGGGGTTGCGGGTACGATCCTACAGGTGCTGATGCCACCTTGTTCTTCGATGTGTTTGATGTGAGCAATTTCCGAGGTCTGGATGAAGACTTAACACTGTTAGAGGCGCTGAACTTAGGTGGTGGAGGCTTTAATGCCCTTGCCCGTCATGCCGCTGCTGCACTGTTAAATGCCTGCGACCCGGCAGATGTGAATTATACCTACACCACAGCACAGGTTGAAGCTATGGTAGAGGGTGCCTTTGCATCTGGTAATCCAACTGCAGTGCATAGCGACCTGGAGAGAGCCAACGAAAGAGGCTGTCCACTTGGAAGAGCAGAGCTTGCGAGCACATCAGTTAGCTCACTGCAAGGCGTGGAGACACTGGAAGGTACTCAGTTGACCGCTTATCCAACTCCTTTCGCAGACAAAGCGACTATTGAGTTCAGGTTCGCGAAGGATGAGAACTACACCATCAACCTCTATGACATGAAGGGCAGCGTGGTGAAACAGCTGAAAGCCGGTACTGCCAGAGCAGGAGAGGTGAATCAGGTAGAGGTAGATGGCAGGGACCTTCCAGAAGGTCTATACATCGGCCGCATGATGAGCGACTCCGGCGTGAAGACAGTGAAACTCTTACTTAAAAAACAATAAGCAGTAAGGAGGCTGCTTTTTAATCAGCACGGGGTGTCGGGAAATATTTCCCGACACCCCGTGCTTTTTTTATAAATTAAAGTTTTCATGCATGCAAGCAATGTAATCCTGACCTTTGCCCTATGCTGAAAATCGCGATTACCGGACCTGAATCTACAGGCAAATCCACACTGGCGGAGCAACTGGCCCGGCACTATGATACGGTATGGGTGCCGGAGTATGCCCGTACTTACGTAGGCAACCTGGGCAGGCCCTACACCTTAGCCGATATCGAGGCCATTGCCCACGGGCAGCTGGCGCTGGAGCAGGAGATGCAGCAGCAGGCGAAGAAAGTCCTTTTCTCAGATACAGACCTGCTGGTGCTTAAGATATGGAGCGAACATGCTTTCGGCCACTGCCCCGCCTGGATACTGGAAAAACTAAAGCAGCAGAACTACAACCTTTGCCTGCTCATGGGCGTTGATTTGCCTTGGGAGCCGGATCCACAACGCGAACATCCGCACCTGCGGAGTTTCTTCTACGATTGGTATAAAAGGGAGCTGCAGGCGCTGGAAGTGCCTTTTGTGGAGATACTTGGCCAGCAGGAGGAGCGCCTTCAGCTTGCCTGCCGCCACGTGGATGCCCTGCTTACTAAATAATCTTCTGAAAGAACAGACTATGATACATATCTTAGAAAACGATAGCTATAAAGTGGGTGTAGAGAGCCTGGGGACCGAGCTACAGCACTTTGTGAAAAAGGACGAGAACCTGGAGTTGATTTGGGTTGCCGATCCGGCCATCTGGGGCAGCCATGCTCCAAACCTCTTTCCGATTATCGGGGAGCTGCCGAACCAGCAGTATACCTATAATGGCAAAACATACCACATGAAGCGCCATGGCTTTGCGCGCCGCAAGGAGTTTAAACTGGTGGATGACCATCACGGCAAACTAGTGTTTGAGCTGGAGCATGATGAGGAAACGCTGGAACAGTATCCTTTTAAGTTCCGGTTGCTTATCGCCTTTCAGTTAAAAGAGAACATGCTTTCCGTAACCTATCAGGTGACAAACCCTGATCATGAAAGAATGTTCTTTTCGGTAGGGGGGCATCCTGGTTTTAATGTGCCCCTGTACCAGAACGAGCGCTACGAGGACTACTACATCGAGTTTGAAAAAGAGGAAACGGCGAGGCGGTATTTATTGAATGATCTGGGCCTCCTTAACGGAGAGACAGAGCCTTTGCTGGAGCAGAGCAACAAGCTGCCTCTGGACCACAGCTACTTCGACAAAGATGCTATTGTACTGAAGCGCCTGAATTCGGAGAAGGTAACGCTGGCAAGTAACACGAATACGCGGCGCATAGAGATGACCTTCGAAGGGTTTCCATACTTAGGGATCTGGGCTAAGCCGGGACCGTCACCTTATGTTTGCATCGAGCCATGGTGTGGTATTGCCAGCCGGGTAGGAGACACCGGTGAGTTGCAGAGTAAGGAGGGAATAATAGAGCTCAGGCCAGGTCAGACCTTTGAGCGCACTTTTACCCTGACAGTGCTTTAGGCCCGGAAAGGAAGTATGGCGCGAGTCAGAAATTATAAAAGTAAACCGTACCAGAAGTACCTGTCAAATAAAAAGCAGCGGCCCCAATGGAAATGAAATTCCTTTGGGGCCGCTGCTTTTAGAGCTGTGCTTAGTGCAACGATGGCTCCGGGAACTTGGGAACCTTTATATTTCTTAAATCATACTTCGGCTCGAAATCGTTGATGGGCAACGAAATGCCGGGTGGAAGATCTATGTCTGGCAAATCATCGCCTAGCGGTTCGCCTCCGTCGTCGTCGTTGTCTGGGGATGGCGGGCGGTTAAACCTGTTGCGTGGCGCGAATGCATAGTAGGCGAGAATCGTCAGAAGGGCTACAGTATAAATAATGCTAATCATCATCGCGGTAATACATTAAAACTTTCAATGTTATGCCGCTTATATCTGCGGCAAAGGATTCAAATTCAGTACGTAAGGGGAAAGGTGCCTTAGTATGTTTTACAACGTACTTTTGCCCTTTGTGGTTATCTGTAGAAAGCAAATTTTGCGAAGGAGTGTAGCGGCGAGTATAAAAATCTTTTCGGCGCCCACGAAATTGAACTTTGCATATGAATTTAAAGCCCCTTACCTTTGGGGCAGTTTAGGGGTGCCTTAATAAAACGGGCTGAGATCATACCCATTGAACCTGATACGGGTAATACCGGCGAAGGGAAAACACGGTAACGAAATTTAACAGGATGCTAACCCCTGGCAGGCCTGTATGTTTCACCAATTCATTTCAATCAAAATGCGTAAATTTTTTATCGCAGTGGCAGCAACGCTGTTGCCTATGCAGTTGCTTGCCCAGTATCAGTTGAGCGGGCAGGTAACCAGTTCAGCTCAAGGCGAAGCCCTGCGTGGAGCCAACGTGGTGCTGGAGAAGACAGGCACCGGTGTGTCTGCAGGGGACAACGGCCATTTCTCATTTGAAAACCTGCCAGCCGGGAACTATAGCCTGAAGGTGAGTTACCTTGGCTATGAGCAGAAGCGGGTAACGGTGGCACTGCAGCAGGATACCCGGGTAGAGGTTGTGTTACAACCACAGGCTCTGCAAACAAGTGAAGTAGTAGTACAAGCCACCCGCGCCGATGAACGCACAGGTACCACCTTTACCAACGTAAGCCAGGAGGAGATTGAGGCGCGAAACTTCGGACAGGATTTGCCTTACCTGTTGGAGCAGGTGCCATCGGTGGTGGTGAACTCGGATGCCGGCGCAGGAGTAGGTTACACCGGCATCCGTATCCGCGGCTCCGATATTACCCGCATCAATGTTACGGTAAACGGCATCCCGATAAATGACCCGGAGAGCCATGGCGTGTTTTTCGTGAATATGCCTGACTTTGCCTCGTCTGTGGAAGACATACAGGTGCAACGTGGCGTAGGAACCTCTACCAACGGTGCCGGTGCCTTCGGAGCCAGCCTTAACATACAGACGCAGCAGGTGCGCCGCGAGGCTTATGCCGAGACAGACCATACCTACGGCTCCTTCGACACCTGGCGGAATAACGTGCGCTTTGGCACTGGCCTTATCAACGGCAGGTTTGCTTTTGACGGGCGATTGTCGCGCATCAAGTCTGATGGCTACATCGACCGCGCCTCTTCCGACCTGAAATCGTTCTACTTTTCGGGCGGTTACTACAGCGACAAAACCTCATTAAAGTTTATCACCTTCTCCGGCACCGAGCAAACTTACCAGGCATGGTACGGCACACCGGAGGCGCTGGTACATGGTGATGCGGCCGACCTGCAGGCCTACATCGACCGCAACTACATTGAAGGCGCTGACCGGGAGAATTTACTTAATTCTGGCCGCCGCTACAACTACTATACCTACGACAACGAAACTGACAATTACCAGCAGGATCATTACCAGTTGCATCTGTCTCATGATTTCATGCCGGGGCTCAGCTTTTCCGGAGCCCTACACTATACGTACGGGCGTGGTTATTATGAACAGTTCAAGGCAAACGACAGACTCTCCAACTATGGCTTGCCTGGCATAGAGTTAGGTGACACTACCATCTCCAGGTCCGATATCATTCGCCGCCGCTGGCTGGATAATGATTTCTATGGTGCTACGTACGCGCTGCAGTACAATCCAAACAGCCGTCTAACAGCTACACTGGGAGGTGCCTGGAACAGGTACGACGGCCGGCACTTTGGTGAGATTATCTGGGCACGCTATGCTTCCACCTCCAACATCCGGGACCACTACTATGACAACGATGGAAAGAAAACGGACTTCAACATTTTTGCTAAAGTAACCTATGGCCTGACGGAAAAGCTGAGCGTGTTTGGGGATTTGCAGCTGCGTACTGTCAGCTACTCCTTCTTGGGCTTCGACAATGATTTGACGAACATTACGCAGGAGGCTGACTATACTTTCTGGAACCCTAAGGCGGGCGTTACCTATAGCCTGCAGCCGGGGCACCAGCTTTATGCTTCATACGCCGTGAGTAACCGCGAGCCTGTGCGTGATGACTTTACAGAGTCGTCGCCAAGCAGCAGACCGAAGCATGAAACGCTGCAGAATGTGGAGGCTGGTTACCGTGGCGTGTTAGGACTGGGAGACTTGGCAGGGGAAGCACTCACAGCAAATGTGGAGCTGAACTACTTCTACATGAACTATAAAAACCAGTTGGTGCTGACAGGGCAGATAAACGATGTGGGTGCCTACACCCGTACCAACATCGACGACAGCTACCGCCAGGGAGTAGAACTAGCCGGAGCCATGAGACTAGGAGAAGTAGCTTCCTTTACCACCAACCTTGCTTACAGTCAGAACAAAATTAATGGCTTCAGCGAGTTTATAGACGATTATGACACCGGTGACCAGGCACGGAACAACTATGGTACTACAACCATTGCTTTCTCGCCTAAATGGGTAACGACAAATCAGCTGGAGGTGCAGGTACTAAAAGGGCTGCGTGCCGCTTTCATTTATAAGTCGGTGAGCAAGCAGTACCTGGATAATACCGAGAACGAGAGCCGCATTATCCCGGCTTACCAGGTAGGAGACCTTCGCCTGCGCTACAACATTGGTTTCAAGAACGTATTGAAGGACTTGGAACTGGGCTTGTTGGTTAATAATGTGTTCAATGAGCTTTATGCAGCCAACGGTTATACTTTCAGCTACATTGCAGGTGGCGCACCCATCACCGAAAACTTCTACTTTCCACAGGCTACCCGCAATTACCTTTTGTCTGTAGGGCTTAAGTTTTAAGATTGAACCAGGTGCTGCTTTTCCTGCTTGATCAGGGAGTGTGGCAATTAGAGGAGTTGATTTTTTAATGCTTTGTGAAAGCCCCGCCTGTTCGACGGGGCTTTTTTATTTTATCGCCTTAAAACACTGCGGTATAACCTTTGATGGACAAGCCAAGCTTTAGTCCCGTTGAAACTTAAATATGACTTTAGGGTAACGTTTTTTAACAAGAACGTCCGGAGCAGCACTGTTGCTCTTCTATACTTTATAGCCTGGAAGCAATTGAAGGTGATTTCCAATTTCCTGAAACTAACCTTTCTTGCCACTTAGACACGGATGTCCGCAGCAGGTTTAGTTCTGGACAATGATATCTAGAACAGCGTTTCCAGGTTCAGCTTAAAGACATGTAAAAGACATAAGCAACTGCCTGAAGAGGTATTATAGAACATCCTTGTGCCCCGCGTGTTTCGTACCTAGTTCTAGGGCAGATATGGGCGAAAATTCTATATTTGCATAGCACGCATTATCACTAGCTAAAATAAAACCATGGCATACGAATCCGCAGGAGCACCTGATTACTTCAACATCGACGACCTGCTTACTGAAGAACATATACTTATCCGGCAGACCATGCGCGATTTCGTGAAGCGCGAAATCTCCCCGAACATTGAACAGTGGGCGCAGGAGGCGCACTTTCCGTCTGAGATTGTAAAGAAGTTTGGAGACGTGGGTGCTTTTGGCCCGACCATTCCGACAGAGTATGGCGGAGGCGGCCTCGATTATATCAGCTACGGCATCATCATGCAGGAGATAGAGCGGGGCGATTCCGGTATGCGCTCTACGGCTTCCGTGCAGGGCTCGCTGGTGATGTATCCTATTTATAAGTATGGTTCGGAGGAGCAGCGGAAGCGTTTGCTGCCTAAGCTAGCTAGCGGCGAGTGGCTGGGTTGCTTCGGCCTTACAGAGCCGGATTTTGGTTCTAACCCCGGTGGTATGGTTACCAACATCAAAGACATGGGAGACCATTATCTGCTGAACGGAGCCAAGATGTGGATTTCGAATTCGCCGGAATGCCAGGTGGCTGTTGTATGGGCGAAGAACGAGGAAGGCCGCATCAAAGGCTTGATTGTGGAGCGTGGTATGGAAGGTTTTTCTACCCCTGAAATCCATAACAAATGGAGCCTGCGCGCCAGCACCACCGGCGAACTGGTATTTGATAACGTGAAAGTGCCGAAGGAGAACCTGCTGCCAAACGTTGATGGGCTGAAAGGTCCCCTTGGCTGCCTTGACTCTGCCCGCTACGGTATTTCGTGGGGTGCTATCGGTGCTGCCATCGACTGTTACGAGTCGGCACGCAAGTATAGTGTGGAGCGTGTTCAGTTTGATAAACCAATTGGCGGTTTCCAACTTACCCAGAAGAAACTGGCGGAGATGCTGACGGAAATAACAAAGGCACAGCTGCTCGCCTGGCGCCTGGGCACCCTGATGAACGAAGGCAAAGCTTCGACGCAGCAGATCTCTATGGCCAAGCGCAACAATGTGGACATGGCCCTGCACATCGCCCGCGAAGCGCGTCAGATCCACGGCGGCATGGGTATTACGGGTGAATACCCAATCATGCGCCACATGATGAACCTGGAGTCAGTGATAACCTACGAGGGCACGCATGACATTCATTTGCTGATCACGGGAGCAGATATTACGGGTATTCAAGCGTTTAAATAGTCGTTACTCGTTGCCCGATATTCGTTGTTCGGGTTAAAATATTGAAGTATAGCAAAGGCAGCTACATTTAGCTGCCTTTGCTGTTTCGTATATAGTGCGCTACTTTGAAGTGTCTTCCAAGCCTGTAATGTCTTGCCTGTTATGTGGAAACGCAATAATTTGCGTCTGTTGGCGGATATTTAGGACACAGACATTCGCTGGAACTGCGCACGCTGGAAAGAATAGACGCAGGAGAAACATTATTATAACATTGGCCGAGAAACGATATGCTAAGACTAATTTTGCTAATTACATTAGATTTATGGTGAACAACTATAATATTATTAGCAAAAATCAGTAAATTAGTAGGCTGAAATGGAGCAAAAGTAAAGCTGATTCTGTTACCTTCAAGAGAGCAGAAGCTGCAGGAAATTAGAGAATATACAATGAGAGAAGATTATCTCACAGGCGAGAAAGAACATTTATCGCCAGCTGAACGCGACATAGACAAGGCACTTCGCCCCCTGAGCTTTAGTGACTTTACTGGTCAGGCGAAGGTGGTGGAGAACCTGAAGATATTTGTGCTGGCGGCAAGGCGCAGAGGCGAGGCATTGGACCACGTGCTGCTGCATGGACCTCCGGGACTGGGTAAAACAACGCTGTCGCATATCATTGCGGCGGAGCTAAACTCTGGTATCAAGATGACCTCTGGGCCTGTATTGGACAAACCCAGTGACCTGGCAGGTTTGCTAACGAACCTGGAGCCGAACGATGTGCTGTTTATTGATGAGATTCACCGTCTGAACCCTATCGTGGAAGAGTACCTGTACTCGGCCATGGAGGATTATAAGATCGATATCATGCTGGATTCCGGCCCGAATGCGCGTTCTGTTCAAATCAGCCTCAATCCGTTTACCCTTATTGGTGCCACCACGCGCTCCGGTTTGCTGACAGCGCCACTGCGTGCCCGCTTTAGCATCAACAGCCGCCTGGAGTACTATGACTCTGAGCTGTTAACATCAATCGTGAAGCGTTCGTCGATGTTGCTGGGTGCGCCTATACATGACGATGCTGCCTTTGAAATTGCCCGTCGCAGCCGGGGCACACCGCGTATTGCCAACAACCTGCTGCGCCGTACCCGCGACTTTGCGCAGGTAAAAGGTGACGGAACCATCTCAGTAGACATTGCAAAGTTTGCGCTGCATGCGCTGGATGTAGACCACAACGGGCTTGATGATATGGACAAGCGCATCCTGCTTTGCATCATTGATAAGTATAAAGGTGGCCCTGTGGGTATCTCCACTATTGCAACGGCCTGTGGCGAAGAAGCAGAGACTATTGAAGAAGTATATGAGCCGTTCCTGATTCAGGAAGGCTATATTAAACGTACTGCCCGCGGCCGTGAGGCGACAGAGGCCGCTTACAGGCACTTAGGGAAAATACCTCCGCAGCAGATTACGGGCGGTGGCTTATTTGACCAGACTGAAAATTAATAGCTGTTTGTGATTACGTTTATTTAAGAAGTAGGCCCCGGGCCTGCTTTTTTATTGTCACTCAGTAAGCCAAAGCTCATGGTATGCACAAGCACTCGCGGGAGGTACACATGCCAAAACGTCATCCGCCAAGGGCCATTGGTGAAACCGAGACAACTTTTCGCCACTGCTGTGTGGTTTCACCAATGTTTTTTTATAGCACCTGCATACAAGGCTGTCGCAGCTTCTGCGAGTGTCTGCAGATTATGGATTTATTTTCCCGTAGTTTTGTTGAGGAACAGAAGCAGCGATTAGAGTAATATATTTTGAATAAACAGAAATACACACATCTGATAAAGCAGAAGGCGAAGGAGCTGGGGTTTATGTACTGTGGCGTGTCTAAGGCAGAGTTTCTGGAGGAGGAGGCGCCCCGGCTGGAGCGTTGGCTGAACCAGAACATGCACGGGCAGATGCACTACATGGAGAACCACTTTGACAAGCGCCTGGACCCGCGCCTGTTGGTAGAGGGGGCGAAGTCAGTGGTGTCGCTGCTGCTGAACTACTTCCCTGAAGAAACACAGCCGGAGGAGGATACCTATAAGATATCGAAGTACGCGTACGGCACCGATTACCACTTTGTCATCAAAGACAAACTGAAAGAGCTGCTGCATTATATTAATGAGGAGATAGGGGAGGTAGGCGGCCGCTGCTTCGTAGATTCAGCCCCGGTGCTGGACAAGGCATGGGCGAAGAAAAGCGGCCTTGGCTGGGTAGGCAAAAACAGCAATCTCATCACGCCACAGGTGGGCAGCTTCTACTTTATCGCAGAGTTGATTGTTGACCTGGAACTGGAGCCGGATGGGCCCATTAAAGATTACTGCGGCTCCTGCACCCGCTGCCTGGATGCCTGCCCGACAGGTGCCATTACAGAGCCTTATGTAGTGGATGGAAGCAAATGCATCTCCTACTTTACAATTGAACTGAAAGATCAACTGCCGCAGGAGATGCACGGGAAATATGGAAACTGGGTTTTTGGTTGTGACATCTGCCAGGATGTGTGCCCCTGGAACCGCTTCAGCAAACCTCATAAAGAGCCTGCCTTTGCGCCGCATCCACACCTAAAGGAAATGAAAGTGAATGATTGGCAGGAGCTGACGCAGGAGGTATTTGCAGTCTTATTCAAGAAGTCGGCTGTAAAGCGAACCGGCTACAGCGGCTTGCTGCGTAACATCCACTTTGTGGAGCAACAACCAGAAATTAAGAAATAAGACTTGGCTATGCTGCCGATGCTCTGGTGAAAACTTTGTTTAGAATAATGAGATACATTCCTGAAAACTGATCGTAACACCACTGTTTGAGTTGCTGCAGCTCTTCTGTTGCCAGAACTTTAAAAGCCTTTCTTAACTCCTTTTCAAACAACATCTTATCAAAACTTACTTTCAATAAAATGGTCTTAATGTACTCAAGCATTGTTTTCTAAAATTCTTTAAGTTAATGTGTCTGTTATGGATGCACTCCTTATACGACGCAAAATTACAAAAGTAAGTGGTCACTTACAAGTTTGTGTAAAATATTTTATTCTGAATATTATAGCAGGAACAGCTAAGGCAGAAGTTTAAACATCAATTTGCTCAAAGAGAATAAGTTAGCTTGTTGCCAGCGGTAAAGGTTCAAAAAAATTTTTTGTAAAAAGTGTTTACCTGAAACGGACATGGTGGCCGGGCAGGAAGCAGGAGGCAGGAGATTTTGCGAAGTATAGCTTTTTTACTTGAGCAGGTATACCGTTCTGCGCCTTCAGATCAGTAAAGCAGCCTATGAAAAAGAAGTTCTTTCATAGGCTGCTTTACTGATCTGTTTCAAATCACAGGAGCATCAGGCAAAGGAGTTGCAGAAAGTGGAAAAAAAAGAGAGCCACAGAACTGAGACTCTCTTTTTTACACCATGAATAACAAAGAATTAAACAATAAAAAGGCTGGCAATGTCTATAACCGCGCTCATTGTCAACGGTTCGTCGAAGGCCTCTGTTACCAAGGGGGCTGCAATGCCTGACACAGCAGGCACATCAATATTAGCCTGCATTGTCTGTCCTTCGCCGGCATATACGGCCTGAGTAGGTGCAGGCATTCCGGCACCGCGCTCATCACCCGTAATCCAGCCTTTCAGCCCACGAATTCTGCGTACGATGGCAGCATGGCGTGCCTCTACGGCATGTATCTGCAGGGCAGCAGTCAGCACATCGCTGTTGCTTACCAGGTTTGCTGCCTGCCCTTTGTAAGCTCGCACGCCGGTGTCTTCAAAAGCCTGTGCCAGCGCCAGGAAGGTGGCAGGGTTTGAGTTCCAGTCAGGGAAAGCACCACCGGCTGAGAAGTCAAAAGTTGGCTTGGCTGCCGGAGTGACATTCATACTTTGTAGCGCAGTCTTCAGAAAAGCCACGTGTGCCATTTCGTGATCGCGTACATCTTCAAAAAATGCTCTGTTTTCGGTTGCAATGGCACCACTTGCCATCAAACCCTGCTGGTAAAACTCAGACTCAAGGTACTCCAGCGTCAGGGCATAGTTCAATACATCGGCAATGCTGCTGCTCGACTGGCCATAGGCTTTCTTGAACATAGTACCCATGGCAATAGGAACTGCTGCCAGCGCTACTTTCTTACCAAAAGAACCGAAGCTGCTGAATGCCTGTCGGCGGGAAGAAAGTCGGTCATACACCTCGCTGTCCACTTTCTCTATATCCTTGATTATTTTAAATATGTTCATGTCTTTTTCCTCCTGTTGCTTATTGTGGTAAGTTGCTAAAGTCGATTTCTGTTTTGATGAAGGCTGAAGCGGCACCGAGTACTTCGGTTGGGGACATGGCTCTGTCAAGTCCGTTTGCGTCAATCAGGACTTCGCCGTAGGCTCTGCTATTGTTGCTGATCATGTCGTGAATGGCAGCAGCATGCCTTGCTTCAACCGACACTATTTTGCCTGCAAGCAGAAGGTAGTCTAAACCCGCACCGGTATCTGTAAGTAATTTACCGGCACCGTTGTAAGCGGCTACGCCTAAGTCTTCGAAGGTTTTGGCAGTCTGCAGAACACTGTTTTTGTCTTTGAAGTTAATCGTGCTGAAATCTACCTCCAGGGCAGGAATGGCATTCTGGCCTAAAGCAGTTTTAAACAGTTCGCGGTGCGCTATTTCATGTGCCTTCAGGTCCTGCATCACCATCATTTCATCAGAAGAAAGAACTGATGCAGATTCTGCCACAACGGCTGTGTAGAAAGCTGCCTCCAGTTGTTCCAATGCGTAAGCATAATTCAGGATGCCAACATCACCTGACCCTAAGTCAACGGCTCCGTCCATAGGCGGGGTGATATCGTCCTCGTTCTCGCAGGAGGTTGTCAGTAAAAGTGTAGTGGCGGCAGCCGTGGCGCCAGCATATCGGAAGAATGTGCGTCGCTGCATGGGGTTGCCCAAGGACTTTAGCAGCCCTCCCTCGTTTTGCTGAGGATTCGTGTTTTTTGACATAATTTTATTGGTTAAGATGGTTAATCAATCAGATACATCAGCCTGAAATTTAAACCCAAAGGCTGCCGGTACCTGCTGTTGTGGATCAACCTACGGCAGAGGGGTTGGTATTGGATTGCATCGTTCTTAAGAAGTTTAAGAAGAAGGGGGTATGAAGCAAGCGCCTGTTACAGGGCCATCACTTTTACCATTTTTATATAAAAATTACCCGCAGAGGCCATAAGAGAAGAAAAGCCTGGAAAAAGCAGGACTTACTGGCAGGTTTTCCTGAGTCATATTCTCCTGAATTATTCTTTAGCTTCATGTTTTTGGTGAATAAATTGTACTGTCAGTACATGGTTTGCAGGGCGTTAGCGCGTTGTATTTTTGTATACACTTCCCTGTAAGTGCTTTAATTGCTAAATTTGCTTTTTGTGAATTTTAACTTGGTTATGCCCCTGCGGCACCTGTTTATGCGGCTGTTTGTTCTTTTGTTTCTTATCTGCGTTGCTTCTGTTGTCCCTGCCTGGGCGCAGCAGATCAGCTTGGAGTTAGGCAAGAGCCCGCTGCCCCTAAACCAGTACTATACCATCTCCATCAAGCTGCAGGATCAGCCGCTAAAGGAATACACTCCCTTTCCGGAGATAGAAGGCTTTAAGAAAAGCAACAAGTACTCTTCTACCAAGACAATTATTACAGGAGGGAAAACCACCACTATCCTTACCATCACGCAGAACTATGCGGCGCTGGAGGAGGGGGAGTATGTGCTGAAGCCTTTCTCGATGCAGGTGAACGGGAAAGCGGTGCAGTCGAAGGGAATGGAGATTGAGGTGACGGCGATGCAAGAGAATGCCTCCCAGCAGCTGAACCTGCCTGACATGATTGCGGAGGATGAAGAACCCGATGCAACGGATGAGCCGGAGTTTGTTGACAAAGATGACAATGCCTTTCTGACCATATACACCGATAAAGAAGAAGTGTTTGTGGGAGAGGGCATAAACGTGGTGCTGTACTTTTACCTGGCAGAAACAGATCAGCGCCTGCTCGACTTCTATGACTTTGCCAACCAACTCTCTGGCATCATACGGCAGTTAAAGCAACCCAATGTGTGGGAGGAGACGTTTGATTTTACAGAAATCACGCCTGAGAATGTGACGGTAAGAGGAGAGCCATACCTTCGGTTCAAACTATACGAGGCAGTGCTGTACCCGCTGAACCTGGAGCCAATCAGCTTCCCGCAACTGAAGCTGCAGATGATCAAGTACAAGGTGGCAAAAAATCCGAGTTTGCTGGCAGAGGACCGGCAGGAGGGCTATAAGATATTCTACTCCAGGGAGCGCGTGATACCGGTAAAGGAGCTGCCTCCACACCCGCTGCGCGATGTGGTGCCGGTTGGCAACTATACCTTAAACGAGAGCCTGTCGAAGAAAAGAGTGGCTGCAAACAAAAGTTTTACTTATCTTTTCGAGGTAAACGGAGAAGGAAACCTGGCTGCCATTATGCCGCCTGTGCCGGAAGCGCCACCTGGGCTGGAGTTTTACCCGCCTGATGTGCGGCAGGATGTTACAAAGCGGTCCGGTAGAGTGGTGGGGTCTAAAACCTTTGCTTATACTGTGCTGCCACGGGAGCCGGGGCAATATAAGATGGGCAAAGTGCTGCAGTGGATATACTTCAACCCGACCACAGCCTCTTATGACACCCTGCGGCCTTCACTGCAGGTGCAGATCACGGGTGCCCGCGGCAACGATGCCCTGGTCCTGTCCAGAGATTTAGGATCTTTTTATAATATCATCGAGAACGAAGACAACGCGCTGGTGGATATGCACTTTTTCGACACGATAAAGCGCTACACAAACATTATTCTGCTGGTACTGCTTGCTATAGCAGCCTTTGTTTTCCTAAAGAAATAGAACATGAGCAACACATACGGAAAGCTTTTCCGCATTACTACTTTTGGTGAGTCGCATGGTGCGGCTGTGGGCGTTATCATAGATGGCTGCCCGGCCGGCCTGGAGGTAAACCTCGAGGAGATTCAGCACGCATTGGACCGCCGGCGCCCCGGACAGTCTGCTATCACCACACCCCGCAAGGAGGAGGACAAGGTAACGGTGCTGTCAGGTATTTTTGAAGGCATGACGCAAGGCACCCCGATTGCCATGGTAGTGAACAACAAAGACCAGCACAGCCACGACTACAGCCATATACAGCATGCCTTCCGCCCGTCGCATGCCGACTATACCTATACCGCCAAGTACGGTACGCGCGACTACCGCGGCGGCGGCCGCAGCTCTGCCCGTGAAACGGTAGCCCGCGTGGCAGCAGGCGCGCTGGCAGCCAAACTGCTGGAGAAGCATGGAATCAGCGTAAAGTCTTACGTGTCGCAGGTGGGTAAGATAAAGCTGCAAAAGGCCTATACAGAGCTCGACCTGAACCAGATTGACTCCAACATTGTGCGCTGCCCAGACGGTGCCACAGCCTCGCGTATGATTGGCCTGATAGAGGATGCACGAGACAGCCTCGACACGATTGGCGGTGTGGTAAGCTGCGTGATAAAGGGCGTGCCAGCCGGTTTGGGAGAGCCTGTTTTCGACAAGCTGCATGCCGAATTAGGCAAGGCTATGCTCAGCATTAACGCGGTAAAAGGCTTTGAGTACGGCAGTGGTTTTGAAGGCGTAAAGATGCGTGGCTCCGAGCATAACGATGAGTTTTACACCGATGAAGCAGGAAAAGTCCGTACCCGCACCAATAACTCAGGCGGCATACAAGGCGGCATCAGCAATGGCCAGGACATCTACTTTAATGTAGCCTTTAAGCCGGTGGCCACTATTCTGCAGCCGCAGCAAACCATTAACGATACAGGAGAAGACATCACCCTGAAAGGCAAAGGCCGCCACGACCCCTGCGTATTGCCCCGTGCTGTGCCCATTGTCGATGCTATGGCCGCCCTTGTGCTGGCAGATTTCATGATGCGCCAGCAGGCAAATAAAGTATAGTAGTTATTTTTCCGTGGCGGTGCCTGCTGGTATGTAGCCCCAATCAATCAGTTCTTCCGGGCTGCTGATGGGCCGGCAGGCACCGTCTGTGAGCAGGATCAGCCGATTGCTTACCCGCAGTACTGCCCGGTAATCATGGTCTGTGATGAGGAAACCTTTGGTAGGCAGGTGGCTTTGAAGCAGCTCCTCTATCTGCTCCACATACAGGGGCTCTACGCCCGAGAAAGGTTCATCGAGTAGCAGGAACTTCACATCCATTCGCAAGAGCAGGAGCAGTTCAAAATACCGCAACTCACCTTTCGACAACTCACCTGCACGCTTGTTAAAATGTTTCTGTAGCCGCTTGTTCTGCTTCAGGACGTCCTGCTTCTCCTCCTGGGGAAGGTATAGGTTGATGGTTTTGGTTAAACTGATGTTATTGGGCAGGAAATCCTGCTGGGGCAGGTAAGCGAGCAGACCTGTATGCAGGTAGGGCTGCTGGTATACTTTCCCGTCTATGCTGATGTGCTTGTTATCCGTGTGTTTTGTGCCGAAGATTATTTTGAGTAAGGTTGTTTTGCCGCAGCCATTCCGGCCCAGTAACCCTACAATTTCGCCTGTGCCGCAGCGCAGGAAGATGTCGCTCAGGAGCTTTCTTTCCCCGACGGAATACAGCACGCTGTCCACCACCAGTGTATGCTCAGCCATGCAGCAGGTAAACTTTAAGGAGGAACAACAGAACAACCAGCAGCAGGTTAACCGACAGCGTGCCTATGACCAGGTGCAGCCTGCTTAGTCCCTGGTTGTGGTAAAAGTAATACTGCTGGCTATGGCGCTGCTCAAACAGGTACAAAGCCAGTAAGAAACCGCCCGTCACCAGGCACAGGCTAAAGCCGTTTATTATGCCGACTACTTTATTTTCGCTAACAGCAATGCAGGCTACCCCTATCAGCAGCGAGAAGGGCAGATTAAAGGAATGGAGGCTTCTGTAATAGTGAAAGAGCAGCTTTAGCTTTGTCATGTGGAGCGCCTGGTATAGGAAGATAAGTATAAATCCGGAAAAGGCCTAAAGCAAAAACGCCACCCTGTTTCCAGCGTGGCGTTTTTATGTATATAACTTTTGGTTCTAAAACAGGCTCAGGTATATGGACAGGAACCAGATTAATGCAAGTGCCGGTAACAGGAACGGGATAGAATAACGCACAATGTAAGCGAAGAAAGTCGGCATCTTGATACCTGCGCTTTCAGCAATTGCCTTCACCATAAAGTTTGGCCCGTTACCGATGTAGGTGAAAGCCCCAAATAGTACAGCCGCCAGCGAAATAGCCTCTAGCAGAATGAGGGTTTCCGGGTCGGCTCCTGTGCCTGTAGCGAACTGTCTTACTTCTACCACGCTGTTCTGGGCCATGTCATACTTGGCCATGGCCAGCGACAGGAAGTTGGCGTATGTTGGTGCGTTATCAAGGAAGCCGGAGAGAGAACCTGTGGCCCAGTAAAGGAAGTCAGGTGTAATGAACTTGGCATACTGCGGTGCAGAAGCAATTTCGGCAGAAAGTTGCAGGGCGGGCATCATGGTAAAGAAGATACCAAAGAACAGGAACACCACCTCCAGAATAGGATGAAAGTTAAACTTGTTACCAGCAAGGGCTGTCTTGCTGGAGAAACGGAAGCAAAGAAAAGCAGCGCCTAACTGTATAATCTCACGCAGGAAGGAAAACTTGTTACCGTCATACGGAATGTAGGGTAGCCCGTCAATTACGTTAGGGTCCAGGAAGATAGCGCCGATGATAATGGCCAGCCAGAAGAGGTTGCGTTTTCCGGTCACATAAAACTCTGTCTTTTCTTCATTTTTGGCTATTACCTCCGGGCGTGCTTTGAACGCTGTTTCTTTATTGCGGCTGTCCACTATGTAGAAGATAAGGCAAAGCAAACCAACAGCTACAACCCATGGTAAAAACAGGTGCTGCAGCGTCCAGAAGAAGGGAACTCCTTTCAGAAAGCCAATGAACAAAGGCGGGTCGCCAAGGGGTGTCAGCAAGCCACCGGCATTACTCACTATAAAGATAAAGAAGATAATTTGGTAAGGCTTGATGCGGTGCACATTTAGGCGGATAAACGGGCGTATGAGGAGCAGGGAAGCTCCTGTTGTACCTACGAAATTCGCCAGTACAGCGCCTACAGCAACTAGGGCCACATTCATAAGCGGTGTGGCATTAGCGTTAATGTTAATGTATATACCACCGGCAGCAATGTACAGTGAGGAAAGCAGAATGGCAAAAGAAGCATATTCTGCCAGCGTATGCGCCGGCATGTGATAATCCTGCAAAACAACGAGGTAATATGCCAGCACAGTTAAGCCAAGTGTTACGGCTACAATTTTGTAATTGTGTTCCCAGAAGTGTCCGAAGAAAATCGGGCCGGCGGCAATCATGCCAATGAGAAGCAGGAAAGGTATAATAAGGAAGACTGGAAGCGCATGCTGGGCCTGCGCCAGCAGAATGAAGTTAAATAGCATGTTTAGAAAATGCGGTGGTACGTCAGTTCAAATTTGCTTGCGGTGCAAAGATACGTTTTCTGAGGTAATTAGCTAATCAAAACTACCCACCGGAGGCTCCTGCCGAGACTTGTTCGCAGTTGTTTTTGCTTTATAGAGTAACTGATAAAATTGAAAAGCTTTTTGTGGGGCTGATAAGATACGCTTCAGGCAAGGGTAAAACAAGGCTTCAAAAAACTGGCTTACCCGTGCCTGAAGCGCATTACAAAGAGGTTTGATTATTTTATTGGTATATCCGGTGTCGTATCGATGTAAACTACCGGTATGTTTTCGTCTTTCACTACATCAGAAGCATCGGCGGTACGCTCTCCATCCGGGGATCTCGCTGCTGAGTTTGTGCTGTGCTGGGTATCAGCATCAGCTTTCTTATTATGTGATTCTTCTGTTCTGCTTTCTTCTCTTTCCATAATATTTACTTATTGTTCTTACTAGCGTTTGCTTAAATTTTAGATTTAGTTACTATACGAATAGTACTGGGAAAAGACCGGGAGAGAATAAGGAAGTGAGAAAACAGGAGAAATTTACGTATAAAACCAGCTTTTTCATCGGAATTTTTCCTGCAAGCAAGCTTTTATACGTAAAGATATTTTACTTAAAAATTGTATTATGCTGTTATGTCTACCTTGCCGTAAATGCAGGATGCGTCAGATTTACTCCTTGTATAAAGTCCTCTAAAGCAGTAAAGCAGGCTGTTGTAAAATCCAATGTGAGCTGTTGCTCCCAATATTGGTAAGGACTGCGGTGGCTGTATGATGTTGATAAGGGTTCTGGCAACACCTACGGCTGTACTACTTCTCAGAAATATTGACTAATTTTGGAAACTTAAAGGTATAGCCTTAGGTTTTACTACTATAACACAGAGAAATATCATGATAGAAAATAAAGAAAAAGTGGTTTCTGTCTACGCAGAGGCCAACCCGAACCCGGAGTCAATGAAGTTTGTGATGAACGTGCAACTGCTGCCGGATGGTCAGAGCGTGGATTATCCTACTTTGGAGAGCGCTTTGGAGTCGCCGCTGGCGCAGGAGCTTTTCAACTTTGACTACGTATCACGAGTTTTCATTGCAAGCAACTTTGTGACAGTGACGAAGGGTACTGACCTGGAGTGGGTGAAGCTGATTCCGGAACTGCGCACTTTCCTTAAGTCATATATCGAGGCTGGCGGACCAGCGTTTAACGAAGGCTTTTCAGCTGCTAAACCAGAGACTACTGCCACTAATGGTGAGGCATCAGAAGAAGACGCAGCAATCTCTAAAAAAGTGATTGACCTGTTGGAGAACTATGTAAGGCCGGCTGTGGAGCAGGACGGCGGTAACATCACCTTCAAGTCTTACCACGATGGCGTCGTAACGGTGTTCTTGCAAGGTTCATGCAGTGGCTGCCCATCTGCAACTGTTACTCTAAAATCTGGTATTGAGAACCTGCTGAAGCGTATGGTGCCTGAGGTGAAAGAAGTAGTTGCTGATGGCATAACTATTTAAGTAGAAGATATTATACCAAGGAATAAAAGAAGAAGCCAGCCCTCAAGAGGGCTGGCTTCTTCTTTTATTCTTAAGTTTGATAAGATGTAGTGTGTTCTGCTAGTGCAGGCTCGGCACTGGCGGCACCTCTTTCTATGAGTTCTTCAATCATACCAAATGGATTCAGGATATGGATATAAAACAGGAAAGCCCGGAGCACTTGCTCCGGGCTTTCCTGTTTTATATGAATCTTAATGCTTAGCGTGCTGTCTGTGCAACCTGTGCAGAAGCGACAGGTGTATCTTCTTCCTTGATAGTATCCACTACAATTGGTGTAGCGATAAACAGGGAAGAATAAGTACCGGCCAGCACACCGATGATCATTGCCAGTGAGAAGCCACGAAGAACTTCGCCACCAAAGAAGAACAGAATCACAACCACCAGGAACAATGTCAGGGAAGTAATGATAGTACGGCTGAAGGTACTAATCAGGGCTGGGTTCACGATGTCTCTTACCCGGGCACGCGGATTATCCTGCATGTACTCACGCACACGGTCAAAGATTACCACGGTATCGTTAATAGAGAAACCAATGATGGTCAGAACCGCTGCAATAAACACCTGGTCTATCTCATAAGAGATGCCGAACAGGTCCAGGATAGAGAACACAGCGATAATCATCAGGGCATCGTGCAGCAAAGCGATTACACCACCTAAAGAGAACTGCCACTTTCTGAATCGAAGCATTACGTACAGGAAGATACCAAGCAGCGCCAGTAACATCGCGATTAAAGCAGTGTTCTGGATATCGTCTGCAATCGTGGCACCTACCTTAGAAGAGCTCAAAATTTCTGGGTTCAGGTTGTTGTATTCCTCTAAACCGCTCAACAGGGCTGCTTTTACCTGCTCGTCTGCTTCTATGCTTTCATCATCTGCCAACCAGCTCGTCGTAACTTTTAAACGGTTAGGGGTGTCATATGTCTTCACCTCCGTGCCTGCTTCCTGGAAATCATCGGCCAGCGCAGTGCGTACATCAGATGCCGGAACAGCCTGATCCAACTCTACTACATAAGAACGACCACCTTTGAAGTCAACACCCAGGTTAGGACCGCCGTTAATGTACATCGCAACAAAGCCAAACACCAAGATGCCAATCGAGAAGGCATACGCTGGCTTTCTGTACTTCATTACATCGAATGTGATGTTTCTGAACATCTTACCAGAGATAAAGGTCGAGAAAGATAATTTGCCACCTCTCTTGAAGGCGTTCTCAACAAATACTCTTGAAATAAACACTGATGTAAAGAAGGAAGTCACGATACCAATCATCAGGGTAATAGCGAAGCCTTTCACAGGACCGGAACCGAAGAAGTAAAGGATAAATCCTACCAGGAAAGTTGTAACGTTCGCATCCAAGATAGTACTGAATGCCTTATCATACCCTTTGTTAATGATCTCACGCATCGGCAGCCCCTTCAGGGACTCTTCCCGCATACGCTCAAATATTAGTACGTTCGCATCCACAGCCATACCCAATGTAAGTACAATACCGGCAATACCAGGCAGTGTAAGGGCAGCATTGAACTGTGCCAGCACACCCAGGATGAAGAACACGTTGAAAAGAAGAGCTAAGTCAGCAATGAAACCCCCACGGCTGTAGTAAGCAATCATGAAGATAACCACGATAGCGAAACCAGCAAGGGTAGAAATCAAGCCTTGGTTGATAGCTTCCTGGCCAAGAGAAGGACCTACTACGGCTTCTTCCACGATGCGTGTTGGAGCTGGCATTTTACCGGCCTTCAGGATGTTTGCTAAGTCCTGTGCTTCTTCTACAGTAAAGTTACCGGAGATAGAGGAACTACCGCCCGTGATCTCACCCTGTACTACCGGTGCAGAGTATACATAGTCATCGAGTACGATAGCTACTTGGCGGCCTACGTTTTCTCCTGTCAGTCGCGCCCACTTCTTGGCACCCGTAGGGTTCATGGTCATGCTGATTTCAGGGCGACCTGTCTGGTCGAAGTCCTGACGGGCATCGTTAACAGCCTCGCCAGTTAATGGAGCCTCGCCACCACGTCCTTTTTTAATAGCATAGAATTCTACGAACTGCTGGTTGTTGTCACCTGCAATTGGCTTTACACCCCAAAGGAACTTCATGTTAGGAGGGAAAATACCACGTACTTCAGTGCTGTTGAAGATGTCGTTGATCTTAGCAGTATCCCGTACGTTAGCACCGATGCCGCTTGGCATTTGTGTAAACAAACTGGTTAGCACACTGTTCTGCTGCGCGTTAGCCAGTGAGTCAAGCGTTGAAGTGGCAGCAGCAGAGTCTGTCTGTGCAGAAGCGATGGCAGTAGAATCTGGAGTGGCAGCAGAATCAGTAACAGCAGCCTGTGCCAGTACATCATCCGCAGCAGCATCCTGTACAACCGCTGCATTGCCAGCGGCATTCGTAGGAGCAGCATTGTTATTAGTAGCAATATTTAGCTTACCTGCTTTCTGTTGCGCATCCAGGTACTGGCCCAACTGAACAAAGTAAGGGCTGAACTCCTGCGGAGACCATACTTCCCAGAACTCCAGGTTCGCCATACCCTGCAACAGGTTGCGTACGCGGTCTGGGTTGTCGATACCTGGTAACTCAATCTGAATACGGCCGGTACCTTCCAGGCGCTGGATGTTTGGCTGTGTTACACCGAATCTGTCGATACGCGTGCGCAGGATGTTGAAAGAGCGGTCAATGGCGTCTTCTACTTCTGTTTCGATGACATCAATTACCTCCTCATTCGTAGACTCGTAGCTGATTTTGCCACGGTTTGCTGTGTTAGAGAAGATACGGCTCAGGCGGCCTTCCGGCTCAATCTCGCGGTAAGCCTCAGCAAAGAGCCTTGTAAAGGGTTCCTGGCTGTTTTTCTGCAGTTCCTGTGCACGGGCCAGCGCCTTCAGGAAGTTAGGGTCTTTGCTGTTGCCAGACATGGAACGGATGATCTCCACAGGAGACACCTCCAGCACCACGTGCATACCGCCTTTCAGGTCAAGGCCAAGACCAAGCTCGTTCTCTTTGATTTCCTGATAGGTCATTCCCATAAAGATGGGCTGTCCGGATACAGAATCGAGGTAGCTCTGCATTCTTACAGGGTTTACATTGCCTTGTGCATCTGTGGCATATAGCTCAGCCTTGTTTTGCACACTGCGGGCAATAAAAGAGAAAGACAGGTAGTAAAGGCAGAGCGCCGATACAATTACTGTCAGAACAATAATGAACGTTTTATTCCGCATTTTTAATTAATAATAGAATAGATATAATTGAATTTGTTTGAATACTATCAAGTTTCCCCTCTCCTTTTTATAGGCAACTATAAAAAGCGGCTGATGCGTTCCGTAGGCTATAGTTATTAGCCTGCCGAATGACCGGAAATTAGCAAAGGGAATAAAAAACGAAGGGGAGGGGTGGCCTAAGGGGCGTTAGGCTGAATGGTGATAGGGAAAATACGAGATACAAAGCCAATACCCGGAGGTATAGTCGTGTAAGCCGGTAAAAGTTCGTCCGTTGGTTTGGCAAAGGATGGCTGCTGCGGCAGCGGCACAGCGGCCTGCTGCAGGTTTAGCGCCACAAACGAAGTGGTCGCCTCCAGCGACACCTTCTGTTTTACCTCTGTTCTGTTCTCTGAAGCAGGAACAGTAGCCAGTTTAGAATCTGACTGCTGTGCCGGGCCGTTTACCGCCGAGGTATAGGCTACCACTTCCTGGCCGTTGAGCATAAGCGCCCACAGCAGGGTTACAGACATCAGAAGATGCTTAAAGTGGTAAGATATCTTTTTGGCGTTCGGCATTTGTACTGTGTTGCTTACAAATGTAATGCCTTTTTCTTTTAAAAAGGAAATCCTTAGCGGTTTATATCGATAAATCGCTTTACGTCATGCTTTTTACCTATAAGAATCAGAATATCTGAGGGATAGATAATGGTGTCGGCCTTTGGCACACCGATGATATGCTCTACCTGCGTAGGCTTACCGTCTTGAATTTCCTCGAAAAAGCGCTTGATGGTTATCAGGTTGAGGTTATACTTTTCCCGGAGCGATATCTTGGCGATGCTGCGGTTGGCGATATTACGAGGCGCGTTAATCTCCACAATCTCATAATTATCGGGCAGGGGCAGGAACGTACGGATGCTGGGCTGCAGCAGGCGCTCTGCCACAGTTTTACCTACTTCACCCTCCGGTGACAGAATCTCCTGCACCCCCATCTTCTCCAGGATGCGGCGCTGCTGCTTGTTGGAGGCACGCGTAATCACACGCTTCACGTTCAGCTCCTGCAGGTTCGCCGTTGTAATCAGCACAGCCTCAAAATCTTCGCCAATGGCCACAATCACAGCATCCATGTCCTGGATGTTCTGTGCCTCCAAGGCGCGGATATCGGTGGCATCGAATGCAACGGCATAGGCTACCTCATCTTTTATGGCCTCTACATGGTCCTCTGAGTAGTCGATGGCAATTACCTCGGCCCCACGCTCTGCCAGAGTGCGGGCAATGGAGTTTCCGAATATGCCCAGTCCGATTACAGCAAACTTGTGCCTCATGCTTTTATTTTAGTGTTTAAGAATGTGGTAAGCACCTCCAGTCCTCTCTCAAAATGGCTGTTGTTCGGGATAACGATGTCGGCGTCGTTTTTATACGGCTTAATGTACTTTTCGTAAGTTGGGGCCACATGGTGCGTGTAGCGGTACAGCACGTCTTCCAGGTCGTAACCCCGCTCAATGCGGTCGCGCACGATGCGGCGCTGCAGTTTGATGTATTCTTTTGCGTCGATGTATACTTTTAGGTCCAGCAGGCTGGCGATATCCTCAAAATAAAACACAAAGATGCCTTCCACTACCACAATCGGAGCTGGCTTGAACTCCAGCTGTTTCGGCACTACGTTCGGATTGTTAAAGGTATACTCGGTGCGGTAAACAGTCTCTCCCTGGCTCAGTTTCAGGATGTCATGCGCATAGGCTTCATGGTCGATGCAGGAGGGAAGGTCGAAGTTGACAACTCCGTTCAGGTCCTTCGTCTGGAACTCGCGTGATTTGTAATAGTTGTCCTGAGAGACGAGGCAAACGTTTTCCGGTGAGAACGACGTGAGTAGCTTGTTCAAAAAAGTCGTTTTTCCTGAAGCACTACCTCCTGTAATCCCGACAATAAATGGCTTTTGCATAGGAAGCTATGGTTTCAGGCTACAAAATTACGACATAAAGCAGAACAAGACCACTGCCTTCTCACTTTTTTAAACATAATGATTTAGAGTGCTTTCAGGAAAGTGACCAGCCGTTGTACTGCCCGTCCGCGATGGCTGATAGCATTTTTCTCTTCGGAGCTCATTTCAGCGAAAGTGCGGTCGTATCCGTCT
Organism: Pontibacter toksunensis; assembly: GCF_042686245.1. Taxonomy (NCBI): domain Bacteria; kingdom Pseudomonadati; phylum Bacteroidota; class Cytophagia; order Cytophagales; family Hymenobacteraceae; genus Pontibacter; species Pontibacter toksunensis. The sequence continues at coordinate 286,433 of NZ_JBHUOX010000004.1, read as the reverse complement.
GGCACAAAAACGGGGTCATAGCCGAAGCCTTTGTTTCCTTTCCACTCCTTGCTGATGGTGCCGTCTACTATGCCTTCAAACTGGTGCTCCTCCCCATCCAGTATGAGGGTTATGGAGGTACGGAAGCGGGCCTTACGGTTATCGTGCGGCTCCAGGTTCTGCAGCAGTTGCCTGATGTTATCGCTGTCGGAGCGTTGCGGACCGGCATAGCGGGCAGAGTATACGCCTGGGGCACCGTCTAAGGCCTCTACTTCCAGGCCGGTATCGTCGGCAAAACAACTCACGTTATAGTGCTGCCACACATACTCTGCTTTTTGCCGCGAGTTGCCTTCCAGCGTGTCCTGCTCTTCCGGCAGTTCTTCGTGGCAGCCAATGTCCTGCAGGCTCAGTAATGCATACTTACCCTCCAGCATTTGGCTCACCTCGGCAAGTTTATGTTTGTTGTTAGTGGCAAAACAGAGTTGCTTCATAGTATAAAATTTTGAGAACTTCTTAAAGGTCGTTTACTTCGCTTAGAGCGCTATAACTTTTACAATTTGAATTCCACATATACTAAAAGTATAAGCTGGCAGCCAATGTGTAGACAGTAATTCTCAATAAAAAGCGATAGGAGATAAGTACTTCAGTAAGTCCTTTAGCAAAAGCCAACTCATGGTAGATAAACAACTCAGAAAGTGTAGCCGTAACTATTCCTAAAATGGCGCCTTTCATCAGGAAGATATTTCTGCCTTTTTGCCTAGTCTTGCTCCATGTTTTCAGAAATGCCTTGTCGTTTGCTGTCATGAGTATGAGGTGGAAGTATGCTCAACAGATATAGCTGTAGTTAATGCAGATACGCCCCATACTTCTCCTCGTTCAGGTATACCATGATGTGCTCGTTCATGGTAGTGGCCAGGGAGTAGCCGGTATAGGTGGCGGCAACAGGGTAGAGCGGGTGGTGGCGGTCTACGAGGGTTGCAATTTCCACCTTCTTTGGGTTATGCGCTAGGAACGTGTTCAGGGTATAGGCCAGTGTTTTACCTGTGTTTAGTACATCATCCACCAGCACAATCACTTTTCCTGATAGCGTAGGCTGCTCCGGCTCCAGAATAATAGGTTCATTCAGTGGAGCCGTTTTATTCAGTGTGATGGAGAGTAACTGCACCTGTATGGGAGAAATAGCCTGCAGCTTTGCAGCCAGCATCTGCGCAAGGGTATAGCCGTTCTCATGAATACCCGCCAGTACCAGTTCCCGCTCCTCAAAGTTCTTTTCGTATATCTGGTAGGCAATGCGCATTACTTTCTGCTCAATCTGTGCCTTGTCCAGTATCAGGTTCTGTTCTTGTAGTTGTGGTGCCATGGTGTCAGAATTATGGTTTTTTGCCATCGGAAGCGGATGCTAAGGCAAATTTAAGAAGAATTTACCTTAGCCCTTAAGTTATATTACATGCAAAATAATTTAGTGGTAGCATTTTTCTTTCCGGATTAATTTGTAAATTTGCAGTCCGATAGAGAATTAAGGTTAATTAACGTTTATAATAATGAAAAAAGGCATTCATCCAGAATACAGAGAGGTGGTTTTCCAGGACACGTCCAGCGACTACAAAATCATCACTCGCTCTACCATGACTTCTGATGAAACCATCACCATGGAAGACGGCAAAGAATATCCGGTTATCAAGGTCGAGGTTTCTTCTGCTTCACATCCATTCTACACTGGTAAAAACCTGTTTGTGGATACTGCAGGTCGTATCGACAAGTTCAAGCAGCGTTACCAAAAGAAATAAGCGGTTAATTCCGGTTAAAACGTTTCAAAAAAGAAGTCTTCCTGAAAATATCGGGAAGACTTCTTTATTTTTGCCCTTATGAACATTATTCTTTTCGACGACCCTGCCATACGGGAAAACCTGCTGCCCCTCACTTTTACAAGGCCAGTGGCTGGGATTAGGGTTGGTATACTCACCATTGCCGAAAAATGGAACACCTATATGGGCGAGGCTGTTTCGTGCCTGGCGCAGCCATACCTGCAGGAGAAGTTTAAGGCGTTTTTTGGTACGCACAACTTGTACATCAACGGTGCCGCTTGCCCAAATGAAAGTCTGCTACAGTCAGTCCGGGAACTGAAGATGGGGGAGGCCCTGTATCATGGAGACACACTTGTTGCGCTTAACGGCGACAACCTGGAGATGCATACCATAGAAGAACTTCTCTCTCAACCTGCTTCCAGGAGGCAGGAGTGCGATACTTGCACCATTATCAAAAATGTCTGGGATATTTTTCTAAACAACGGCCAGCAGATTCGCAGCGACTTTAAGGTGCTCACACAAGACAGGCAGAGCCAGCCCGTGAATGACAGGCACACGATAGTTTATGGGGAAGAGAATATCTTCATAGAGGAAGGCGTGAAAATACGCGCGGCTGTGCTCAACGCAGAAAACGGCCCTATCTACATCGGTAAAGATGCTCAGGTACATGAAGGTGCCGTGATTAGAGGGCCGTTTGCCTTGTGTGAGGGTAGCAATGTGAATATGGGCGGCAAGATGCGCGGCGATGTAACAGTTGGTCCTTTCTGTAAAGTGGGCGGAGAGGTGAGTGCTTCTGTTATTCTGGGCTATAGTAACAAAGGGCATGAGGGCTTCCTGGGAAACTCTGTAATAGGAGAGTGGTGCAACCTGGGTGCCGATACCAACACCTCGAACCTAAAGAACAATTATGCGGAAGTAAAACTTTGGAACTACGCCAAAGGCGAATTTAAAGGGACAGGGCAGCAGTTTTGCGGCCTGATTATGGGCGACCACAGCAAAGCGGGAATCAATACGATGTTCAACACCGGAACAGTGGTGGGCGTGAGTGCCAATATTTTCGGAGCCGGGTTTCCCCGTACTTTCATTCCTTCGTTCAGTTGGGGCGGTGCCGCAGGATTTGAGACTTACCAACTCACCAAAGCCTTTGAAGTAGCTGCCAAAGTAATGGAGCGCCGGGATATTCCATTCGACGAGACGGAGAAAGCCATACTATACAGTGTATTTGAGCAAACACAGCAGTACCCGAGGTAGGCTTGAATTGTTTGATTGTTGAGTGGCTAAATTGTTATTTTTAAGAAACAGCAATCAAACAATTTTACCATGCAGCCATTCAACCCCATTCGTAATTCATAATTAATAATAAGTGCAGTTTTCAACTATCATAGGTCATCAGGAAACAAAGCAGCTGTTGCTGAAGTCGGTGCAGCAAAACCATGTGGCGCATGCACAGCTGTTTCTGGGCCAGGAGGGAAGCGCGAATCTGGCGCTGGCGCTGGCCTATGCCACCTACATTAACTGCGAGAACAAGCAACCTGACGACTCCTGCGGCACCTGCAACAGCTGCGTGAAGATGAACAAGCTGGTGCACCCCGACTTTAACTTCGTGATGCCTGTTACCACCACTAAATCGGTGAGCAAAGATGCGTTGAGCAACAAGTTCATGAATGAATGGCGGGAGTTTGTGCTGGCTAGTCCTTACCAGGGCCTGAACGAGTGGATGCAGCATATCGGTGCTGAGAATAAACAGGGCAACATCTCCAAAGATGAAAGCCGCCAACTGGTAAAGCTGGTGTCACTGAAAGCTTTTGAGGGGGCTTATAAAATTGTGGTAATCTGGTTGCCGGAGCTCATGCACTCTTCTGCGGCCAATGCCCTGCTGAAGCTGCTGGAAGAGCCGCCTGCCCAAACCCTTTTTCTGCTGGTGTCGCAGTCGGCGGAGAAGCTGCTGGCCACTATTACCTCACGTACCCAGATTATGAAGGTGCGGAACTTCACAGAACAGGAGGTAGTGGATTACCTGCAGCAAAAGTATAACTCCGACGACACAACAGCGAACCAGATTGCGCAGCTGGCCGAAGGAAACCTGAATGCGGCCGCCAAACTAACTTCTGAAATCAGCAGCGACTACTTTATGTTCTTTACCGAATGGATGCGCCACTGCTATAGCTATAAGTTTGGGGAACTCATTGACATGAGCGACAGGTTTCAGACACTAGGTAGGGAGAACCAGAAGAACTTTCTGCTCTATGCGCTCAACCTGTTCCGGAAGGTAATGCTGTTTGGTGTGGACGGTTCCCTCATCTCGTTTCTGCCACCCGCAGAGCTGGATTTTGTGCAGAAATTTTCAAAAGTGATAACGGAGGCCAATGCCGGGCAGTTGGCAGAAGAGCTGAACCAGGCGCACTACCATATTGAGCGAAATGCAAACCCGAAGATGGTTTTTGTAGACAGCTCTATTCAGATAGCAGGTTATCTGCGTAAGAGTTAGTGGTTATTTGTTAATTGATTATTACTGATAATTTGTTCAGCAACTGATAGTATAAATTATTTGATGGCAGAGAACACCTTAGATAAAACCATACGCATTGGCACACGCGGCAGTAAACTGGCGCTGTGGCAAGCAGAGGCAGCCGCTGAAAAACTGCAAGCTGCCGGTCTCAAAACAGAGCTGGTCATCATTAGTACAAAAGGCGACCAGGTGCTGGATAAATCGCTGGACAAGATAGGCTCCAAAGGCGTCTTCACGGAAGAGCTGGAGGTAAGCCTGCGCGAAGGGAAAGTGGAAATCGCTGTGCACAGCGCCAAAGATGTGCAGTCTACCATTCCGGCTGACTTGGAGTTGATCGCGTTTATGGAGCGCGAAGAGGTAAACGACGTTATTCTGAGTTTTGACCCGAACTTTAAGCTGGATCGTGCAAGCAAAGCCCTGATTGGTACTTCCTCCACGCGCCGCAAAGCCTTACTGAGGAAGTATTATCCCAATGTCACCACGGCAGAATCAAGAGGAAACCTTCAGACACGCCTGCGCAAGCTGGAGGAAAAGCAGTTCGATGCCCTGATGCTGGCCTATGCCGGAGTAGTGCGCATGGGCTACGATAACCTTATTGTGCATACTTTTCCGGCAGATGAGTTTGTTCCCGCTGCAGGACAGGGTAGTGTGGCGATTGAGTGCGCCAGAGACTTAGAGCCGGAAGTAAAGAAGGCAATCAAGAACGCTCTAGACCACGCAGATACCCATACCAGTCTGCTGGCTGAACGCGGTTTCCTTAGAACAATGGAGGGGGGCTGTAGCATACCTTCTTTTGCGCTGGCCAGGTTAACAGATGAGGGCATTAGTATAACCGGAGGGCTCATTAGCCTGGACGGGCAAACACTGCTACAGGAAACACTTTCCGGTTCTACGGAAGTGGCAGAAAAGCTGGGAGAGCAGCTGGCTAGAAAAATATTGGACCAAGGCGGCGATGCCATCCTGAAAAGCATCAAAGCCCAGCGCAGCGAAGTATAGGCATCGCGCAAAAAAAACTAAACGAGGAGAGCCGCTTCAGTCTAACTGAAGCGGCTCTTCTCGGTCACATACTTTCCCATAGAGGTCATAGCATTCATGCTTGTCATCCTGAAAAGTTCTTGATAGAAGGGGGGTAAGCTGATGCGACTGGCCAACAAGATCCTTTCAGGATGACAAAATGAGAGGCTTTATTCTAAAAGTACAGAGGGAGTAAGCAGTTAGTACTCTTTTAACTTAAAGCTATCTTTTGTCCAAAACACTAAGCCTGTGCTGCTTCTACTGCATCCTCAGTCAGCGGTGTGTTTTTAGATGACCGGGCGTAGCTCAAAAATGCCTGCATCTCACGTTTCACGCCTGGTGCCAGTATGTATAGCCCTACCATATTGGGTATACTCATGGCAAAAAGCATGGCATCGGAGAAAGCTACTACACTGCCCAACTGCATAGGAGCACCCAGTATGATAAAGAGGCAAAAGATAATTTTAAAGCTAATGTCAGATGCCCGGGTGTTGCCGAAAAGGTATGTCCAGGATTTCAGTCCATAGTAGGACCAGGTGATCATGGTAGAAAAGGCAAACAGAATAACGGCACCTGCCAGCACCAGCGGAAACCAACTGATAACTGTGGCAAATGAAGCCGAGGTCAGGGCGATTCCGTCACCCAAGTCCATATCATAGGCACCAGTTACCACAATTACCAGGGCTGTCATGGTGCACACAATCACAGTATCTATAAATGGCTCCAGCGAAGCAACAAATCCCTCTGTAACCGGCACGTTTGTCTTAACGGCCGAGTGTGCAATAGAGGCAGAGCCAATACCGGCCTCGTTCGAGAAAAGGCCTCTTCTTAAGCCCTGTATCATCACCCCAACAACACCGCCGGCTACAGCGCTGCTCGTAAAGGCACCTTCAAAAATCAGTACAAATGCTTCCGGTATCCGGGTAAAATTGACTACCAACACGATGATAGCGGCAATAATGTAGATACCGCACATCAGTGGCACCACCTTTTCTGTTACCTGCGCAATACTTTTCATGCCGCCTATAATCACAAGCCCCACCAGCACCGACATAATCAGGCCAAATATCCAGGCATTTCCGGCTGCAAAGAAAGACGCTTCGCCACCTGTTACGCTAATGAACTGCTGGGTTGCCTGGTTGATCTGGAACATGTTACCGGCCCCAAAAGCGCCCCCGATACACATGAGCGCAAAGAAGGCAGCCAGGAATTTACCGAGCTTGCCCATGCCCTTTTCCTTCAGTCCCTTGCTCAGGTAATGCATTGGTCCACCAGATACGGTGCCGTCTGCATGTACATCGCGGTACTTTACGCCCAGCGTGCAGGACACAAATTTAGACGACATGCCCAGCAAGCCTGCCATTATCATCCAGAAGGTAGCGCCGGGGCCACCCAGGGAAATGGCAATAGCAACCCCCGCTATATTACCCAGGCCCACCGTGCCGGACACAGCAGCTGTCAGCGCCTGGAAATGCGACACCTCACCCGATGCGTCTGGTTGGTTGTATTTCCCACATACAATATCTATAGCATGCCTGAAGCCTCTGATGTTGATAAACCCCAGGTAAAAGGTGAAAAAGATGGCCCCGGCCAGCAGCCAGACGAGGATAAGCGGAATTGGATTTCCCCCGATGGTTACTTCATAGAAGATAATATCAGAGATGAATTCAGCGGTAGGGGCAACAGCGGTATCAATTTGTTCATCAATGGAGTAGGTGCGTTCTTCCTGTTCCAGCAGGGTACTACAAGAAATTAAGGAAAGTACTGTAAATAGTATAATTTTCTTCATCAGGTAGGTTAGGTTGATTAGTCAGTATTGCTAAAATTACCCATTTTTTACCTGATTTTAAAGGAATAGGTGCCTTTGCCCTTATTAGTACAATTATAAAAACGATATGTTTAATTCATGCCTTTCCGATGGGGCTTAAGAAGTAATTTGTATGATAAAACAAATAGTATCTTTCTTGTTAAGGACGCAGAACTGATTGGAGTTGTACTTCCTGCTGTTGTGTATGCTTTTTATGTATGACCTTCTCTTATATAGAAACGAAGTAGAACATGTTGAAGAACTAACGAAGTTGCAATATGGTAAATCCTGTAGAACATAAGCTGCCTGCTCGAAGTATGGCACTTGCAGGAGGTATAAAATGCTTGAAAAATGTAAAGGAGAGCGAAAAAGACTTAATTTTGAGAAACTGTTAACTGTATTCAGGTAAAAATAGAGAAGCTTAACCCATTTATAAAGAGATGAAACTGCTAAAAAGTATAGCCTTAGTGGCCGTGATGATGCTGCTTTTGCCTGCCGTTGTGCTGGCCCAGAAGCCAAAAGGGAAAGACCAACTGGTGACAATACAAACACCGCAGGGCGAGATAAAGCTGGTGCTGTTTGATGATACTCCCAAACACAAGGAAAACTTTCTGAAACTTGCCAAAGAAGGCTATTATGACGGCACCACATTCCACCGCATCATTGACGGTTTTATGATACAGGGCGGCGACCCGAATACAAAAGACAGCGAACCAGGGAATGATGGCACAGGTAATCCCGGCTACACCGTTCCCGCCGAAATTAACCCGAACCACAAGCATGTGCGGGGTGCCGTGGCGGCCGCACGCCAGGGTGATAATGTGAATCCATCCAGAGCGTCCAGCGGCTCCCAGTTTTATATTGTGGAGAACCATGAGGGAACTCCAGTGCTGGACGAAGCTTATACTGTTTTCGGGCAGGTGGTAGACGGGCTGGATGTCATTGATAAAATTGCGGAGCAGCCAAAAGACGGTCGTGATCGCCCCTTAAGTGACATAAAAATGAAAGTGGAGGTAGAGAAGGTCAGGAAAAAGAAGATTGCTAGAAAGTATAACTACGACTATAACACGCAGACACTGGAGAAATAAGCAACAAATGAAAAAGATACTGATTACAGGCTCAAATGGCCTGCTGGGCCAGAAACTGGCAGAGCTACTGCTGCCGAGGCAAAACGTAGAACTGCTGGCTACCAGCCGTGGAGAGAACAAATTGGCAGAAGTGCTGCCCACTCTTCCTTTTAGGAGCATGGATGTAACCAAGCCGGAGGAAGTAGAGCGTGTTGTAAGCGAGTTTCGCCCGACCCACATCATCCATACCGCTGCCATGACCAATGTGGACCAATGCGAAAGTGACCATGACGGTGCTTTGCTCCTGAACCGTGACGCCGTGCAGTACCTGGTGGATGCCTGTGAGAAGTATAACGTACACCTGGTACACGTATCTACTGACTTTATATTTGACGGGAATAATGGGCCTTATGATGAGGAGGCCGAAGCAAGCCCGGTCAACTTCTATGGCGAAAGTAAACTGCAGGCAGAGCAGATTGTGAAGCAGGCCAAGTGCAAATGGGCTATTCTAAGAACGGTGCTGGTGTATGGTATTGCCCATGAGTATGGTCGCTCTAACATTGTGCTGTGGGTAAGGGACAGCCTGAAAGCAGGCAAGGTCATTAAGGTGGTAACCGATCAGTTCCGCACGCCTACACTGGCCGAGGACCTGGCGATGGGCTGTTGGCTGGCCGTAGAGAAAGATGCGGAAGGCATCTTCAACATCTCCGGAAGCGAGTTGCTGACGCCTTACGACATGGCGATGCAGGTGGCAGAGTTCTTCGCCCTCGATAAATCACTGATAGACAAAGCAGATGGCAGCACCTTTTCTCAGCCTGCCAAACGACCTGCGCGTACCGGGTTTATCATCCGCAAAGCAGAGAACCTGCTTGGCTACCGACCGCACTCTTTTCTGCAGGGCATACAGATGGTTGCGGAGCAGGCACAGTAAACTACGGCTTCAGTTAAAGAAGTGGTGAAGACTGCTGCTTTGACTGAAGCAATATTAAAAATATCTGATTTTTAATGGCACTCTCGGATGCTTTATCTATATTGTACCCTTTGATTTCATTCCGATACGAGCAAAATCTTAGTCTAACAAAACTAATCTAACCAACACTTCTACTTACTTTATGAGTGCTAACAAAGAATCGTGGGGGTCACGGGTCGGTCTCATCCTGGCGATGGCTGGCAACGCCGTGGGTCTCGGAAACTTCCTCCGTTTTCCGGTACAGGCGGTGCAGAACGGAGGCGGCGCCTTTATTATTCCCTATCTTATTTGCTTTCTAGTAATGGGTATTCCCCTCCTTTGGATTGAGTGGTCGATGGGCCGCTTCGGAGGAAAGCACGGGCACCACTCTACCCCGTTTATCGTGGATACGATGGGTAAGAACCGCCTCTGGAAATACGTGGGTGTGTTCGGTATCTGGACAAACATTGCGGTGGCTGCCTATTACTGCTACATCGAGTCCTGGACATTATCTTATGTTTTCCACTCCGTGATAGGTACTTTCAGTGGAATGGACCAGGAAGGGGTAGCAGCCTTCTTCGGAGAGTATGTTAGTCTGGGCACTTCTACTTTAGGTGTGCCGTATGAACCCATCGTATTCTATGTACTTTGCCTTTTACTGAACACTTGGATTCTCTCACAAGGGCTTGCATCTGGTGTGGAGCGTGTTGCCAAAATAGGTATGCCGATGCTTATACTGTTCGGCCTCTTTCTTGCTTTCAGGGGTGTTACGCTTACTGCCGGTGAGAACGGTGCTATTAACGATAGTTCTGTCGGCCTTAACTTCCTTTGGACACCTAACTTTGATGAGCTGTGGTCGCCTACGGTGTGGCTGGCAGCGGCTGGCCAGATTTTCTTTACCCTATCAGTAGGTATGGGCACGGTGCATTGCTACGCCTCTTATGTGCGGGGCAACGACGATATTGCCCTGAATGCGATGTCTGCCGGATGGATGAACGAGTTTGTGGAGGTAGTTTTGGGTGCATCTATCCTTATTCCAATCTCTATCGGTTACCTGGGCGTTGATCGGGTGTCAGAGATGGTGCAGTCGGGTGGTTTGGGCCTTGCCTTCCAGACACTGCCGTACCTCTTCTACCAGTGGGGTGATCTGTTGGGCGCATTGTCCGGTGTGATGTGGTTCGGACTCTTGTTCTTTGCAGGTATCACTTCATCGCTGGCCATGGGTACGCCCTGGATTGGTTTCCTGCAGGATGAGTTTAACTGGGGACGCAAATCAGCAGCCTGGTCATTTGGCTTGTTCGTGTTCCTGCTCGGTATGCCAACTGTGCTGTTCTTTAAATACGGCGTATTCGATGAGTATGATTACTGGGCGGGTACTGTGTCGCTGGTAGTTTTCGCCCTGTTCGAGTCTATACTGTTTGCCTGGGTGTTCGGTATGGATAGAGGCTGGAGAGAGATTATCTCCGGTTCCGATATCAAAGTACCCAACTTCTACAAATTTATCATCAAATTTGTAACACCGTTGCTGTTGCTGTGGGTGTTCATTGGTTCCCTGTTCACCCCGAAAGGTGGCGACTGGGGTGCTGCTATGATCGGCCCCTGGGTGCTGGACAACAGTTCTATCATCAACAAAATAAAGAACGTCGATTTAAAGGAAAAGCTGGCGGCAGCCACAGACCCTGCTGCCATACAATTGCTTGAGAACCAGATATTCTTTGTAAACGCATCGCGTATCCTGTTACTAGCTGTCTGGATTGCCCTGGCCTTGCTGGTGTACACGGCGTATAAGAAAAGAGTTAGAGAAGGTAGAATCTAAAAAAACATGAATACATCTGCACTTATTGTCATGCTTACCACCTTCACACTGGTAACCGGACTCATGATATTTTTCTTTTTCAAAGTATTGACCACACCGCCACGGCCTGAGCCGGATTCTTATCTCGATAACGATGATGAGCCGGAGCATCGGGTACCAAAAAGTAAATAACGAATGAAGAAGATCAGACTGGCTATCCGGCGCTACTTCGGCTTTTCACAAAGCGAGGTGAACGGGTTCCTGCTGTTGATTTGTATAATGGTGCTGCTTACGGCAGCACCATTTCTTTTTCATGCTTTTTACACCCCTACCTTCAACATCCAAACCACCTCCGACAGGCAGACATTGGACAGCCTGGTAGCGCAATTGGAGGCCAGGCAGCCGGAGCGGAGTAACAGCTTCTATAAGCGCCCGATAGCGGCGCTACGCCCTTTCAACCCGAACCAGCTAACAGCAGAAGAGTGGCAGGCTTTTGGTGTGCCAAAGTTCTTGGCACAGCGGATACTCAACTACCGCAACAAGGTGGGCGATTTTAGTTACAAAGCAGAGCTAGGTCGTATTTATGACTTTCCGGATTCTATATTCCAGCGGTTTTACCCTTACATTCAGCTACCGGAGGAGAAGCCAGCCAGGTTCAGCCGTTCACAAAATGTAGCCCACAACGAGCGCCCAACACTGGAACCGAACTGGAACAACAACCGCCCACCGCGTGAGCGTTTTATACTGGCACCTTTCAACATCAACACCGCCGACACCACACAACTGAAGCAAATCAGGGGCATTGGTTCTAAGTTATCGGCACGTATCGTGAAGTACAGGGACGGCTTGGGAGGCATCTATAGCATAGAACAACTAAAAGAGGTATACGGGCTGCAGCCTGAGGTAATAGACAGCCTGCATAAATATACTTTTGTGCCGGATGTCTATGCGCCGCAACAGCTAAGCTTAAATACCGCTACCGCTGATGAGTTAAAAATGCATCCGTATATTTCCTCTAATGCTGCACGGGCCATTGTAGCCTACCGGGAGCAACACGGAAAATACGAACGGCTGGAGGACGTACAAAAGGTGCGGCTTGTCTCAGCCGAAATGTTCGAGAAACTGAGGCCGTACCTTCAGCTGTAGAAGTTGGTTAGCCTCCACTTTGCAATGCCTTGATCAAGCGCGCCGCTTTTTCAAGTGCCTGCCTTTCAGTCTTGAATGTGAGCATCGTTATTGCCTCGCCAATTGAGACCCATCGCGCCTCATTTACTTCCCTGTCATGATCCTGTACCTGCCCCGACAGGTAACGCAGCAGGAAGAAATGAACAAACTTGTGAAAGCGTACCCGCTGCCTGCCCTTGTTGCCGACGTACCAGTACTCGATGGTTTCAATCCGTTGGAGCAGTTCGGTCTCAATGCCGGCTTCCTCCCGTACTTCGCGCACAGCCGTTACCTCTGGTGTTTCGCCTGCATCCACCAGGCCTTTGGGCAGCTGCCATCGCTTTTCAGGACCAACAGAAATCAATGCAACTTCTATACCTGGGGAGGAAATTCTGAAGGCAACGCCACCCGACGAAACCTGTTCAAGTGTTGGCCGTTTAGGGGCATTGTCCGGAAAAAGGCTAAGTTGTTCTTTTGGCATAGGCAGGTAAAAGCAAAATGCTGAATCAACTCAGCTTTGTTGTGCAGAACTTGCCGGGAGCTATGAATGCCGCGGCCTGTGCGTCACTACACAGCACAGACTAACGCTTTATTTCACTTCTTTTATTAGCTGGGAAAAGGAAAGTAATGAATAAAATGCTGCTCAGGACAAATTCCTGCATCTCCCATTTTTCACCTTCCCTGATGATCCATACGCTGGAGAAAGCAAGAAAGTAGATGACGCTTTGCGTGGCAGTAGGAACAGGAAACATAAAGGTCTCTACTAAGTTTCTAAAGCGGTTTACGTGGCGGTATAACATATTAAAGCCAAGATAATAAATAAAAACACACGTGTACAGCACCTTCCCGAAGAGGAGCTTATTTACATCAATACCATCCTTCCGGATATTGTGAAAAGTAAACTCCTCCTGAAAGTTTATTGCCCGCAGATCTTCAGGCGTAGCGAAGCCAATGATGCGCTGGCCCCACGAAATTTCTTCACCAAAGCCTAAAAAGAACAAAGTTGCCGTTGCATAGAAGAACACCTTCGGCAGCTTACCGGTCACAGCCGAAGCTCTGTTGAAGCATAAAACAGACGTTGCCAGTAAGAATGCGGCCGTCATATATTCTATGTAACCATCTTCTGCTGTATAAGTAATGTATAGGTCTGCGTTGAGGAATGACAACACAATGGCAATAAGAATGTGTACGATCGTAAACGCAAACAGCACTGCGCTTAAAAGTACCGTACCGTTTATAGAGTAGGGAGTGTGGTTTTCTTCAGGCGATAGAACCTGTTTTTCGAGTGTAAGTGACTTTTTCATAGTATTTGGTGGCAGCAAAGTGGATATGCAGGTAAATTGCTAGAGGCAGGCGCACTGACGGGGGAGGGACTTACTAAATTAGTGTGATTTTTATATATTTTACGATTATTCGCAGGTTATGTTTCCTTGTCAAAAGCTTGTTTCTAATCAGCCATATCAGGAAGTTAGGTACAGCGCTGTATGTAAACATGTTAACTGTAATTCAACCTTCAGAGATGAAGGTTATATCTGAACAGGTTAAAACCTGCTGCCATTTACTTACTTCCATCTCAGCCTATTTCATACTAATTTGCTGCTTTCTCCATAGACTATCGTTAACATATCACCGTTAACGGGACAGCGATACATGAAAGACATCCTTAAAAACTACCGACGAAGGCTACTCAACCTGGGCTCCAGCAATAGAGCCCTGTTGCTGCTGCGCCTGTCGCGGGAAATGCACCTGGATGTAGAGGAGTTAGATTTCCTGAACAACAAGCCCGCCTTTGCTGTGCTGGAAAACCTGCTGTCCGGCAAAAAAAGCGTTTCGCTTAGCCCTTACGCCGACAGCCGTCATGCACCCGTTGCCCCGGTTAGCCAGCGGCTGCGTTACATCCGGCGCAAAGCTGAGATGGTGTTTGAGGAGCGAGGCAGCAAGGAACTGTACATCGGCTGGCCCTTTGTCCATGGCAAATTCTCTGACGGCACAACCGTGCGTTGCCCGCTGCTGTTTTTCCCGGTCCGGTTGCAGGTAAATGGAGCGCAGGAATGGGAGATAATGCCCGATGCCTCGCAGCCGCCGCAGTTTAACCAAAGCTTTCTGCTGGCCTATGCGCACTACATGGGCGTGCCGCTGGTAGAGCCACTCACCGAGCTTGACCTGAGCACGCTGCCGCGCCACCCTTTGGAGTTCCGCACGCAAATCTATGAGTTGCTGAAGCTGCACCAGCTGTCCATTAATGTGGGGCGTGAGTTTTTTACAGATAAGCTGAAGCCTTTCCGGGACTATAAAAAAGCAGAGTTTGAGCAGGATCTGGAGCCGGGGCAACTGCACCTGGAGCAGGAGGCTGTGCTGGGCATTTACCCGCAGGCAGCCTCTTACCTGCTTTCTGACTATGATGAACTGCTGGAGCAGGATAATCTACAGGACATGGCGGACTTGTTTGCACCACCTGCTGAAGTCGCCAGCACAACTGCCCAGGCGCAGCAAACCTTTACCGTGTTCGATATGGATGCCTCGCAGGAGGCCGCACTCCAGGCAGTAAAACAGGGAAAGTCGCTGGTGGTGCAGGGGCCGCCGGGCACTGGTAAATCGCAGCTGATTTGTAACCTTGTGTCTGATTTTACAGCCAGAGGGAAGAAGGTGCTGGTGGTAAGCCAGAAGCGGGCTGCCTTAGATGTAGTGCACCAGCGCCTGGCGCAGAAAGGCCTGGATGCCTTTGCTGCCCTTGTGCATGATATAAACGCAGACCGCAGCAGCATTTACAAGCTGCTGCTGCATCAGATTGAGGCCTTGGATGAGTATAAAAAGCAGAACCTCGCCCTCAATAGCATCTACACCGACCGCCGCTTTCTGGAAGTGAGCCGCGGCATTAACCGCTGCACAGAGAAGCTCGAAGCCTTCAAAAAGGCGCTCTTTGACACGAGTCGCTGTGGCTGGTCTCCAAAAGAGCTGTACCTGCGCAGCAGCCTGCAGCAGTCCTACATGGCGCTTCCTGTTTACAGGCATTTCAATGCTGCCGCTGTAGCAGAATTTTTGCCACGCCTGCGGCAGTACCTGCAGGAAGATATCCCTTTTGAGCAGGACGATTTTGTATGGCGGGAGCGGCATAGTATGAAAGATTACGGCTGGCCGCAGCGGCAGGAACTGGAGCAAACCATTAAAGAGCTGCCCGCGCAATACGCGGAACTGCGGCAGAAGGTGATCAGCCTGAGTGGGTACGACTTTGCATTAAACGATCTGGCCCGGTTTGGGGCCGCGCTGCCAACCATTGCCGGGTTGCAAAAGCTGCTGCAGCAGCCAGAGGTTTTGCCCACGGTGCAGGAACTCCTAAACGGAAAGGCAAAGGCAGATGACCTGAAGCAACAGCTGGGAAGGCTAAAGGATATCTACCAGGCAACGCCTGCGCCTGACGCTACCATTCCGGCCTTACAGTTGCCCGCTTTAAAGAAAGCCATTGCAGCCTATAACGAGCAGCGTGGGCAATGGCTGAAAAGCATCGGCTGGTATTTTTCTCAGGACAAGAAAATACTGCAGGAGGCACTGGCACTGTATCAGCAGGAACTGAACGAGGTGCATGTGGCCCAGTTGCAGCAGCGGCTGGCCCTGCGGCAGGAGGCAGGGGAACAGTTGCAGCAGCTAAACAAAAGCATTCACTACAAACTGCAGATTACCGACTCCAAGACGCAGATACTGCAAAAGCTGGAGGAAGCAGAGCAAGCACTTTCTGCCTACAAGCAGCTTCGCCAACTGTACCAAGATAAAATACTGGAGGAGAAGCAAGTCAAGAAAGTAGACCTGGTAGAGCACCTGCAGGCACTGAGCGAATGTATACATGCTGCTATCGCCAGGAACAAGGCATGGCTGCAATGGCTGCCGGAAGTGCAGGTCGAAAGGCTGGTTGAAGATGAAACCTATGGTGCTAAGCTGCTGCAGGCTTTGCAAAAGCACTTCGAGCCTCTGGTAGCTCACGATACTGTTTATGCCGCGCTTACAAAGCCGGAGCGGGAGGTGGCGCAGCTCCTGCTCGACAATGGCCGGAAATCTGCTGAGGAAGCAGAGGTCCTGTTCCTGAACAGCCTGTATCTTGCCTGGCTGCATGAACTGGAAGCAGAGCACCCGGAACTGCGTATGCCATCGAGCGGCGAGTTGGAGCAGTTGGAGAAGGAGCTGCAGGGCCTGCTGCAGGAGAAAAAGGACCTGAGCCAGGAGATTGTGTTGTCGCAGTTGCGGGAGCAGACCTACAGCCACATGGAGCACAACCGCCTGGGCAATGCCGTGACGTACCGCCGGCTGCAGGCGCAGGTGAGCAAGAAGCGCAGCCTGTATCCTATCCGCAAACTGTTCTCGCTTTTCTCTGAGGAGATGCTGGACCTGGTGCCTTGCTGGCTGGCTTCCCCTGAAACGGTATCGGCGGTGCTGCCGCTGGAGCAATGCTTTGACCTGGTTATTTTTGACGAGGCCTCCCAGTGTTTTGCTGAGACAGGCTTGCCAGCCATGCAACGCGGGAAACAGATGGTAATAGCCGGCGACGAGCAGCAGTTAAAACCGTCGGACTTGTACCGGGCCCGCTGGAGCGCTTCAGAAGTGGAAGAGGTGGAGGAACTGTCTGCTGAGTCGTTGCTGCAGCTGAGTAGCCTTTATTTGCCTCAGACGATGCTCACGCAGCATTACCGCAGCCGCTATCCGGAACTTATTGAGTTCTCAAACCGCCACTTTTACCGCCACAAACTGGAGCTGATCCCGGAACTGCAGGATGCCAACGCCCGCACCCCGGCTATTAAGTTTGTGAAGGTGTATGGGCTGTGGCAGGATAACGCCAACCTGCCGGAGGCAGAACGGGTGGTAGAGTTGATAGTACAGCTGCTACAGGCAGGGCAGGAGGACGTAGGTGTTATCACCTTCAACTACACCCAGCAAATGCTGGTACAGGACCTGCTGGAGGACAAGGCGCAGGAGCAGGGAGTAGTGGTGCCGGCCTCGGTGCTAGTGAAAAACATTGAAAACATACAGGGAGACGAAAAAGAGGTCATTATACTTTCGATAGGTTATGCTCCCGACGCGCAGGGGCGAATGGCAATGCAGTTTGGTAGCCTGAACCAGGCGGGAGGGGAGAATCGCCTGAACGTGGCCATTACCCGCGCAAAGCAGCAGATAATGGTAGTAAGCAGTATCAGGGCAGAGCAATTGCAGGTTGACAACACGCTGCACCCGGGGCCAAAGCTCCTGCAGGCCTACCTGCAGTATGCCCAGCAGGTGAGCCGGCGGTACTTCGAGTACAGGCCAAAGCAGGCTGCTCTTGCCTCACAAGTACCCATGCTGAAAGACTGGCTACAGCAGGGATCAGCCTTGCTGCAGCAGGAGGTTCCGTTTGCGGACCTGACACAGGTGCAGAACCAGCAGTACACTGGTGTCGTGCTGACGGATGATGATTTGTACTATAGCCATTTTTCCGTGCGGCACTCGCACGCTGATGTTCCCCAATTGCTACAGCAGCGCCACTGGCCTTATATAAAAGTATACAGCCGCCAGTTCTGGGCAGACCGGGAGGAGGTGCTGCGCAGGTTAGCGCCTGCTTAAACTCAAAGCAGGTTTTGCCCCTGCCATCAAGCCAATTATTACATGCTGATTAAACTGTTTACAGTGTATGTTTACCTGCAAGCCATGTTCTGTGGCTGTGGCTCCGACAGGCGCAACAGCGATTTTGTGCGCCTGCGGAAAAATTTCGACGTAAAGGTGGAAAAGCTGGCGCGTTTGGACAGCCGCATTCCCGAAAGTTCCGGCCTTGCTTTCGCTTCTGACAGCACTTTCTGGACCCATTCGGATGGTGGATCATTGAATGAGCTATACCTGTTTAACCTAGATGGGGATCTGCTTCAAACGGTGCCGTTGCAGGTGCCAAACAGGGACTGGGAAGATCTGACGGAAGACGGGCAGGGGCAGCTTTATATCGGGGACTTTGGCAACAACGCCAACAACCGCCGCGACCTGCAGGTGTATAAAGTGCAGCCGGAGACGAAAGTGATAGCGGACACCATTCGTTTTAGTTATGCCGATCAGGTTGAATTCCCGCCGGCACGCCCCGAACACCACTACGACCTCGAAGCTTTCTTTTACCATGCAGATAGCCTTTACCTTTTCACCAAGAGCCGTGCCCTGCGCAAAACAATAACGAAACGCTACAGCCTGCCCGCAAAAGGAGGGAAGTATAGTTTAGCGCCCCGGGAAGAACTGCCTGTAAAATCGCCGATAACAGCGGCTGCCGTTTCCCCGGCTCAGGACCAGTTTGCGCTGTTAGGTTATGGCCGGTTATACCTCTTTGAGATGGAGAACGGCCGTGTTAACTTCAATGGTAAACGCAGCTGCCTGCCCTTAGGCAAAACAGGCCAGGCCGAAGCAGTGCTCTATCTCTCACCAAACCAACTACTCATCACCAACGAAAACGGGAAAGTGTACCGGGTAACGCTAAACAGAAAAGAGTAAGCGTTACCTGCACGCGCCAAAAAGCCTGCTTTTATCTTTTCCTGTATCCGGTGCTTCAGCTAAATTAATAAATTGAGCCTGATGACTTTTGCGCACAAGACCAATCAACATCCCTGAAATAGCCGTAAGAGGAATAAAAACGCTAAGAAACAAAACTATGCATAAGACAATACTGGTAACGGGCGCTACGGGCACCGTTGGAAAAGAGGTGGCCATTCAGCTCTCTATGACAGATGATATACGGGTAAGGGCCGGGGTGCATTCCATTATAAAAGGGGAAAACCTGAAGCGCCTGCCAGGTGTGGAAGTGGTTGAGATGGACTTCAAAGACAAGAACTCACTACATGCCGCTTTCACGCATGCAGATAAAGTTTTTATGGTAACGCCTTTTACAAGCGACCAGGTGGAAATGGCCAAAGCACTGGTGGACGAGGCGAAGAAAGCAGATGCAAAGCATCTGGTAAAGCTATCGGTTATAAAGGCTGATACAGAACAGGGACTTATGCTTGCGCGCTGGCACAGGGAGATAGAGCAGTACATTGAGGACAGCGGTATCCCTTACACGTTCCTACGGCCATCTTCTTTTATGCAGAACTTCATTAACTACGATGCTGCAAGTATCAGGAACGAAGGCAGGTTCTACCATTCGACCGGCCATGGTAAGATAGCGTGTATTGATGTGCGCGATATTGCCGCAGTTGCGGTGGAGGTGCTGCTGGGTTCAGGCCACGAAGGAAAAGCATACGAGCTCACCGGGCCGGAGTCAATTTCGAACCAGGAAGCAGCACAGATAATTAGTGATGTAACCGGTTCGCCGGTGCAGTATGTGGATGTGCCGGCAGATGCTGCCAGAAATGCTATGCTGGAGAACCAGATGCCCGAGTGGATGGTGAATGCCATGCTGGAACTGGAGAGCGCTTATAGTGAAGGACGCTTCAGCAACACAACGCATACGGTACAGCAACTCACCAGCCGCACTCCTCACTCTTTCCGGCAGTTCGTGAAAGACCACCAGGATAGCTTTGAGTAAGAAGGCGCAATTCCTTTTTACTGAAAATATGCTATAGCGCCTCTTGCCCGGCACCGGTAATAAGAAAGCCACCCCCAATGAAGGAGTGGCTTTCTGTTATATACTATAATATGTGACTAATCTATTCTCTGTCCATATCCCGGTAGCGGTCGCTGCGTCGGGTTTCATAGCGGCCCTGGTCACCGCCTCTGTTAGAGGAACTACTTCCACCTTGGTTGCTGCCGCCCTGGCCACGATAGTTCTCGCGTGAGCTGGAACCCTGGTTATCGCTGTAGTAAGACGTGCTGCTGTCCATAGAGCCATAACGACTCTGGTCGCCGCCACGGCCACCCTGGTTGTAGCCACCTTCGCGGTAACTGCCTGAACCGTAGCCGTAGCCACCGCTCATGCCACGGTCTCTGTTGCTATCGCCGTAACCACCTCTGTCTGATGAACCAGAGCCATAGCTGCCGCCTCTGTTAGAGGAATAGCCGCCACCTGCACCTGAACTGGAGCCATAAGAGCCGTATCCGCCTTGGCCATAGTCGCTGCCCTGAGAGCCGAACCTAGCAGAAGAACGATTGCTGTCGCCATACTCATCGTTGTAAGAGCCGCCTCTGGAGCCACCGTAGCCGCCCTGGCTGCTGTAGCCGCCCTGCATAGAGCTCTGTGAGTCATAACCTCTTGATGAGCCCTGGCTATCGTTGTCATACTCGCTCATGCCTCTTGAAGAGCCGTAGCCCATAGAGCCATAGCGGTCTCTGTCGCCGTAGTTACCGCTGCCAGAACCTCTGGATGTGCCGGAACCAGTGAAGCTAGAGCCTGAACCACCCTGGCCTGAGCCGTAGCCACCTTGTGAGCCGTATTCCTGCGAAGAGGATCCGTAGTTGCCTTGTGAGCCGTAGCCACCCTGGCCGCGTGAGCCCTGCTGGTTATAACGGCCCATGCCGCCCTGGTCGTTCATCATGCCGTAGCTTCTGTTGCGGTCCTGGTCGCCTCCCTGTGAAGATCCGTATCCGCCTTGTGAGCCGTAGCCTCCCTGGCTGGAAGAACCATAGCCACCACCCTGGCTGCCGTAGCCTCCTTGTGAGCTGCTACCTTGTCCGTAGCCTCCCTGTGAGCCATAGCCGCCCTGGCCACCACGGCCACCTTGGTTGCTGCTGGTGTAGCCACCGCCCATGTTACCGAAGTTGCCGCTCTGGCCACTCTCGTAGCTGCCATAGCTGCCTTGCGAGGAGTTACCCTGTGTACCAAAGGCACCGGAAGTGCCGCCAGAAATCATGCCCCCTTGTCGGTCGCCTTCTCTGTCTTGGTAGCCGCCCTGCATGCCGCCGCGGCTGGTGCCATAGTCCTGATCCTGGAACCTTGTGCGGTTGCCTTCCTGGCCACCCTGGTTGCCATAGTTAAAGCCTCCCTGTGAGCCGCTGCTGGACTGAGAACCATAGCCTCCCTGACCTGATCCATAGCCACTTTGCTGTGAGCCCTGTCCTGAAGATCCGTATCCGCCCTGGCCGCCTTGTGAACTGTAGCTACCCTGGCCACCGTAGTTGCCCTGGCTGGAAGAAGAGTAGCCGCTGCCCTGGCCGCCTGAACTGCCCTGTGAGCCATAGTCTCCCTGATACCCATAGCCGCTCTGGCCACCGTAGTTGCTGTTCTGTGATCCGTACCCGTAACCGCCCTGTGAGCCATACCCACTCTGGTTGCCGGAACTCTGGTTACTGCCAGAGCCCTGGTTATAGTTCTGGTTGCCGTAGCTTCCCTGGCCAGTGCTGGTTTGCGAGGTCTGGTCAGAACTGTCGGAGCCGCTACTCATAGATCCGTAGTTGCCATACTCAGAAAGCTGGCCGCGACCGGAATCTGAACTTCCGCTGGACGAGCCTCCTGAAGAGCCACTGCCGCCGGAACCAGAAGAGGTACTGCCCGATGCTGTTGAGCCTGATTTACCGCTTTTGGTATCAGTTGACTTACCCTCTTTCTTAGACGATGAGCCTGACTTCGCTTTTGTGGAAGAAGACTTGGATCCGGAAGCAGAAGTCTTGTTGCTGCTGTCTTTAGATGATGATGAGGAAGAACCAGTCATAGACCCTGAACTCGATCCAGTCCCTGAAGTAGACCCAGAGCCTGAAGTTGATCCGGAGGTAGAACCGGAAGGTGAGCTTGAACTGGAGTCTTTGTTTGCTCCAAATCCGCTGGTGCTACCTGATGATGATGAACTTGGGTTACTGGATGAGCTACCCGATTGATTTGATGATTCGTTTGAGTTTTGATCTTTTTCTGCGTCTTTCATAGTTTGTTCTCCTTAGATTATAGTTTAAAAATTAAGTTTGTTGCAGGCCCCGCATAGGTAAGCCACAGGGGCAGCAGATGTGGCTGATTAATCGTTTTCGTTATACCGGAAAAACAATGTGATTGCGTTGTTTTTTTGGTGTAACTGAACGTCTTAACTATACGAACCACGCGAGACATGGTTATTTCTGGAGCACGCTGCAGCAGGTTGGAACCGGCTGTGATCCGGCGTAGCAAAACGCTGATGTGGCAGGTGCTTCCTGTAATATAAAGTAGTGTTTTATAAATGCAGGGTAATGTGGTGGCAACGTGCGGGCGAAACGCCTAAGTACCTGATGTTGTAATTGTTATTTATTTTTAAAAAGAAGTTAATATATCAGAAGTTATACTTAACTTTGCTTCATTAATTAATTAATTTATTGTAATGAAAACAGGTAAAGTAAAATTCTTCAACGTTTCTAAAGGTTTCGGTTTCATTGTTGCCGATGACACTAACCAAGACATCTTCGTGCATCAGTCTGGTCTGATCCACGAAATTCGCGAGAATGACCGTGTATCTTTCGAAGTGAAGGACGGCAAAAAAGGATTGAATGCAATTAACGTAGAGCGTATCTAGGTTAAAGACATATAGTGCCGTAAGGCAACCATTCCTCTATTTTGACCCGCTCAGTTGAACTGAGCGGGTTTTTTGTTTTCCTGCTCTTCTCTGTTAAGCTCTTTGCCTTTCTCCAGTCCTTCCTGTATCAGTTCGTCTGCCTCTTCCTTGTCATCCTGATCTGCCACAAGGTGCTCCTGTTCTTCCTCATGTTGCGGCTCATAGTTCAGCGTAATGGTAATCGGAAAGTGGTCGGAACCAAATTTTTGCAGCCTTTGCAGGGACACCAGCCTGAACTCAGGACTGTAGAACACGTGGTCCAGGGGGTAGCGGAAAAGGGGCACCAAAGCACTGTAGGTGTTGTAGAAGCCACGGCCTACACGCGGGTCTATCATGCCACTTATTTCTTTGAACAACTTTGTTGTTTTAGACCAGGCCACATCATTCAGGTCACCGGCTACCACGCTGGCATACTTTGTATTCTTCGACTCCTTGGCTACCAGCAAAAGTTCCGCCTCGCGCGTCTCAGTATTTCTCATGAGGCGGGGAGGCTGGGGATGCACTGTGAACAAATCAAACTTCTTACCGCCCGGCAATTCTACCACCGTATAAAAAGATGGAATGCCATCTTCTACTAAAAACCTGATTTCGCTTTCGTGAAGCTTTAGCTTACTCCAGAGCAACATGCCGTAGGTGTTCTCCAGTGGTTTCTTTATGGTATAAGGATAGCGTTTCTCCAGTTCATGGCGTACACTCTCGTACCATGCCTGGTTTGGTTCATTCATCACCAGCATATCCGGATCCTCTTTTAGCACCAGTTGCAGGAACTTCTCATACTTTTTGTTTACCATGCGCACGTTCGCAATCATGAGCGTGAAGGCATTGGCAGGCTTTTGCTGCTTAGTGCGGAGTGCTTCGCATTTAGCCAACGGGGTAAAGTTGTAGATAAACCGTACCTCGTTTAAAATGCCGAGTGTCCACACTATAACCATCGCTGTTTCAGCTGTACCCTCAACTCCGTACATAGCCAGGTAAGCAACCAGAACGATGGTTAGCAGAACGGCTACATGCAGGCGCGGAAAGTCAAGCACTCTTATCCACCACAGAGGGGACTTTATGAGTGGCAGAAAGGAGAAAAGGGTAAATAAAAACCCGAATATAATGAGGGTGCTTTTCATGCTTCTACAGGTACAGATGTGGTGGTATGCTATGTGCATACTAATGCAGGACACCTTTTGTTGCCGCCTCTATTGTTCTGATACAAAATTATAAAAGCTCTTGATAATACCCTGAAAGGGTACAGAATGCAATAGCCCCTGCAGATGCTTCCAATGCTTCTGCAGGGGCTGTATTACATAGAAAATATTTACTCTTGTGCCTGGTCCTTCGCTACTCTTACACCCACAGCTATTATCTGGGGCAGCGGGTCACGGCGCATATACTGTGTTAGCTTCAGTTTATAGGTGCCCGCTTTGCTGAACTTTACGTCATCCAGCGCCAGCGACTGAACATCGTATGTGTCGCTGGAGCCGCTGCCAAGGGGCTGGCCTGTTTTGGAATCCATCAGCAGCAACTCGTGCAGCGAAGAGGATAACTGTGCACTGTCAGGGCCTATAAGCTGGTGACGCAGGTACAGGTTGTAGTAATCGTACTGCAGGTTGTAGCGCACATTAAAGTACACATCATATACCTGGGTCGTGTCCTGTATCTCGAATTCGAAAACCGGCGCATTGTCTATCTGCCAGTTATTCCCGGGCAGCTCCACGTTCTGCTCATACACCCGTCCAGGGTCACAACTTGTCAGTACCAGTGAGGCAGCCACCCACACAAAAGCTTTATGCATCCGTACGTGGTGGTTTATTTGGTTGATCAGGTTTCCTGCCTCTGAAGGGCTTGCGTGAACGCTGCTTTTTAGGCTGCTGCCCATCTGCACCCGCTTGTCCCTGCGGCGGCTGTGCCTGTGATTCAGGTCTTGGTGGCCTGGCAGGTCGTTTTTCCCTTGCCTCGCGGTTGTTGTCCCTGTTTTCGTTAGGCTCCCGGCTCTCCCTGGGCTCCTTGTTTTCTCTTCCATCACGTGGCCCGCGTGCATCTTTGTTGCGGTTTCTGTTCCTGGATGGACGCTGCTTATCGGGTGCCGGTCTTTGTTCGTCTGGCTGTCCCTGCGCTTTCTCCTGCTTTGGCTTTTGCCTCGGCTCCTGTGCTTCGGCCTGTGCTGGCTGGTCCACTGCCCCGGCTGATTTTTTCTTCTTCTTTTTCTTCTTTTTGCTCTTGAACTTGTCATCAAGTCGCTCCAGGTTTCCTTCTACCTGTGCTACAAATTCATTCTGCTTTGGCTCTTCAGGCACCTGCAATAACAGCGCCTCTACGGCAACGCCTTTGGCATTCTGCTCCAGTATCTCCTGCACACGTGCAACTGGTACCGGATACCAGTTGTTGTCTCCCTTATAGCCAAACCACATCATCTTTTTAAAGATGTCTGTTTTCTGAAGCATAGCATCGCCCTGTTGTGTCTGCAATGGCCGGTTCACTGTTGGTATGTCCTTCAGGGCATCCATATAGGTCTCCAACTCATAGTTCAGGCAGCACTTCAGGCGGCCACACTGGCCGGAAAGCTTGCTTGGGTTGAGTGACAGGTTCTGGTAACGCGCCGCTGTGGTAGACACGCTCTTGAAGTCAGTGAGCCAGGTAGAGCAGCAGAGCTCACGGCCACACGAACCGATACCGCCCAGGCGGCCTGCCTCATGGCGCATGCTAATCTGGCGCATTTCTATCCGCACTTTAAACTCCTCTGCCAGCTTCTTAATCAGGTCACGGAAGTCTACACGGTCATCAGCAGAGTAGTAGAAGGTGGCTTTGCTTTTATCGGCCTGGTATTCTACATCCGACAGTTTCATGCGCAGCTTCAGGCTGTGTATAATCTCGCGGCTACGGTACATGGTAGTGGCTTCCATATCGCGCACCTCCTGGAACTTCTCCATGTCACGCTCATTGGCAATGCGGTAAATGGTGCGGATCTCTTCGTTGTTATCCACTTTCTTCTTCAGCATCTGAAGGCGCACCAGTTCGCCTTTCAGCGACACAAAGCCAATGTGGTGGCCGTTAGGCACGTCTACTACCACGGCATCGCCGGTGGTTAACTCCAGCCTGTTGGCATTTCGGAAGAAGTCCTTGCGGCCTCCCTTGAATCTTACTTCTATAATATCAAACTCCTCAAACGACGTTGGTAACTCCATGTCGCTGAGCCAGTCGAACACATTTAAACGATTGCAGCCTCCTGTGCTGCACCCGCCGTTGCTTTTGCAGCCGCTTACGCCGGTGCTGCATCCGCCACTAGAACACGAACTACATCCCACTTTTATATCTCCTTATATAGCTAGGCTATTCTTGTTTTCAAATTCACTTAATTAACAAATATAATAATTTTTCAGGCTTTTATGTGGCAAGCGTTAAAACTACCAAGCATACCAACACACATCAGTTGCTTTTGGTGCAGTGTAGTGGTTGAAAACAATCTTGGCGGGCAAAAACGAAAAAAGGCTGCAGGTAGGGAGAGGCTGGGAATTTAAGTATAATTTTAAGTGATGCTTCGGAAACTTCTCTCACATGCAGCCATCTACGGGCTGGCGGCGCAGGTGCCCCGGTTGGCGGGAGTGTTGGCGCTGCCTGTCATCACACGCTACCTGACCACGTTCGATTACGGTGTGGCAGGAGTTGTAACAGCCTATGTGGGCGCTTTGGGAATCATGCAGTCGCTGGGCTTGTCTGTGTTTATGGTGAACTCCTTTGCCAGACATCCGACACGGTTTAAATGGGTTTGGCGGCAGTTGCACGGTTTTACGCTGCTGTGGTCGGTGGTGTATGGCCTTTTGCTGGGAGCAGTGCTGTATGGGGCCATACCGGACGGGGCCACTGAGAACAGGTGGGAGATTATCTTATTGAATGTTTTGCCTGCCGTGCTCTTTAATAGCACAGAACTTATGGGAGGTCTGTACTACCAGATGCAGCAGCGGCCTTTTCCTGTTGCCATACGTTCTTTTGTAATGGGAACGCTCGTGGTGGCCCTCAACATCTATACCATTGCCTACCTGCGCCTGGGCTATATGGGCTGGTTTTATTCGAACTTTATCGGTGCCGTGGTTGGCTTTCTGGTTTACAGCCCCATGATTTATATCAAAGAGCAAATGGTGCCGATTTTCCGGTTCAGCTGGCAGCGAATTAAAGGGTCGCTGCGGGTATCGCTACATGTCATACCGCATCATTTCTCTTTCTTTCTACTAGACACCTCCGACAGGTTGGTGATGGACGTGCTGCAGGTGCCGCTTCAGAGAATTGGTTTCTATAATATTGCCTCCAGCTTCGGGCTTTACTTTGCTGCTGCTGCCAACGCAGTCGTGCAGGCAGCAAGCCCCATGTACATGCGCCTCTACGCGAAGTCTGTCAGCCGTGAGGCGGCGCTAGAGGCAAGGCAGCTCACCTTCTCGCTGCAGGCACTGTTCCTTTTTGCCACGTTTTTATTAGCACTCTGGATGAAAGAGATATTCGTCCTCCTGATAAAGAATGAGGCGCTTCAGGCGGCTTATCCGTTGGCTATTATCATCTTAATGGGGTATAACTACAGGCCCATGTACTTGGCTGTTATAAACCTGCTGGTCTACAAGGAAAAATCAAAGGTGTTATGGAAAGTCTCGACTGTGGCAGGTATCGCAAACGTTATTCTGAACTTTTTGCTTGTACCATTTTTCGGCATTAAAGCTGCCGCTTTTACCACTTTTGCCTCCTTGATGTATATGGGTTACGCTGGCTATCTGCTGAAGGAGTATAAGTTATTGAAGCAGATTAATCACTATCCATGGTGGTGGCTGTCGCTTACTGTGCTGGCCTTGCTTGTGGTTTACTTTCTGGCTGACGCAGCCGTAGCAGCGAAATTGTCTATCACTGCTGTTTTGGGTTTAGCTGGTCTGGTGCTTTTGATGAACAGAAAGATGAATACAACTGCCGGATGAAGCATCTTTTCTACATACACAGCTATATCACACATTACGTAGCCCTGGAGGTGATAAAACATCATGGTCTGATCCACACAGACTGTGTTTTGATGTATGGGCGAAAGTTCCAGCCGCTTCTTTCGCCTGCAGGTATGCAGCAGGTAGAACTGCCTTTTACACATCATCCCCAAAACAGTTTTGCCTTAGAACGAAAGTTCTGGAGGGGGTGGGAGAAGTTGAACAGGTTTGATTCTTTTGTGAAGAAATTCACGGAAGGGGATAAGTTTAAGATTTACACTAATCAGACCGGCATTGATTTTATCAGGTTGTTCATCAGCCACAAGAATTGCAAGGGATTTAGCCTTCTGGAGGAAGGTATTGCATCTTATTATACTTTAGACAAAGTCAATACTGAAATCTGCCCTTCAGGCAATTCTACAGACTTCTTTAAAATTCTTTTGTTCCTGAACTATCGGGGCAGGCTTACTCCTCAGAAGTGGTTTTATGATACTGGGTATGAACACGTCTATGGTATGTCAGAAGCATCATTTCCAGGCTTTGAACGGAAGGTGAGGTTGCCCTTTCCATTTTACAATAACCTGCCTATGCCAGGCTTTGGTCATATCCTTGTTTTGGATGCCACTGCTGAGTATGGAGTTACCACGCTTAAAAGCACGTTAAGTGCCTTAGCAGAAGCATTACAATATGTGGCTAAACGTGGTGTTGGGAAGCTTTGGGTCAAATATCATCCTGACCAGGCAAACTCTGTAGATACCAGAAAGAGGTATGAGCAAGTGTTTAAAGAGCATTCACAGTTTCTGAAAGTAGAAGAAGTGCCACAGCATGTAAGTCTGGAGTTTGTGGCTGGTAATACAAACAATACGGGTACTGTATTTTATGTCTTTTTGAGCTCAGTAGGCTTGTACGCAGGGCTGTGCGGACGTAAGGTTTACTCTTTTGCTTCCTGCATGTATAGATTTGATTTGCAGTACGAACAACGGGTTCAACGACTGCCGGATGTTTTCAAGGAGAATGTCAAGTTTTTATAACCAGCGGCTCCGGCTGAAGCCGCTGATCACAGAACATGCAGTTTATGGCTTTAGCACCACCTTCACACAGTTGTCTTCTTTCTTGTTGAAGATATCATATGCGTGGGAGGCTTGCTCCAGCGGCAGTGTGTGCGTGATGATATCATCTAGCACAATTTTGCCCTGATCTACCCAACCATACAACTCGTCTGCAAAGAATTGTACCGGTGCCTGACCAGTTTTAATAGTTAGACCTTTGTCGAAGATCTGGTGCCACGGGAAGTTGTCAAATGGAGTTCCGTAAACGCCTACTACTGAAACGATACCACCCCGGCGCACAGCACTTAAGCACATTCTCAGCGCATTAATAGTACCTTTTTCCATATGAAGAACTGACAGGGCACGATCTAAAATTGATTTATCGGCTTCCATACCCACAGCGTCGATACATACATCAGCACCGCGTCCTCCGGTCATCTCCCGGATGGCTTCGACTGCATCTACATTCTTCAGGTTGATGGTTTCTGATTTGGCTGAGCGTCGTGCCATGTCCAGACGGTAGTCTTCGAGGTCGATGCCTATCACCCTTTTAGCGCCTTTGATCCAGGCAACCTTCTGCGCCATCAGGCCCACCGGGCCGCAGCCAAACACTGCTACCGTTTCGCCGCCTTTTACTTCACCCCAATGCACAGCCGAGTAGCCGGTCGGGAAGATATCTGTCAGGAAGAGTACCTGTTCATCCGTGAATTGGTCAGAAATTTTAACCGGTCCCACATCAGCAAACGGGACACGTACATATTCAGCCTGCCCGCCTGCATAGCCACCATATAAGTCAGTGTAGCCATATAACGCAGCGCCTTTTTCAGACAATATGCCGCCTTCAGGGCCATAATGCTCCGGGTTAGAATTCTCACAGTGTGGGTAATGCCCGTGCTGGCAAAAGAAGCAGCTGCCGCAGGAAATAGGAAAAGGCACGATGACCCTATCACCTTTTTTTATGTTTTTCACCTGTGCACCGGTTTCCTCTACCACTCCCATAAATTCGTGCCCCATCACCATATTGCCTAACTGCGGTATCATGCCGTTATAAATGTGAAGATCGGAGCCGCAAATGGCGGTAGAGGTAACACGGATAATCGCATCGCGCGGATCAAGAATGATTGGGTCATCTACATTGTCCACCCGGATGTCTTTTAATTTGTGAAATACTGCTGCTTTCATAGTGTATGTTTTAGTTAAGAATGATGCCTTGCCAGATGCTCTGGCAATTATATGTGTAGGTATTAGTAACGGTTAAGGCATTGGAGTAGTTATAAACACGTGCTAGCCACACATATAAGTGTATGCTATTCAACTTTTCTGTAGATGGCCGTAAACAAACCAAACACATTTATGCTACTGTAGAAATGCCAGACTTTCGATTTACCTTTCTCACTGAAAAAGAGCTGCCTGAACTGCACGATACCTTTCTGCAGGCGTTTGCAGATTACCTTGTCCCTATTCAATTGAGTTCGGATCAGTTTAAAGCTAAAATAAAGCGGGAAGGGATAACCCCTTCTTTTTGTGTAGCGGCATACGCAGGCACCGAAATGGCTGGCTTCATACTGACTGGTTTAGGAGAGTGGCATGGGAAGCCCACTGCCTATAATGCCGGAACAGGGGTGCTGCCGCAGTACAGGGGATACAATCTCGCACAGCAATTGTACGCATTTTTGTTGCCAAAGCTGAGAGAGAGCGGAGTAGAGCAGTGCCTGCTGGAGGTTATTCAGGAGAATGCACCTGCGCTCAGAGCCTACAAAGCCGTGGGTTTCAATAAGACGCGTTCCCTGGATCTGCTCAGGGCCCAGAAGGCAGAACTGCTGCTGAAGGAAGGGGAACCTGATACTGCTGTGGCCATTGATGCTGTTAGTAAACCTGACTGGAGGACTTATGTCCATTTTTGGGATGCAGAACCATCCTGGCAGAATACGGCAGAGGCAATTAAAAGAAGCCCTGACGAGAAGGTGATGCTGGAAGCGCGAAATGAAGAGCAGGAGGTTGTCGGCTATATTATACTTTTCCCGAACGCTGGTTCTGTGGCTCAATTTGCCGTTGACAAGCGAAGCCGTGGTAAGGGAATCGGCACAGCGCTGCTACGCGAGGCCGTTGAACTGACAAAGGTAACTTCTCTGATGTTCGTGAACATCGACAGTACATCCACTTCGCTTCTATCATACCTGGAGCGGCGCCACTTCAGGCATGTGCTCAGCCAATATGAGATGCTGCTACCTATAGTGTAATTTTAGTGAGTTTCAAAAGCAGGATAACAGAAATCGGTTCAGAACGGCTTTAGAAGGTACCTATGATGCACTTATTTCCCTGTATTGGTATGAGTAACAGAAAGACCTGCCGCATCAATTCAGTATCTTTGCTCCCCAATTAACTGTTGATTTAAGATGAATATAGCGTGGATATACCTGATCTTAGCCGGTATTTGTGAAATAGGCTGGGCATTCGGACTGAAGTATAGTGAGGGCTTTACAAAAGTTGGAGTAAGTGTCGTAACCGTGATTGTGATGATACTGAGCTTTGTGCTGCTGTCGCAGGCGATGAAACACTTGCCCCTGGGCACGGCCTACGGTATCTGGACGGGCATTGGGGCAGCGGGCACAGCTATTCTGGGTATTGTATTCCTCAACGAGCCGCGCGACTTTATTCGTATTTTTTGTATACTACTGATTATAGCCGGAGTAGTAGGGCTGAAGGTGTTTTCAGGCGCTAAGTAAAGCTGTTACTGCCAAAAGTATATGTCTGCCTTGTCCTTTGTAAAGAGATATAGCTGTTTGTCTCCTACCAGTGCTGTTCTATAGGAGTTTTTCTCCGGCAGTGCAACAGTCTGTTTTTCGGAAGTGTACAGGTCGTAAAAAGTCAGCTGCCCATCCTGCACAAAATATAGTTCATTTCCCCGGAAGCCAACATAAGCAAGGCCTTTAATAGGAATGCTTTTCTTGTAGTTGCCCAGGTTGTCAAACACATAAACGCCGTTGTTGTAGTCCAGCAGGTACAGCATGTTCTGATATTCCCGCAGCTGGCGCACATCGAAGCGCTCCCTATCCAGTATAAGGTTGAGGGGCGTTTCAACTGTTACTTTGCGCAGGCGCAGGTCCAGTTTACTCAGCGTCAGGTTTGTTTCATCAAAGAGCCAGAAACTGTCATCTGCGGAAAGCGTGGCTGCCTTGGCAATTCCCTCATAGTTCAAGTCGCTCAGACCAGTGCTGCTGATAGGGCGCAGGAACCGGTCCAGCAAAAGCAGCGACTGCCTGTCTTCATAAAAGAGCAGCACCTTCATCGGGTTCCAGGCTTCTACGGTGCTGATGCGCCCCCGGGTGGGAGGGGAGAAGGTATCCAAAGGGCGCCCCATTGCATCGAGGCGGAGGAGGTTGCGCAGCGGGTCCAGGATGTATACGTGGCCGTTGCGGTCCTGGGAGATACTGGTAGGAGAGCTAAGCGGGACGCTGTGGCTGTAAACCAGCTGGCGAGCATCTGCCTGCTGGGCAAACAGATGCTGTGGTGCCAGGAAAAGCACCATCAGGAAAAAGCATATAGTTGCGTTAGCCTTCAAAGGTCTTTAGTTGTAATGTTTCTCCGTCGTATACAGCATAGGTGCAAAAATTGACCCATTCTCCTAAGTTCAAATAGCGGCTGCTGTCGCCGATGGGCAGGTCGAGGGGCAAGTGGCGGTGACCGAAGATATAGTAGTCGTGGTGCTGCTCTTTCTCTACCTCTTTGCAATGCTGCACCAGCCACTCCTCGTCACCTAAAAAAGGCTCGTCTTTCTGAATGTTGCGGATACGGCTTTTCCTGGACCACATGCTGGCCACACCAATCCCTAAGTTAGGGTGTACCCGCGCAAAAAGCCATTGGCAGGCCTTGTTATCAAACACCCGCTTCAGCAGTTTGTAGGTATGGTCGCCGGGACCAAGTCCATCACCATGCCCTATGTAAAATGTCTTGTTACCGAAAGTAGTAGAAATAGGCTCACGCAGTACCGGCACATTCAGTTCTTTCGGAAAGTAATCAAACATCCACATGTCGTGGTTGCCCGTGAAAAGGAGCACCGGAATACCAGCATCCGTCAGTTCTGCCAGTTTGCCCTGCAGCCTGGTAAAGCCTTTCGGGATGGCATGCTTATACTCAAACCAGAAGTCGAAGATATCACCGACCAGAAGTACAGCTGCCGCATCCTGCCGCGCCATCTCCAGCCAGCGTACAATCTTCTTCTCTCTTGCTTTGCTGGTTTCAGCGTCGGGCACGCCTAAATGGAAATCGGAGGCAAAGTATACTTTCTTACCTGGTGAAAGCTTGTTAATTCGGAATGTCATCAATCAGGAACAGAACTAGCTGCTTCGGGCCGTGGGCACCCATTACCAGCGTCTTCTCAATGTCGGCTGTTCGGCTCGGCCCACTCACCATCGAAACCATGGATGGGAAGTTGTTTTCTTTATACTTGTTACGGAGGCGTTGCAAAGCATCCTTTATGTCCGGCACCAACTGACTGGCCTGTGCCACCACCATGTGCGTGGAGGGGTAAATGCTCAGTCTGCGGCCTCCGGCATTGGCAGAGCTCACAAGAAGGCTTCCTGTGCGGGTTATCAGCGATTCGCAGGTTGTGAGGCTAGCCTCTGCGTCATTCACAAAGGTATCTTCGTTTTCGCTGAACTCGATGCCTGCGTACTGCAAGGCAGTCTGGAGGTTGCGCTCCCATACGTAAAGGTGCTGGAGGTTCTGCTCTTTCTTGTAAACGTAGAGCTGGTCGAAGAAATCCTCCTGGTTCTCACAGTACACAAACTTGCCGCTGTTACGGATAAAGTTTTCTGCAAAAACGATGGACATATCCTCTAAAGGCACCACCGGGTGCAGCGGGGATGTGAAGTCAGGGGTAGGAGGCAGAAAAGGCGCTGACTTAGCCAGCGCCTCTCTTACTCTTCTTAACACTATTTCTTTAGATTTTGCTTCGTACATGCCTGTTTTATCAAGCTGTTTTAGAGTTTATAGAACCGTTCTGCTCCGCTGGTGTGGTGTTTTCCAGTGGCGTGCCAGGCACTCCCCGGCCTTCGTTTTGCTCCGGGTGTTGTGTCAGTCCCTGTTCTACAGGAATAGATGCATGTGGCTCTACTTCGCTTTTGGTTTTGCTGCGGTCTGTGCCGGCAGTATGAGCCTGATAAGCTGTAAGCGCCTCAAACGGACGTGGTCCTACTAAACGCTCCAAATCGTTCTGGAACAGTATTTCCTTTGCCAACAACTCCTGCGATACAATTTCCAGCTCATGGGCCTTATCAGTCAGTAATGCTTTGGTCCGATCGTAAGCCGCCTGAATAATGATGCGAACTTCTTCATCAATGGTTTGAGCAGTAGCCTCAGAATACGGCTTGTTGAAAGAATAATCTGAGTTCTGCTTTGAATCATAGAAAGACACGTTACCAATCTTCTTGTTCATACCATACATCGTCACGATGCTGTAGGCCATCTTGGTGATGCGCTCTAAATCGCTTAACGCTCCGGTAGAGATTTTACCGAAAATGAGTTCCTCAGCAGCACGGCCGCCTAAGGCCATACACATTTCGTCGATCAACTGCTCTGTGGTGTACAAAAACTGCTCTTTCGGAAGGTACTGCGCATATCCTAAAGCGGCTACACCGCGTGGCACAATACTCACTTTCACCAATGGGTCAGCGTGCTCCAGGAACCAGCCCGCAATGGCGTGGCCTGCCTCGTGGTATGCCACAATCTTCTTCTCTTCCGGAGAGATAATCTTGTTCTTCTTCTCCAATCCTCCAATCACACGGTCAATCGCATCGTTAAAGTCCTGCTGGTCTACCGCCTTTTTGCTGCGTCTGGCTGCAATTAAGGCGGCCTCGTTACATACGTTAGCAATTTCGGCACCGGCAAAACCAGGTGTCTGCGCAGCAAGTTTCCTAGCGTCTACATCAGGGCCAAGCGTAAGCGGCTTCAGGTGCACGTCAAAGATTTCAGTACGTCCGTTAATGTCTGGCTTGTCTATACTCACCTGGCGGTCGAAACGACCCGGACGAAGCAAGGCAGAATCCAAGGTGTCAGGGCGGTTTGTGGCAGCCAGAATGATAACTCCTGAGTCTGTAGCAAAACCATCCATCTCCACTAACAGGGAGTTCAATGTATTCTCACGCTCATCGTTACCGCCCGGTGTGGCACCACGGCTACGGTGACGGCCAATAGCGTCTATCTCATCAATAAAGATAATACAAGGCGCTTTTGCTTTTGCCTGCTTAAAGAGGTCACGCACACGTGCGGCACCCACTCCCACAAACATTTCTACAAAGTCGGAACCAGACAGGGAGAAGAACGGTACATCAGCTTCTCCTGCCACGGCTTTCGCCAAAAGGGTTTTACCTGTTCCCGGAGGGCCTACCAGCAAAGCACCTTTCGGTATTTTACCACCTAGCACTGTGAATTTGGAAGGGTTCTTCAGGAATTCTACAATCTCCTGCACCTCTTCTTTTGCTTCTTCCAGGCCAGCCACGTCCTTAAACGTAATCTTTACCTTATTCTCAGCATCGAAGAGTGCCGCCTTAGACTTGCCGATATTGAAGATCTGGCCACCTGCACCACCTGTGGTTACACGGCGCATCAGGAACCAGAATCCAAATACGAGCAGTATCAGGAAACCCCATTGCAGGAAGAAATCTGCAAAACCGGTACGGGACTCTGGGATAAGGGGTACCTGCTGTTCTCGCGGCAGGTTTGTCTGCAGCTTGTCAAGGTCCTCCTTGAACGACTCTGCCGTAATAACCTGGAAATGGTACTGCGGTCCCTGTGCCTCCATTGTGAAGGCACCACGGTTGTTCAGTTCCGTCTTGTACCTTTCGTTCTGCAGCGCCTCCTCTTTCAGGTAAACTTCAACAGTCTTTCCATTCACAATCGTGAGTTTCCTCACGTCACCACTAAGCAACATCTCTTCAAACTCCTGCTGTGTTGTTTCAATAGAAGAGTTGCTCTTGTTCAGATAAGTCAGCCCGAAGATCAGCAGAATCAGCACGGCCAGCATCCACAACTGCATAGTTGGGCGCGGGGGCGTGTTCGGGATCATCGGCTTTTTCTTTTTGTTGTTGCCTTTATTATTATTTTCTGCCATTGATGTTTAAATTCAGATACATGAAAAACACAGGCCTACACTAAATGTTCAGCTAAGGCCATGTATGTTTTAGACAGACGCAACCTGCTCTATCTTGGCATCGCCCCAGAGCTCTTCCAAAGCGTAGAATTCGCGCTTGTCTTTTAAGAAAATATGTGCTACCACATCTACATAGTCCAGCAATACCCATTCATTATTCATGCGGCCTTCGCTTTGCCATGGGTTTTGACGTATGGATTTGAATACTTCTTCCTCAATAGAGGATGCAATGGCATCTATTTGTGTATCGGAGTTAGCGGATGCTATTACGAAATAATCGGATACAGCGTTTTTAAGTGATTTGAGGTTTATGATAACAATATCGGTCGCCTTCTTTTCCTGCATTCCCTTCACTACAAGCTCTGCCAAAATGTCTGAAGTAGCCTCAACCTTGGTTTCTTTCATTATTGCTCTATAATTTTGATCTACAAAAGTACTAATTATACCTTAATTTTATGTTGCCTCATACGCTGTTTATAGGTCAGCAGCTTTATTTTCTGCCGGTTTGTGAATCTACTAACTCAGAGGCTCAACAGCTTCTTATCAAAAATGAAGCCACAGAAGGCTGCACCGTGATAACGCACCAACAAACAAAAGGGCGCGGACAGCGCGGTAATTCCTGGGAGGCTGAACCAGGTAAAAACGTAACGCTTTCTGTAATATTGTCACCCTCGTTTCTGGCTGCCAGACAGCAGTTTTACCTTAATATTGCTGTGTCGCTGGCCGTGTTTGATCTGATCCGGGAACAGGGGCTGCACGAGGCACAGATAAAGTGGCCGAACGATTTATTTTATGAAGGTAAGAAACTTGGCGGGATTCTGATAGAAAACACCATAAATAGCTACACACTACAACACAGTATCATAGGGATTGGTTTAAATGTGAACCAGTTGTATTTTGATTACACAACGGCAACGTCTATGCGTAACGTAACAGGCGACACGCTGAATGTGGAGAAGGTGACGGTGCGGCTGCTGGAACTGCTGGAAAAGCGCTACCTCGAGCTGCGAAACGGCAAGATGAGCAAACAGCGGCAGGAGTACCTGCAGGCACTATTCCGCTACCAGGAGGTACACCCGTTTCTAGTGGACGACCAGCAGGTGCAGGGGCAGATTGTAGGGGTAGATGAAAACGGGTGCCTGGCGGTGGAGATAGAGAACAAACTGCGCTACTTTGCCTTCAAAGAAATAAGTTATATTCTTTAGCACCCCTTAAACAAGTAACATTGCGCCTTCTGGGTAGTTTTCTGTCACAGTACAAAGGACACTCCTAATATTTTGTTTCCCCTTCTGCTAGCAGATGGAAATGCGCCTCTATAGCCGTGGCAGGTGCAGTATATTACTTTCGCGTTTCCTGCAAACGCTTATGCTACATAACCGAGTCTGGGTTACGTCAGTTACCATAATACAAGGGTTTTCCTGCCCCTGAAAAAACTTAATTTTATTTGAGTGAAATGAAGAACTATCTGTAGTTCTTTTAAGAAAGGGCATGAATATTGTTATAATCAAATTGTAAGAAATGCTCACCCTAACGTTCAAAAGGCTGTAAAATTGAGTGGGTGTTTACATCTTTTTAATCTTCTTGGTAAGATGTATGATTTCTTTCATTAATTTAAACTATATTTGGTGTGTGTAACCAGTCCGGTGGTTACACAAATAAGGATGTTGTCTATGAGAATTTTTACAAAATTAGTATTAGTAGTTACCCTCATTTCCTCGCACGTGCTGAGTTTTGCAGGCACTGCCATGGTAAATGCTGGAGTAGAGCCTGTTAAAAAGGGTGGAGGGATTCTTTGGAAGCTTATGCCAACCAATGGGGGGGCGGCCCTTGTTTTGTCTGCCAATAACTCCCGCCCGGCTTTCGTGATGAACCCTGATAGACATACATGCTCTAAGTTATATGCTTCTGCAGTAAGTAAGGAGTTTCATACGGTAGAGGCTAAGGCTGAAAAAGCAGTTTATACTAACATTACGCTGGCTGCAATTGCGCCTGGTAAAGAGATCAAACCAGTGCCTTCTATTAATGCTTTCCCGAATCCGTCGCGTGGTTTGACCACACTGGCGCTTAACCTGCCGGGCAACAATACTTATAAGATTCGGATTTCAAATACCATTGGTCGGGTAATGCGGGTACAGGAGTTAGGCCCAGCCGAAAAAATGGAAGTGGAGCTAGATCTGAGCAGCTATCCATCAGGTATCTATTTCTACAGCCTGTTGGTGAACGACAAGACAGTAGAGACAAAGCGCCTTGTGTTGCAGAAATAAGAACTTCTATAATCGAAATAAAACGGGAAGCCGGCCATTTGGTCGGCTTTTTGTATATAAACATCTAATTATTACACAGCCGCTTCACATTATTTATTATTTTCGGGGCTGAATTGAAATAACTATGACTGATTATCGAAAGATAAATAACATTGTGGGTTGGGTCGTGTTCTTCATCGCGACCACAGTGTATGTACTGACGCTGGAACCTACAGCCAGTTTCTGGGATGCCGGTGAGTTTATAGCTACATCGTACAAGCTTCTGGTTCCGCACCCACCGGGTGCACCTTTCTACCTGCTGGTGGGCCGCCTCTTTTCTATGTTTGCCTCTGACCCTACGCAGGTAGCGTGGTGGGTAAACCTCTTGTCAGCCCTTTGCAGTTCTTTCACCGTGCTGTTCCTGTTCTGGACTATTACCATCCTAGCGCGCAAGCTCCTCATTAAAGAAGGAGCAGCGCCTACCAGAGGCAGCTTGCTGCTAATAATGGGAAGCGGTGCAATAGGAGCCCTAGCTTATACTTTCTCTGATTCAGCCTGGTTCTCAGCAGTAGAGGCAGAGGTGTATGCCATGTCTTCGTTTTTTACCGCTATTGTGTTCTGGGCCATGCTGCGTTGGGAGGCAAAGGTAGGAGAGGCGCATTCTGATAAGTGGCTCATCCTGATAGCCTACCTGGTCGGGCTCTCCATCGGGGCGCACTTGCTGAACCTGGTTACCATACCGGCGCTGGCTTTTATCTATTATTTCCGCCTTTACAAGCCTACTTTCTGGGGAGGCGTAATTGCTTTTGCCATCAGTGCTGTTATCGTAGTGGCTATACTTTGGGGAGTTATTCCGGGCTTGCCTACTGTGGCCGGAGGCTTCGAGGTGTTCTTTGTAAATAACTTCGGGCTGCCGTTTGGCTCCGGTTTGATAGTGTTTGTTGCCTTGCTTGTCGGAGCCATTATTTTTGGTATCCGCTATTCTATAAAGCATAACAACCGCGTGCTGAACACGGCACTGCTTAGTTTGGTCTTTGTACTGATCGGCTACTCTTCTTACATGATGATCCCGATCCGCTCCTCCTATGACCCGACCATTGACGAAAACGACCCGGACGATATCCTGACTTTTGTAGCTTACCTGAAGCGAGAGCAGTACGGTGACCGTCCGCTGCTGTATGGCCCGCAGTACAACGCGCAGCCGGTGGCACAGGAAGAGGGAGAGATGCGCTACCGAAGAGGAGAGGACAAGTACATTCCGACTACTCCTAAAATAGAGCCGATCTACGACAGTAAAGATAAAACACTGCTGCCGCGAATTTACAGCGACCAGCCGCAGCACATTGAAGCCTATAAGAAGTGGGTAGACCTACGGGAGGGGCAGGCGCCTACTTTCGGGCAGAACCTGAGCTTCCTGATGCGCTACCAACTTGGCTTCATGTACTGGCGTTATTTCCTCTGGAACTTTGTTGGCCGCGAGAGTGATGTGCAGAACGCGGGTGTGCTGTGGTTCGGAAAGAGCGACCCGAATGCGCCGGAGCGTGTGCTGGATAGTGCCGCCCGCAATTACTTCTTTATGCTGCCTCTTTTACTGGGTATCTTAGGCCTGATTTATCAGGTGCGCAAATCAGAGCGTGATGCCTTCGTTATTGGCCTGCTGTTCTTCTTTACAGGTATTGCCATTGCGCTCTACCTCAACCAGCCCCCTATTGAGCCGCGGGAAAGGGATTATACCTTTGCCGGCTCGTTCTATGCCTTCAGCATCTGGATTGGCCTCGGAGTGATGGGCCTGGCGGAAATATTGGGTAAATTTCTCAAAAATAAAGAAACGCGTGCAGCTGTTGCCACTGTAATAGGTTTGGCTATACCCGGCGTGATGGCAGTTGAAGGATGGGATGACCATGACCGCTCAGACCGTTACCAATCTGTTGACTCAGCGAAGAACCTGCTTGACTCTGTTGCTCCGAATGGCATCCTGTTCACAAACGGTGACAACGACACCTTCCCGCTGTGGTATGCGCAGGAGGTGGAAGGCTACCGAACCGATGTGCGGGTAGCCGTACTCAGCTACCTGAACACCGACTGGTACATTGATCAGATGAAGCGTCAGTCGTACCTGTCAGATCCATGGCCGCTTTCGCTGGAAAATGAAAACTACCGCCAGGGCACCAACGACTACCTGCCGTATGTGGAGCGTCCGCAGGTAGCAGCCGGCATCGACTTGGATCAGTACATCAACCTGGTGAAGCAAAACCACCCGGCCCTGCAGGTGCAGTATGGCCAGGGCACCACACTGCTCACCATGCCTACCAAGAACTTCATCCTGAATGTTGACAAGGAAAAGGTGCGGAAAATGGACTTCGTGGCAGACGATAAGGAAGACGAAATCGTGGACCGTATGCAGTGGACCATCAACAAATCATTGCTGGAGAAGAAGCACCTGGTAATGCTGGACCTGCTGGCTACAAACGACTGGGAGCGGCCGATTTATTTTTCATCCACGGTGAACAGCGCCGATTTTATGGGACTGTCTGATTACTTCCAGTTAGAAGGATTAGCCTTCCGTGTTGTTCCGGTTAAGTCGAACAACGAAGAGCAGGGTTTTGTGAACAAGGAGGTGATGTATGAGAACATGATGAAGAAATTCCAGTTCCGCAACTTTGATAACCCGGACATCTTTTACGACGAGAACTATTACCGCTTCTCTGCCAACGCCCGCGATAAGTTTGCCCGTCTGGCTGCGGCCTACCTAGAGGAAGGCAACACGGCCCGTGCAAAGGAAATCGTAGATTACGCCTTTAAAGTGTTGCCAGGCAGCACAGTGCCGTATGACTACTATACGCCGCAGTTCATTCCTATCTATGATGCCTTGGGAGAGCAGGAAAAGGCAGAGGCATTGCTGAACGAAATGGCGCAGGACTCACAGAAAGCGCTGGATTATTTTTTTGAGAAGGGAGCCCTTTTTGATACCGAGATCCAGACAAACATGGTAATTCTGCAGCAACTGATAGGAGCCGCGGAAAACCTTGGTATGCAGGACCGTGCAGCACAGCTACAGCAACAGTTTATGCAGTACCTGCAGCGTATGCGCCGTTAAACAAAATATATGCAGATACAGTAATAAAGGCCGGATCGCACCACGTGATCCGGCCTTTATTTTAAGTGAAAATCAAGGAAAACTTTTTCATAGATGAGAAACCCTCACCCGCTACTCTTTCTGCTGCCCCTGTTAATGATGAGCTGTGGAGGCTTTCCCTCTGCCAGTCTGGACCCTGTGGAAATTGAGCGGCAGGCGCCTGAAATAACTTTGCAGCAAAGCTACTATGCGAGCAACGACAGCCTGCACCTGCTCTTGAAGTTTGAAGATGCAAAGCAGGTGATAGACATACTGCAAACGGCTACCTCCTACGAATATGAGGTAAGAACAGGAGCCAGTGAAAAAGCCACCATGGTGATACGTGATTCCCTGAACCTGCCTGACCGTAAGCTAACAGATATAGAAGGGCAGCTGCTGGTGAAACTGGTGCTGC
Organism: Pontibacter toksunensis; assembly: GCF_042686245.1. Taxonomy (NCBI): domain Bacteria; kingdom Pseudomonadati; phylum Bacteroidota; class Cytophagia; order Cytophagales; family Hymenobacteraceae; genus Pontibacter; species Pontibacter toksunensis. The sequence goes on along the minus strand of NZ_JBHUOX010000004.1, from coordinate 244,993 downwards.
CGGCGCAGGTAGTGCAGGAACCGAATGTGCTGCAATTCAGGCTATGGCAGTTGCTCTCCGGGGATGAACTGATAGGAACAAAGTTCAGGCTGCCGTTAGACAGCAAAATGCTGCAGAAGGAGTACCTGCTGATGGATGCCACTGAAGGTAAGCCCCTGCTTCAGAACTATACGACCACTGGCAACCAGGTTTGGGCGCGCAGTTACGGAAGCGGGGCAGGAGCGCTTAAAGTGCAGCGCTTTGATGCTGATTTCAGACCTGCTGCCCCCCCTATGTCACTGGCTAGAGAGGCTGGGCCACGTACTATTTCCGCTGCGGAGGTGCAAACCATTGCCCCCGGCGATACACTTACATTCCAGGAGGAAGGAGTTTACTTATTTGATCCGAATACCAGCTATGCCCGGGGCATATTAGTGCAGCCTGCTAATTTCCCTCTGGTTACCCGCACGAAAGAGATGCTACAGCCCCTTATCTACCTCACAACTTCTAAGGAGCGGGAGGAACTCCTTCGTGCAAGCGACACAAAGGCGGCCATCGACCGCTTCTGGCTACAGTTGGGAGAGAGTAAAGAGGTTGCTCGTGATTTAATACAGCTATTTTACAGCCGGGTAGAGCTGGCAAACAAGCTTTATTCTTCACATAAAGCAGGTTGGGCTACTGACAGAGGCATGATCTACATCATCTTCGGGCCTCCTACCGATGTAGAAGAAGAGGGGGCAACTGTTACCTGGTTCTACCGCCAGACGGATACTGCCCCCGCCATCAAATTCGTTTTTAACAAAAAAGAGAATAACTTTACCCAAAATCATTATGAGCTGGTACGGCGCCGTGGGTACGGGGAAAGTTGGTACAGCACAGTAGCAAAATGGAGAGCAGGCAAAATAAATATGTAGGTAACCGCTTCGGTGGTTCCTCCAGAACACCAAAGGAAGATAAAACGGATATGATTTTCGGCTCGCGCCCGATTTTAGAGGCGCTGTCAGCTGGAAAAGAACTGGAGAAAATTTATCTTCAGAGAGGGGCTAAAAACCCGACGACCGACGAAATTGTGCAGCTGGCAAAAAAGCTGGAAGTACCCGTTGTAACGGTGCCGCTGGAAAAGCTGAACAAGCTCACGCGGAAAAATCACCAGGGGGCTGTGGCGCTCATTTCGCCCATCACGTACGTACCTTTATCTGAAACAGTAACGTCGCTTTTTGAGCAGGGGAAAAGCCCGCTTTTACTTATACTCGACCGGGTAACTGATGTGCGTAATTTCGGGTCTATTGCCCGTAACGCCGAGTGTATGGGTGTAAATGCCATTGTAATCCCGAGCCGTGGCGGCGCGCAGATAAACGCAGATGCTGTGAAGACATCCGCCGGTGCGCTGCACCTGGTGCCTGTCTGCCGTGAGCCAAACCTGAAAGACACCATAGAGTATCTGAAGGATTCGGGTTTCCAGATAGTGGCCTGTACCGAGAAGACAGAGCAGAACCTGTCGGACATGACACTGGACATGGTAGGGCCTACAGCTATTATCATGGGGAGTGAAGAAGACGGTATTTCGGCAGAATACCTGAAGCGTGCCGATGCCAGGGTACGTATTCCGTTATTAGGGCAGATCGGGTCGCTGAACGTTTCAGTGGCCACGGGTATCATACTTTATGAAGCCATGCGGCAGCGCCTCCGCGATAGCGGGTATGCGAGCCTTGGCAGCGTGGAGCCAAGGTAGGCCCTGGTTTGAAATAAAAAAGTAAAAGGACAAAGGAGTAAAGACTATAAAATCTTTCTTCTTTTGTCCTTTTACTTTTTTCAGGAATTCAGACTAGCGCCTAGATATAATCCGGACCCTTCTTCGACTTGGCATCGGCCATAAAGTCTTTCACTTTCTGTTCTTCGCCTTTCTTGCAGATCATCAGAACGTTGTCATACTCCGCTACAATGTAATCTTCCAGGCCTTGTATAACCACCAATCGCTCTTTCGGTGTTTTTACAATGCAATCTCTTGTGTCGTATAACATCACTTCACCATCTATCACGTTGCCATTCTCATCTTTGTCGTTGATGGTGTAAAGGGAGTTCCAGGTGCCAAGGTCAGACCAGCCAATATCAGCCAGCAGCACATACACGTTGTCCACCTTCTCCATAATACCATAGTCAATAGACACGTTGCGGGAATGAGAATAGGCCTTGAATATAAAGTCCTGCTCTTCTGATGTGTTCATGGTAGACACGCCTTCGTCAAAAATCTCCGTGATTTCCGGCAACTGCTGATGGAAAGCCGTAATAATGCTCTGCACATTCCAGATAAAGATGCCGGAATTCCACACGAAGTCCCCGCTGTCAATAAACATCTGTGCAAGCTCCAGGTTAGGCTTTTCTGTGAAGGTCTTTACTTTCTTGATTTTCTGCGATTCGTTGTTGATGTACTGGATGTAGCCGTACCCGGTGTCAGGCCGGCTAGGAGTAATGCCCAACGTAATCAGCACATCGTCTTTCGCGGCAGCCTCTACAGCGTCCTTGATCACGTTTGTAAACTCATCCTGCTTCAGTACCACGTGGTCAGAAGGCGTTACCACTAAATTGGCGTTTGGGTTAAGCTCCCTTATTTTATAGGATGCGTAGGCAATGCAGGGGGCAGTATTACGGCCGACCGGCTCCAGCAGAATCTGGTTTTCTGTCAGCTCAGGCAGTTGCTGCTGCACCAGTTCCTTGTAGTCCTTGTTCGTGACTACGAACACGTTCTCGACAGGGCATATGTCCTGAAAGCGCTTCATCGTCATCTGCAGCATGCTTTCGCCAATTCCCAACACATCGTGGAACTGCTTCGGGTAATTGGTGCGGCTAAAAGGCCAGAAGCGGCTTCCGATGCCACCCGCCATAATTACCACATAGGTATCTTTTCTCATATTTATACAAGTCCTTCTTTTAATAGGTCATGAAGATGCACAAAGCCCCCAAATTTACCGGAATTTGTGACAATAAGTTGCGTTATACTTTTGTTTTGCATAACTACCAGAGCTTCAACGGCATATTCTGATGCGTCGATGGTTAAAGGGTCTGGAGTCATAATGTCTGTGGACACAATGCCCTCAATAGAGTCATACTTGTTTAGCATGCGGCGAAGATCACCGTCTGTGATAATTCCTATTAGCTGCTCGCCGTCTTCACTTAAAACGGCAGTGGCTCCCAGGCGCTTAGACGAGATTTCGATAATAATTTCCTTCAGCTTGGCGTTCGCTCTCACACGTGGTGCTTCATTCTGGGTATAGATGTCTTCCACCTTCAGGTACATGCGCTTGCCCAGAGAGCCGCCCGGGTGCAGGTGGGCGAAATCGGTGCTGCTGAAACCACGTGCCTCCAGCAAAGAGACAGCCAGCGCATCGCCCAGGGCAAGTGCTGCTGTTGTGCTGGTGGTGGGGGCCAGGTTGTGCGGGCAGGCCTCACGCTCCACGTTGGCGTTCAAGACAAAGTCAGCGCACCGGGCCAGGTAAGAGTCGGTGCTGGAAACCATGGCAGCCAGTTTGGAACCTTTGCGTTTCAGGAGCGGAACCAGTACCTTTATTTCAGGGGTATTGCCGCTTTTAGAGATGCAGATAACAAAATCATCTGCCTGTATCATTCCCAGATCACCGTGAATGGCATCGGCAGCATGCATAAATAAAGCGGGGGTACCGGTAGAATTTAACGTCGCAACTATTTTTTGGGCTATATTGGCACTCTTTCCAATACCCGTCACCACTACGCGTCCTTTTATTGTCAAGATGGTTTCGACGCATTTCTCAAAGCTTTCGTCGATATAATCTGCCAGTTTGGCGATAGCCTCGGCTTCAAGCTTTAAGACTTTTTTTGCGGTTAGGGTTATTTTATTAGAGATATTCAAATTAAATTTGTATTAGTATACAGGGTAAGGAAGTATGTTGCAACCTGATTAAAATTTTCACAAAATTACATGTCAGTAAAACAAGAGATAAATCTCAAGAACAAATTAAAAGAAGTTTTTGGGTATAATCAATTCAGAGGAAATCAAGAGCTGATAATAAACAACATTATTAACGGCAAAAATACTTTTGTGATTATGCCAACAGGCGCCGGCAAGTCGTTGTGTTACCAACTACCTGCCCTTTCTTTGCCAGGTACCGCTATCGTGATTTCACCGCTGATTGCCCTGATGAAAAACCAGGTAGACCAGTTGAATGCCTTTGGCGTGAATGCCCAGTTTTTAAACTCCACTTTGTCGAAGTCAGAGATAAACAAGGTAAAGAAGGAGACGCTGGCGGGCGAGGTGAAGCTGCTTTACGTGGCACCGGAGTCTCTCACGAAAGAGGAAAACATAGAGTTCCTGCGCAACTCGAACCTTTCTTTTGTGGCCATCGACGAGGCGCACTGCATATCGGAGTGGGGGCATGACTTCCGCCCGGAGTACCGCCGCATACGTGGTATCATCGACCTGATTGGCAACCTGCCCATTATTGCACTGACAGCCACTGCCACACCAAAGGTGCAGCTCGACATACAGCGCAACCTGCAGATGGACGAAGCATCTGTGTTCAAGTCCTCTTTCAACCGCACCAACCTGTACTACGAGGTACGCCCGAAACACCATACCAAGAAGCAACTGATCCAATACGTAAAGAAGCACAAAGGCAAGAGCGGCATTGTGTACTGCCTGAGCCGTAAGAAAGTAGAGGAAATTGCGGAACTGCTGAAGGTAAACGACGTGAAGGCGCTGCCATACCATGCCGGGCTGGATTCCAACGTGCGCATGGCCAACCAGGATGCTTTCCTCAACGAGGAGGCGGACGTAATTGTAGCTACCATTGCCTTTGGTATGGGAATCGACAAACCAGATGTGCGCTTTGTCATCCACTACGACACCCCAAAATCCATTGAAGGCTATTACCAGGAAACAGGCCGTGCCGGGCGTGATGGCCTGGAAGGAAACTGTATCATGTACTACAGCTACGACGACATCATAAAGCTGGAGAAATTTAACAAAGACAAGCCCGTAACCGAGCGGGACAACTCTAAGCTGCTGCTGCAGGAGATGGCTTCTTATGCCGACTCTGCCGTGTGCCGCCGCAAGCAACTGCTGCATTACTTTGGCGAGGCTTATGAAAAAGACTGTGGCTTCTGCGATAACTGCCTGCACCCGAAAGAGCGCTTTGAGGCGGAGAAGGAAGTGCAACTGGCGCTGAAAGCAGTGGAGCAGACAGGGCAGCGCTTTACCATAGAACATATTACGGCAGTGCTTACAGGCCTGCGTAACCAATACGTGGGCAGCTACGACCACGATAAACTGGAGGTATTTGGAGCTGGCAAGGAGAACGACGTACAGTTCTGGAGCTCTGTGGTGCGCCAGGTGCTTTTGTCAGAGTTCCTGGAGAAGGATATTGAAAGCTTTGGGGTAGTAAAGCTGACCCAGAAAGGTATTGACTTTATTCAGAACCCATACCCTATCCAGCTAACAAAGGACCATAATTACGAGCAGGAAGTGAAGGAAGACGAGGAGAAAGAAGAAACGCAGGCATCTGCCGGACATGACGAGGTGCTGTTCGACCTGCTGAAGAATCTGCGCAAAAAGCTCGCAAAGGAAAAGAACCTGCCGCCATACGTGTTGTTCCAGGACCCGTCGCTGAAAGAAATGGCCACCGTGTACCCAACCACCAGAGATGAGTTGGCCCACATTGGCGGTGTAGGTATGGGCAAGGTGCAGAAGTTCGGAAAACCGTTCCTCGACCTGATCAGCAAGTATGTAGAGGAAAACGATATTGTAACCGCAGCCGATGTTGTTGTAAAAACAACGGTAAACAAGTCGAAGATCAAGATCTATATCATTCAGCAAGTGGATAAGAAGGTGGAGCTGGAAGAAATTGCCGCCGCCAAAGACCTGACGATGCAGGAACTGATTGAGGAGATTGAGCATATCTGCTACTCCGGCACCAAGCTGAACCTAAACTACTACATCAACAGTGTGCTTGACCAGGAGCGTCAGGAAGAAATCTACGATTACTTCATGAGTGCAAGCACCGATAACATCGCGGCGGCCCTTCAGGAACTCGGCACGGACGATTATACAGAGGAAGACCTGCGCCTGATGCGCGTGAAGTTCCTGTCGGAGTACGCGAACTAAACTGGAATAATCTACATCAGAAGAGACTACTTGTATTCAACATAAAAGGCCGGTGCTATTGCAGCACCGGCCTTTTATGTTGAATACCCACCGCTGTACTTCAGAAAGGTTCCTGCTGCAGCGCTACGCATAGTTGTGCTTTAAAAATAATCACCACTGTGGCCTTCAGATAGTGGGAGCACCATCACTCGATACTATTTCATAATGGGACCGGGAGCAACATTACGCCAAATCATTTTGCATTTCCCGGATACCAAAAGAGGTAACTGCTTTTTTCTGAGCCATCACTTCTGCAAATATCCGGTCATTGTCGTTAGGCCGATCCAGCCTTGTGTGGTAAATATGAAACTGGATAGCCTGGAACCGTAACAGCCGGATTTTTTTCCCTGCCCAACGCAATCGTAAGTCAATGTCAGTGTCTTCACCTGTTGCAGGAGCTTCATAGCGGGTATCAAACCCATTGATCTGCAAAAGATCACTCTTATGAAGTGAAAAATTACAGCCGAGTATGCCTTTCGATTTTGCGGGCAGCATCCGATATATGGAACGGGGAAGCCTCACAGACTTTTCCGCATGATTCGTTATCTTACGAAAGCTGTCTACCCACACTTTTCTTAGAAAGGCGGTGCTCTCAAGAAGGCCGTTCCTGATTTTCTCAGCTGAAAGGGTTTGGGTTAGCTTTTGGGAAAGGTTTGCTCTACGGCCCGCTAGAATAGTATCGGGTGCACGGTTATACCAATGGTCTGCTACAAAGTTCCTGTCCGGAAGGCAATCTCCATCAATAAAAATAATGTACTCTCCCTTCGACTGCAAGACTGCCTTGTTTAAGATCCTTGTTTTCCGGAAGCCCTTGTCCTTATGCCAGACATGCTGAATCCTTAAAGGAGAAGTCTGTATGTATTCATTTAGCGCATGAACAAACTCCTTGTTGCTTCCATCGTCAGCAACAACGATTTCAAAATCCCTAAACGACTGCTTTTCAAAACCCGACAATAGTAGCAGAAGCCAGTCTATCTTATTATAAACAGCTATAATCACTGAAACAGAAGGAACGTTCATCTTTAATTTGTTGCGTGCTTACGCATTTAAGCGCTTGTTTAACCACCTGCAAGATAGTGCAAGCGTAGTTTATCTTTGCTAAACCTTTAAGTATCAATACAAGTTTCTTTAGCCTATGCTTAACTTTGATTCAAGGTGGAACATGCCTGCTGCTCATCCGGAGAAGTTTGCATAATCAGAGTTTCCCAGACCTTTTAGTTTTGTAGAGCTGGTTCTTGCTGGCCTGCTTGCGCTTCAGGTCTGCGTGTGGCTACTGTATTTTTAAAGCATAAATTGTGCTGCATGAGCAAGTATAAATCTTTAACTTCGCAGCAGATACTTTAGCCATGTGTAGCAACAGCTAAACAGTCCAAAACCAGCTATTAAAGATTAACCTATGAACGTACTCATAATAGGATCCGGAGCCCGTGAGCATGCCATCGCCTGGAAATTAAGCCAAAGTGAATACTGCGAGAAAATATTTGTAGCACCCGGCAATGCAGGCACTACGCAGTATGGTACAACTGCTGCCGTTGACATTCATAACTTTGATGAGGTGGCAAAATTCGCTGCCGACTTTGATATAATGATGATCGTGGTTGGGTCGGAAAACACGCTGGTAGATGGTATCCACGACTTTTTCCAGAACTCAGAGTACCTGAAGCACATCCTCGTTATCGGGCCTAAAAAAGCAGGTGCCATGCTGGAAGGGAGCAAGGACTACTGTAAAGCCTTTTTCCAGAGAAATAACATTCCGACTGCCCGGTACCAGACGTTCACGGAAGACACGTTCAGCCAGGCAGCCGAGTACCTGCGCAACCACAATTACCCGGTAGTGCTGAAGGCCGACGGACTGGCGGCAGGTAAAGGAGTTATTATTGCCCAGGATTATGACCAGGCCATAGATGCCCTTAATGATATGCTGCGGAACAAGCGCTTTGGCAATGCCAGCAGCAAAGTAGTTATTGAAGAATACCTGCAGGGCATTGAGGTGTCTGTGTTTATCCTGACGGACGGCAAGGACTATGTGCTGCTGCCGGAGGCAAAGGATTATAAGCGTATTGGCGAAGGTGACTCAGGGCTGAATACAGGTGGTATGGGTGCCATTTCGCCCGTGCCATTTGTAGATAACGCTTTCATGCAGAAAGTGAAGGAGCGGGTAATTAACCCTACGCTGCGGGGCATGCAGGAAGAGCAGATGGATTACACCGGTTTCCTGTTTATCGGGTTAATGAACGTGAATGGCGAGCCTTATGTGATTGAGTACAACGTGCGGCTGGGCGACCCTGAAACAGAGGCCATACTGCCTCGCATAAAGTCAGACCTGTTCGAGTTGTTCAGAGCCCTGCACGACCGTAAACTGGGCGAGTTCCAGTTGGAGATAGACCCACGCACAGCTGCCACTGTGTTCCTGGTGTCTGGTGGATACCCGGAGGGTTTTGAGAAGGGGAAAGAAATCGGGGGTATCCATAAGGTGCCTTCTGATGTGCTGGTATTCCATGCCGGTACTAAAATGGTAAACGGAAAGCTGGTGAACAGCGGAGGCCGCGTGATTGCTGTAACGGCCCTGGCAGATACCATGGAAGAGGCGCTGGCGAAAGCAAATGCCGCTGCTGAGACAATTACCTGGCAGGACCGCTACTACCGCCACGACATTGGGTTTGACCTGAAACGGGCGAATGCTTAAGGCCAGATGAAGTAACAGATAAAAACAGCGAAGGCCGGTGAATTTCACCGGCCTTCGCTGTTTTTATCTGTGCTAAAGCTTAGCAGTACTCCTCAAAGGCGCCCTGCAGGTTGTCTACAATACGGTTCAGTTCGTTGCCCTCAATGTGGTAACGCTCAATCATATGTACCAGCTCACCGTCTTTGAACAAAGCGATGGATGGTGAAGACGGAGGATAAGGCAGCATGTGCTCCCGTGCTTTGGCTACTGCGTCTTGCTCCATACCAGCAAAAACTGTTACCAGTTTAGATGGTTTCTTATCGGAGGCAGCCACCGCTATTTTAAGCGCCGGACGTGCTTTGGCAGCAGCACAACCACATACAGAGTTCACAGCTACCAACACCGTGCCTTCTGACTTTATTGCCTGCTCTACTTCTTCAGGTGACATGAGTTGCTCAAAGCCCGCGGAGGTAAGATCCTCACGGATAGGCGCAACCATATATTCAGGATACATTGCCATAGGTGTTCAATTTAAGTTTTAAATATTTCACAAAGTTAACAAAACAGATTCAGAAAAGATACAGGTTGTTTTTTTGTACTGGTTTGGTAGTTGCCGCAGGAGTGATAAAGGCTTTAAAACAATATTGTAAGTATTATATATAGAACTTGTATAAATTTTATCATAAAGCATAACAAGTTTGAAGCTAGGCAGGTATAGGGAGACAAATCTTTTCTGACACAGGATATAGAAGCCAGAATCAACGGTAAAATATGTGGCTGATAATTGTACTAATTTAAAATTACCCTTTGAAGAAGAAGGTTAAAATATTGCCGAAGTAAAGCATTACCAGGGGCAACAGGGGGAGTTGCCTTTGAAGGAGAATCATATACATAATATATACATCTGGTCCAGTAGCAGCAGTCCACCCTGCTACTGGACCAGATAATACAAACAGTAAACTGAACACGACCGAACCTACAAATACTACCATGCCTAGACTTCACCCTAAAAGCAAAGCACCATGTGTGCGTTATTTCTATTTACCTGCAAACAGTACAAGACATGCAGAAATAGTACAGGTTATAAACAGCGGCGGCTCCAAAGTGAAGGTGCCGATGCGCGAAGAAGACGTAGAGCTGTCGGCTATTTTTGAGCGGGAACTCAATATGAAAGAGAAGCTGACCTACGGTAACAGCGAAACATGGAAAGTTTTTAACTCTTGGGAGGAACTGGAGCAGGACCATGTTAATCTTGAGCTGCCAAATGAGTTGATGCTTATATTATTAAGCCTGAGCTATAGATTTACGCTGGAAGAAAACATGGCTGTTTCAGCCTGATGTTTTTTTTGCACTCGAAATGGAGATAAAATAGAGAGTCTGCTTAATCTTCTAGGTTAAGCAGACTCTCTATTTTATAGCCTCTACTACTACATCGCCTAAAGTGTATTCCATAGGAATGATACTTTTTTCAGTCTAAGATGCTTTAGCTGTAGTTCACCCAGCGGCATCAGACCTGCTGTAGCATCTCTTCTGTCTGTGCTTTAAGACTATAAGTCGTCAAATTCTGTAGGATGTTAATGGTTCTGCTTTGAGCAACGTATCGGTGCCTATGTAGGCGTTATTCTTGTTCCAGTACCACTTGCGCACCTTTGGTATCCGGATGCTGTCTACCACTACCTCCTCCTCCAGTAGAATATACTCCCCGCTTTCCGGCTGGCCGTGGTTAAAGCGGTAAGCCTCCATGGCATGCGAATCAGGGTTCAGGTAGAAGAACCAGTTATCAGATCCTACGGTAGCATCATAGGTTACCTGCAGTACCCGGTATTCTTTCCCCTCGATCTTCTCGTTTTGGGCTGCCTCCTTTACTTGCACCCCATCATCTGTCAGTTTCATGGGTAGTCCGTAGAGGTAGCCGTAAAAACTATGAACCCACTTCAAATCTTCAGGCTTGAGACCATATTTTTCCCGTTCTTCTGCGCTGATATCCTGCTTGCCGTCCAGCAGGTAAAATTCTTTTCCATCAGCAACGCCTTTTACTACCTCTTTCCCGTCTTGACGGCTGATGTGAGCAAAATAGCCGGTGCTGTTGTCCAACTCTATCTCGAAGGTGTTCTCTAGACCGGCTGTATCAGCACTGCTTAGGTAAAGGCGTGCTTTCAGTTGCGGCCAATTGTTCTCCGGGTCGTGGTAAGCCAGTGTTTTCTCAAGTAATTCTGATTCAACGTTTGGCTTAGACTGGCAAAAGCTTAGCAGTAGCAAAGCCATGAAACCAAAGAGGTGCAGAAGGGGCCGGAAGTTTTCAGGAGTTGTCATGGGGAAAGTGATTTAAAATAAAGCCCTGCTTAATTGAAAGCAGGGCTGTTATGGTTTAGTTTACTTCAATCTCATCCACAAACACCCATGCCTTCTCGCCTTCGCCCTGTTTGCCTTCTGGTACACTTTGCTGGTTTCTTACTGCCACCTTCACAAAGCGTGCGGTAGTAGGAGCGAAGTCTACCTTCATGATTGCCTTTGAGCCTTCTACCTGCGTCACAGCATTGGCAGTGCCCAGTGGCTTAAAGTTCTTCCCGTCAGCAGAACCATATACCTCTACTGCTTTAGGCGGATATACGTACGTGCCTCCCGCGTTCAGCGCGTGCACCACTACATTGTTTACCTGCTGCGTTGTTCCCAGGTCTATGGTAGCCTCCAGGTCGCTTCCGGAGTAGCCGATAGATTGCTGGTCCCGGCCGCCTTTCCTGTTGATAATACCATCAACTAAAGTGAAAGCGCCGTTTCCCGGGAAATATTCTGAAGGTTTCTCTTTCAGTGCAATTGATTTTCCGGTGGCTTTGTTAATGTTTAGTTTCAGGGTCAGGGAGTCAATCAGCTTGTCGTCCTTATAATACAACCCTGTTACCTTTGCAGGCTCTTTGATGACTAACGGAGAAGTATATTCCTTTTCAGCTTGCTGACCATTAACAGTGTACACCAGCTTGCCCAGGTCTTCCTTCGCACCCAGCTTTATAGTAACACCCTGGTTATCCGGCGAGGGTAAAACCTCAGCTTCGATGTCGTAAAAAGCATTGCTGTAGTTGGCCCCCCACAGGTCGTAGCGCTTGAACTGCGTGAGCAGCCGCTTCTCAAAATCAGACCAGTTCTTTTTCTCCGGTGCCGTCCACAGTACCTCGCTGAGGGCGCTCATCCTCGGGAATATCTGGTACTCTACTTTGGCAGGGTTGCTCATGTATTCCGTCCACACATTGGCCTGTGCGCCCAGCACATACTTTGCCTGCTCCGGTGTCAGTTCTTTCGGGATAGGCTCATAACTGTAGGCCTTCTGAACAGTGGTAAAGCCGCCGATGGTAACAGAGTCTTCGCGCTGGCTCTGGGAATGGTCAAAGTATACGTGGGTGCCAGGCGTCATGATCACGTAGTGGTTTTGCTGTGCAGCTGCAATACCGCCCGCCTCGCCGCGCCAGCTCATGACAATGGCATTTGGTGCCAGGCCGCCCTCCAGTATCTCATCCCAGCCAATAATGGTCCTGCCTTTGCTGTTGATGTACTTCTCCATCCGCTGAATGAAGTAGCTCTGCAGCTCATGCTCATCCTCCAGGCCTTCTTCCTTTATCCTTTTCTGGCAAAGCGGGCAGTTCTTCCAGTTAGTTTTCGGGCTTTCGTCGCCGCCAATGTGCATGTACTTAGACGGGAAAATGGCCATCACCTCATCCATCACATCCTGAAGAAAGGTAAAGGTGGTCTCTTTTCCGGCGCAGTATACATCATCAAAAATCCCCCATGTTTGCTCTACCTTGTAAGGGCCGGTTTCAGGGCAGCCTAACCAGGGGTAGGCGGTAAGGGCAGCGCTGGAGTGGCCGGGCATCTCAATTTCGGGAATCACAGTAATGTGCCTGTCTGCCGCGTACTTTACTATCTCTTTGGCTTCCTCCTGTGTATAGAAGCCCCCGTAGCGCTTGCCCGTATTGCCGGTTCCCGGGTAACGGCCAATGATGGTGCCATCGCGGTAGCCACCTACTTCTGTAAGTTTAGGGTACTTCTTTATCTCAATTCGCCAGCCCTGGTCTTCTGTTAAGTGCCAGTGGAAGTAGTTCATCTTGTGCAGGGCCAGGTAATCGATGTACTTCTTTATAAAAGACACCGGGAACATATGGCGGGCCACATCCAAGTGCATGCCGCGGTAGGAGAAGCGTGGAGCATCCTGTATCGCCACAGCGGGAATTTCCAGAGAAGCGCTTTTCTCAACCGGCAGTAACTGAATCAGGGACTGCAGGCCATAGAAAGTGCCGGCATAAGTGTCTCCTTCAATTGTAACACCTTTATCAGTCACGTTCAGGTTGTAAGCATCTTTTTCTGCTCCCTTTGAAGGTTTGCGTGTTGCAAAGCGGATAGAGTTTTTCTTTTCCTTTTTATCGATGTCGAGCTTAAAGCCATACACCTCCTGCAAGTACTCGTTTAGGAATTCAGCTGACTTTCTATCTTCATTGTCTTTTGCAACAATGGTCGTATTGTGGCTAATGGTAAACTTACCGGGCTTTACCTGCACACTGGCAGGCTTCGGAATTATATTAATGTCCTGGGCTGATGCCACCTGCGCAAGCAGCAGGAACAGAAAAAAGAATCGTTTCATACTATGTCTAATTTGATAAATGAATTATAAAGGAAGGTTTCCTGACACTACTGGCTGCTTTGTTCTGATCTTGTGTCCGTAAACAGCGAAGTACAGGATGACGAGGTAGCAGGGAATCATGATCCAGTAAGCCTGCTGCGGGCTGATCGTGTCAGCCAGCCAGCCATATAGAAGTGGCAGAATGGCTCCACCGGCAATACCCATTATCAGCAGCGAAGAACCGATTTTGGTAAAGCGGCCTAAGTCAGCAATGGCCAGGGGCCAGATAGCGGGCCACATCAGCGCGTTTGCCAGACCCAGCAGGGAGATGAACAACACAGAAGTATAGCCGTCGGTAAAGAGGGCTACAAGCACAAACAGCACACCCAGCACCGCTGACACCTGCAATGCCCTGGACTGAGAAATGAAAGTAGGTATGGCTATAATGCCGATCACATAGCCCACAAGCATCGCAACCATGGTATAGGTGGTAAAGAACTTGGCCGTCGATAAGTCTACACCCTGTGCGGCACCATAGCTGATAACGGTGTCGCCTGCCATTACTTCCACGCCCACATACAGGAAGAGCGTAAAGGCGCCCAGCAGCACGTGCGGAAACTGCAGGATGCTTGTCTTGTTTGTATTCGCCGTCGCCACTGTTTCGTCTTCCTGGTCCGTGTCAATTTCCGGAAGGGCAGAGAAAGAAACCAGAACCGCCAGCACTACCAGTATTCCAGCCATGATGATGTAGGGCATAATTACTTTTGTAGCCAAAGCATCCAGTTCCACTGCCTGCTGCGCAGCACTCATGCTACCTAAAGTATTTACAAGGGCATCGGCATTTTCCAGCACAATGGCACCTAAAATAAGTGGAGCCAGGGCTCCTGCCACTTTGTTACAGATACCCATAATACTGATGCGCTTTGCCGCACTTTCGCGTGGCCCCAGAATGGTTACATAGGGGTTGACCGCTGTTTGCAGCACAGCCAGGCCGGTGCCTTGTATAAACAAGCCTATCAGGAAGAAAAGATATGTCCTTGTCATGGCGGCCGGAACAAAGATAAGCGCACCTACGGCCATCACAGCTAACCCCAGCGACATGCCTTTCTTAAAGCCCGTCTTTTTCAGCACCCACGCAGACGGAATGGCCATTACCAGGTAAGAAACATAAAAGGCAAAGGCTACCAGGTAAGACTCGAAGTTGTTGAGCTCACAGGCGATTTTCAGATAGGGGATAAGAACGGAGTTCAGCCAGGTAACAAAGCCGAAGATAAAAAACAGCGCCCCGATGATCAGCATCGACCGCATGCTGCCTCCACTTTGATTGGCAGCTGCTGCCCTCTCTTCTTTTAACATTGAGTTTTGTGCCATTGAAAGTTGCTGATTGTGTAGTTAGTGAATATGATGAGTTTTATTTTTGTGTTGTGCAACAGTACTACAGTATATGCTGATGCCACTTTTGTACATCAGCTATAATTCTTTTCCGCTGCTTTGCTTCAGGCGTTGCAGGTAAAGTGCGAAGCTCCCTATTTTACAGTAGGTAAGGCTAAGCCTCGCTGCATCCCTTCTTCTTAAAATCTGTACCTGACAAAAGCCTCCATCGCTTCGTAGTCAGCAAGGCCCAGGCAGTCGTAGTCTTTCGCTGTCTCGCGGTTTCTTGCTTCAGCCCTCACCCAAAACTCGCGGGCATCGTCGCCCGGGAACACCGGCCTGTCTTTCTGCGACTGGTGCTTGAAGATAGCATTCCTTTTTCTTTCTACCTCCTGCGGCGACAGCGGCACAGCCATTTCTATCTCATGGGTTTCAAACTCGTGCCAGGCGCCCCGGTACATCCACAGCCAGCAATCCTCTATCCAGCTTTCGGTTTTGCTGAGGCGGTGCAGCGCTTCCAGAATAATGCGGAAGCAGACAATGTGCGTGCCGTGCGGATCAGCAAAATCACCGGCGGCAAATACCTGGTGCGGTTTTACCTGGCGCAGCAGTTCCATAGTCTGCTCAATGTCTTTTTCTGTGACCGGGTTTCGGCGCACTTTGCCCTCCTCGTAGAACGGTAGCGCCATAAAGTGAATGTGGTCATCGTTCAACCCGGCATAGCGCGCCGCAGCGATGGCCTCGCTCTTCCGGATGAAGCCCTTTACATTGCGCACCTCCATCGGGTCAGGTTGGTTGGGTTGCTTTGTTTCAAAGAAGCTGCGCATCTCCCCGTATAGGTTCTTGATCTTGCTGCTGTCTTCGCCAATGCTCTTGTCAAAGTCAATGGCAAACTCCATATAACGCAGCACATCATCGTCCCACACCGCTGTGTTGCCCGAGGTCTGGTAGGCTACATGCACGTCGTGCCCCTGGTCCACGAGGCGAATAAAGGTGCCTCCCATGGAAATAACATCATCATCTGGGTGTGGTGAAAAGATAAGCACGCGTTTTTGTGCCGGCTTTGCCCGCTCGGGCCGCTGCGAGTCATCGGCGTTTGGCTTGCCCCCGGGCCAGCCTGTAATGGTATGCTGCAGCTTATTAAAGATATGGATGTTGATGTTATAAGCCGGACCCTTCTCCACGGCCAGCTGTGCCATACCGTGGTTGTTATAGTCTTCGTCCGTCAGTTTCAGAATAGGCTTATTAACTGTGTCAGAAAGCCAGATAACAGCCTTCTTTGTCAGTTTCTCATCCCACACACAGTCTTTCACCAGCCATGGTGTATTAAAGCGTGTCAGTTCAGAGGCGGCATCGGCATCCAGCACAAACTCCACATGCTCGGAGAGCTGCAGGTAAGTGGCAGGCACCTCACTGGAAATTTCCCCTTCCACGGCCTTTTTGATGATGGGCGCTTTCTTCTGGCTCCAGGCCATGAGGATGATTTCGCGGGCCTTGAAGATGGTGCCGATGCCCATGGTGATGGCTTTGGTGGGCACATTCTCTTTTCCCCCGAAGTCGCGGGAAGCATCGCGGCGGGTTAGGTCGTCGAGGGTAACGAGGCGGGTGCCGGAGTTGGGCGCAGAGCCAGGCTCGTTAAACCCAATGTGGCCGGTACGTCCAATCCCCAGTATCTGCAGGTCCAGTCCTCCCAGCGCCTCAATCTTCCGCTCATAGTCCAGGCAGTAAGCTGTAATCTGCTCTCTCTCCAGCGTGCCATCCGGTATATGCACACTGGCTTTGGGAATATCCACATGATCGAAGAGGTTCTCGTTCATGAACGTGACGTAGCTTTGGGCTGCGGTTGGGCTCATGGGGTAGTACTCATCGAGGTTAAAGGTGACGACGTTCTGAAAGCTGAGACCCTCCTCCCGGTGCAGGCGCACCAGTTCGGCATACACTTCCACGGGTGTAGCGCCTGTGGCAAGGCCAAGCACTGCTTTTTCCCCCTTTTGCTGTTTGCTGCGGATTAGATCTGCAATACGCCCGGCAACCTTCAGGGAGGCGGTATGCTCATCAGGGTACACTGTTACCGGAAGCTTCTCAAAGCGTGTCTCTTCCAAAAGGTTTAATCGGGCCATAGTTTCTTTGTTGAATAAGTATAGATGATCTGTTCAGGTGATGCAGGTTTTTATGCTGGTGTCTGTGCTAGCTGACTTTGTGACTGTTCCCTTGTTTTTACCTGGCCAATTCAATCTGAGTCTCAAAGATATTTTCCATTACTGTTGCCACCGAGCCAAGTATGCCCGCATCCTTTCCTAGTTTAGACAAGGCTATGGTGGTAGACTCTCTCAGCTGCGTCATGCAGTAGGTGTTGACAGACTGTTGAATAGGTGTGGTGATGAATTGCTTCGCCTCGGCAATTTTGCCTCCTAAAATAATCAGCTCAGGGTTAAACAGCTGGATGAGAATAGCAATGCCCTTGCCAAGGTGTATACCGATTTCGGAGAGAATGCTGATGGCGTACTGATCTCCTTTATTTGCTGCATCTATAATAATTTGAGGCTCTATCTGGTCTATTTCCTGGTCAGATAACCGGTTCAGGATAGAGGCTTTGCCTGCTTTAATACCCTCTTTTGCCATTTGTGCCAATGCCAGACCAGACGCCACTGTTTCCAGGCAACCTCTCTTTCCACAGTGGCAAAGCGCACCGTTTTCCACCAGCGGAATGTGGCCTAACTCCCCGGCGAAGCCCGAAGAGCCGTTGCGTAGCTTTCCATCCATTATTACTCCAAGCCCGATGCCCCAGTCCATTGAAATGACCAGCACGTCTTTTTTATTCTGAGCGAGGCCAAAGCGGAACTCTGCCAGCGCGGCACTCTTCACATCATTCTGCAGGTAAACATGCTTGTTAAACTTCTTTTCCAATATTTGCTGCAGCGACACAGTGGTATGCTGTACTAATAAATCCGGTATATACTGCGATACTAGGTAGGAGTAGTTGTTTCCTTCTTTAGGAGTGACCAGACCCGGCATGCTGATGCCAATCCCCACAAGTTTGTCTGTATCAATACCGGAAGCGAGTATTAGGCTGCTGGCGTACTCATAAAGCTGCTCAACAGCACTTAAGTCTTTGGATATTTTAATAGGATAAGTGCAGGTGCCGGATACAATGTTGTTGTTATTGTCGAAGATAGCCATCCTGGTTTTGAACCTTTCCATCTCAATACTCAAAACGAAGAGGGAGTTATCCTTTAGGCCATATAGATCTGGCTTCCTGCCACCTACAGACTTCCCTTGCCCCTGCTTCTCTACCAGGCCCTCTGCAATCAGTTCATTCAGCAGACCCATCGAAGTAGGAGAACTAATGCTGAACCGGTTGCAAAGCTCTGTGTTTGTCTTGGCACCCTTTACATACAGGTGTTTGATAATTTTAATCTTCTGCAAACGTTTTTTTCTCTCAATAGTATTTAGGCTGTCTGTGTAGGTACTCACTATTGATGGATAGCTCATGTTCGTATTGTTATGGTCAGCACAAATTGAATAAATATTTTAACATCAGCAATAACTTCTGCTAAAAATTAAGATAAGTTAGTCACTTAAAATTAAAGGTTAAAATATAAAGTGTTTATTTGACGTATAATTAGCACTGAGAGCAGCAGAAACTTAATGGAATCATTCATTTGGGAGAGTTAATAAAAAATAATAAAAGATGTTAGCTAATTGTTATTTTTCTTATAAATTTGAGTAATCAATCACCATGCCTATGTAATACTGCTACAAAAGCACACAACAGAATCCTCATAGTATCATCGGCACGCACATATATCTGTTCTCTTAGAGTTCTTTGAAGGGGGAGATGTGTTGGCTGATGTATTGTCAGTACAGTTCAAAGTTAATTCATCTCAACTACCAATGTATGAAACAGAGATACTTTAGTACATGGATGCTCTCCCAGTGCAGCCATTTTAAAACCTTACCTCAGAAAAAGGTGCTTGCTATGCTGCTAGCTGCAGCGTGCCTGTCACAAAGCCCTGTACAGGCAGGAACTACTGTTGCTGACATAAATGCCTCCGGGCACTATGCAGCGGATGCTATGATGTTTACAAACGAGGCTTTAAGGCAGGCAGTGCCTGTGAGCGGAAGAGTTGTAGGCGATGACGGACAGGGCGTTCCGGGTGCCACAGTAATGGTAAAAGGAACTACTATTGGTACAGCCACAGACGCAAACGGTAATTTTACCCTGAATGTGCCAAATGGTACCGGAACCCTTGTTGTGTCCTTTATTGGTTATAAAAGACAGGAAGTGCCGATAAACAACAGATCCTCTATCAACATTTCGCTTGCTACTGATGCAAGAGCGTTAGAAGAAGTAGTTGTGACAGGTTATGCAACGCAGGAGAAAAAGGACCTGACAGGTGCAGTGGCTGTGGTGGATGTAAGTGAGATGACGAAGCAGCCAGAGGCCCAGGTAACAAGTATGCTACAGGGACGGGCTGCCGGTGTTACAGTACTTGGCTCTGGCCAGCCAGGTGCGGCACAGCAGGTGAGGATACGCGGTTTCAACACGTTTGGGAATAATAGCCCTTTGTATGTAGTGGATGGTGTACCAACACAAAACATCAACGATATTAACCCTAATGACATAGCCTCTATGCAGGTGCTGAAGGATGCGGGGTCTGCCTCCATCTATGGTTCCCGCGCCGCCAACGGAGTTATTATCATTACCACCAAAAGAGGCAAGGAGAAAGTAAGGGTACAGTACGACGGGTATTATGGCACCCAAAGGCCGCCTGAAGGCAATGTGTGGGATCTGGCTAATCCGCAGGAAATGGCTGAGCTTAACTTTCGGGTTGCACCAACTGAGGCGTTATATGGCTCGGGTGCAAACCCCGTCCTACCGGACTATCTCGCTGTCGGCAGAAATACCGGCCTGATGGAAGGTGACCCTAGGGTTGATCCTTCCCTATACAATGTGAATCCTTTATATACGGGAGGTAGCGGAGAGTTGGGATCTTTCTACCGAATCGTGCGGGCAAACAAAGAAGGCACTAACTGGTTTGAGGAAGTCTTCAATCCGGCACCTATCCAGAGCCATAACGTTGCTGTGAGCGGTGGCGGTGATATGGGGAGCTTTTACTTTTCGGCAAATTATTTCGATCAGGAGGGAGCTTTAATGAATACCTTTTATGAAAGGTATACCGTGCGGGCAAACAGCACCTACAATGTGACCAAAAATATACGTATAGGAGAGAACTTGGCGTACTCCATTATTAATGACCGGCAGATTGGCGGTGGCGAAAATGTCATTAATATGGCATATCGGGAACAGACCATCATTCCAGTGTATGACATCATGGGGAATTTTGCCGGCTCATTTGGTACTGGACTTGGGAACGCCCGGAACCCGGTGGCGCAACTTGCCAGAATCGGCAATAACAACGGGCTGGGCAACCGCCTCTTTGGTAATGTGTTCGCTGAAGTAGACTTCTTGGACAATTTTACGGCCCGCACCAGCTTCGGTGGCGAGATGTACAGTAACTCCTACAGGTCTTTTACCTATCCGGAATATGAGAATGCCGAGAATAATACTGTCAACCAGTTCAATCAGAGTGCCGCTAACGGCTATAACTGGACCTGGACGAATACGCTGACTTATAAGAATACTTTCAACGATATACATGAGTTGGGTGTGGTTGTTGGAACCGAAGCTTATAATAATTTCTGGAACAACCTAGGTGGCTCAACACAGGGTTACTTCTCTTTTGACCCAAACTTTACCACGCTCAGCACGGGTTCAGGTACCCCGACAAACTATAGCGGCAGAGGCGAAGATGCGCTCTTCTCCCTAATTGGACGGTTAGACTATAACCTAATGGATAAGTACCTACTGGGGCTCGTTGTCCGCCGCGATGGATCTTCGCGCTTCGGGCCAGATAACCGGTATGGCGTATTCCCCGCGGTGAGTGCTGGCTGGCGAATATCCGAGGAATCCTTTATGCAGGTTGGCTGGATCACTGATCTGAAGATACGTGGGGGTTATGGTGTAATGGGTAACCAATTGAATGTTGACCCAGGGAATGCCTTCACCACTTATGGCTCAAACAGACAGTTTTCGTTCTACGACATTGATGGCACCAACATGCTTACTACTGAGGGTTTCAGAAAGAGCCGTATCGGTAACCCGGGTGCTAAATGGGAAACCAACATCAACAGCAATATAGGTATTGATGCCACGTTATTCAACGGAAAGATAGACCTTACCGCTGATTATTACGTGAAAGAGATACAGGACCTGCTGTTTAACCCGGAGTTTCCGGGTACTGCCGGAGCAGCTACTGTGCCGTTTGTGAATATTGGTCAGATGCGGAACAGCGGTATTGATGCCTCAGTAACCGGTCATATCGAAGCTACCTCAGATCTCCGGTTTGATATTACCGGGATACTCACAACGTATAACAATGAGATCCTGAAGATATCGAACGGTGCCCAGAACTTCGATTTAGAGCAACGCCGCTTTAATGGTAGCAATATAATCCGTAACCGGGTTGGAGATGCCATGAGTTCATTCTTTGGTTATCAGATCGAAGGCTTCTGGGATAGTGAGGATGAAATTATGGAAGCTAACGAGTTGGCGGAAGAAGCCACCGGCGACACGGCAGCCATTTACCAGACAGGTATAGGCCTCGGCCGCTTCCGTTACGCCGATACAGATGGTGACGGCATCATCACGCCTGATGACAGGGTGATACTGGGTAGCCCTAACCCGGACTTTACGTACGGCCTGAACATCACAGCCACCTACAAGAACTTTGATTTTAGCACGTTCATTTATGGTAGCCAGGGCAACGATATATGGAACCAGGTAAAATGGTGGACTGATTTCTACCCGAACTTCCAGGGTGCGAAAAGTAGGACCGCTGTGTACAATGCCTGGACACCGGAAAATCGCGATGCCATAGCTCCTATTCAGGAAAACGTAGGCTCCTTCAGTACTTCCAACGTCCCTAACTCATATTATGTGGAAGACGGTTCTTACCTGAGGATGAAAAACGTGCAGCTAGGCTATACACTGCCTGCTGCTTTGATAAGCAAATACGGAATGGGAAGCCTAAGGGTGTATGTGCAGGCGGCTAACCTGTTTACCATTACAAACTACTCAGGCATAGATCCTGAAATTTCAGGAGGCACTACCGCCTTTGGTATAGATGAGGGCAATTATCCGAACATGCGCCAGTACCTGGTAGGGTTAAATGTTTCCTTCTAATTTTTTATCTTAATAATTTTAAATATGAAAAGGTTTAAATATATACTTTACACGGCCATGGTGGCTACTATGCCGCTATTTACCTCTTGTGAGGATGAGTTTTTGGAAAAGCCGGCCATAGGTGCACTGAGTGATGAAGTACTGGCCAATGAGGCGGGTGTGGAAAAACTTTTGATTGGTGCCTACGCTGCCCTGGACGGTATAGGTATAGGCAACTGGGAAACAGACCCCTCTAACTGGGTGTATGGTAGTGTGGCCGGAGGGGAAGCTCACAAAGGCAGCGACGGCGCGGATCAGCCTGCTATCAACCCTATTGCAACGTTTAACGTGGATCCGAGCAATGGCTTTCTAAACCTGAAGTGGAGGGCGATGTATGAGGGCATTACCCGTGCAAACTCTGTGCTGAGTTTACTCGAAGTGGCAGAAGGTATCTCTGAAGGAGAGAAGCAGCGAATTGCAGGGGAGGCACGCTTTCTGCGCGGGCACTACTACTTCGAGCTGAAGAAGATGTTTAACATGGTACCTTGGATTGATGAGACAACCACGGATTTCAACCAGCCGAACAACGTGGACATCTGGCCTAATATTGAGGAAGATTTCAAGTTCGCTATGGAAAATCTGCCAAACTCACAGCCGCAGGTGGGCAGAGCCAATAAGTGGGCAGCCGCTTCTTATCTTGGTAAAACCTACCTGTATCAGCAAGAGTTTGCTGAGGCAAAAGCAATATTTGATGATGTTATCGCAAATGGCGTTACCAGCAACGGCCTTACATACGGTCTTGTCGACAAGTTCAAGGACAACTGGGATGCCAGCGCCGAGAACAACAAAGAGTCTGTATTTGCGGTACAGATGGTGGCGAACGATGGAACCAACACCATTGCGAATGGCAACATGGGCCAGATGCTGAACTTTCCTTATAACAGCCCTTTCCGCTGCTGCGGATTCTACCAGCCTACCCTGGACCTGGCAAACTCTTACCAGACAACGGCGCAGGGATTTCCCATGGTAGACAATTACAATATTGACCCGCTTAAGAATGACCAGGGTATAACCTCTGACAAAGCTTTTGTACCAGACCAGCAATCAGTAGACCCTCGCCTGGACTGGACAGTAGGTCGTCGTGGCATTCCTTTCCTGGACTGGGGGCTGCACCCGGGGCAGGCCTGGATTCGTGAGCAATCTAGTGCGGGTCCGTACTCTGCCAAAAAGTTCATCTACTGGCAAGCCACAGCGGATACTTACGCAGATCAGAGTTCCTGGGCTCCGGGTTCTGCAATCAATGTGCTCATCATTCGGTTTGCAGACGTGCTGCTGATGGCGGCCGAAGCTGAGGCGCAGTTGGGTAACTTTGCGCAGGCGCAGGAATATGTGAATATGGTACGTGCCAGAGCCGATAGACCCGAGAATATTGTGACTACCTATGTAGATCCAAGCGAGCCTTTGGATGGTTTTACAGATGTGCCGGCAGCCAACTACAACGTAGAGCCTTACCCGGAAGGCTATTTTGCTGGACTTGGCAAAGAGGAAGCATTAGAAGCTATTTACTTTGAGCGCAAACTGGAACTGGCCCTGGAAGGCCACCGCTTCTTTGACCTGGTTCGCTGGGGCAAAGCGGCTGAGAAACTGAATGCTTTCTTTGACTATGAGGGCGCCCTTCTTCCAGATGTTGAGGGTGGTTTTTTCACTACAGGCAAAAACGAGTATTTCCCGATTCCGCAACGACAGATCGACCTGCAGACAGTAGGCGGAGAATCTGTGCTAACACAGAACCCAGGCTTTTAGCGGCCAGCGATTCTGAACCCTATCGGGTTATAAGCTGACAGGGTATCAAAAGAAGCCTCCGGAGCATTAGCGCCGGAGGCTTTTACTTTCTTGTTTACAGTCATAAATAAGAACAGATTCTTTCTTTATTTCTGCATATTGCCTGCTCTAAAGAACCTAAAAAACAGCTGCTTGGTTTGTGAGGTAGAGGATGTTGGTAACCAACAAACCCTATCTGTTTTTCTTTATTTTATGCGCCTTTTCAACATCAATCCTCTCTTGTTACTCGTCCTGCTTTTTCTTACGATGCCGGCATGTAAGCAGAAAGAAAAGCACCTATTCGAAAGATTGCCTTCGGACGAAACTAGAATCCATTTTTCAAATCGCATTTTTGAATCCGATACCATGAACGTCCTTAAGTCGGAGTATATTTATAATGGCGGCGGCGTAGGTATCGGAGATTTCAACAACGATGGACTGCAGGATATATACTTCACAGGCAACATGGTCTCGAATAAGCTTTACTTGAACAAAGGTGACTTTGCGTTCGATGATGTGACAGGAAAAGCTGGCGTAACAGGAGAGGGCAAGTGGTGTTCCGGGGTGGCGTTGGTGGATATAAACAACGATGGCTGGCTGGACATATACGTGGGAGCCACCATGAAGAAGGACTCGCTGAGCCGCGCCAATCTGCTGTACATAAACAATGGCCTAGGCAAAGATGGCGTGCCGACGTTTACGGAGTCAGCCGCCAATTACGGCGTTGCCGACACAGGCTATACAACCAACGCTGCTTTTTTTGATTATGATAAGGACGGTGACCTTGACTTGTATGTTCTTATCAGCGTGATTAATACAGGCGTACCCAGTAAATACCGCAAGAAGATAACTGACGGTTCAGCCTTGAATACAGACCGGCTTTACCGCAACAACGGAGATAACACATTTACCAATGTGTCGCGAGAGGCAGGTGTTTTGACTGAAGGATTCGGCTTAGGTCTTGCCATCAACGATATAAACTTAGATGGCTGGCCTGATATATATGTTACGAATGACTATCTCTCAAACGACCTGCTGTACATCAACAACCAGGACGGCACCTTCACAAACAAAATAACAGATTACATCAAACACACTAGTTACTCTGCTATGGGTAACAGCGTAACCGATATAAACAACGATGGATTAGTGGATATCCTGGCCCTGGATATGCTGCCTGAAGATAATAAGCGAAAGAAAATGATGTTGATGGCAAACAATTACGCCAACTATATTAACAATGACATTTACGGTTACCAGCATCAGTATTTCCGTAACACGTTGCAGTTGAATCAAGGTATGACGCCGGATGGTCACCCGGTATTTAGCGAAGTCGGTCAGTTAACAGGACTTCACCAAACCGACTGGAGCTGGACACCCTTAGTGGCAGACTTTGACAACGATGGCTTCCGCGATGTGATTATCACCAACGGTTTTCCAAAAGACATAACAGACCTGGATTTTAGTGTGTACCGAAACGGGCCAGCCGGATCAGTTGGAGGCTATGCTTATCTGGCAGATTCTATCCCCGTAGTTAAAACTTCTAACTACGCTTTCAAAAATAAAGGCGATCTGTCTTTCAGTGATGAGACCAAAAACTGGGGACTGGATATTCCGGGATTCTCTAACGGTGCCGCCTATGCAGATTTAGATAACGACGGCGACCTGGACTTTATAGTAAACAACATTAACGACAGCGCCTTTGTATACCGCAACAGCCTCTATGCATCAAAAGAAGGAGAGGAGAAGAGCCATTTTTTGCGTCTGAAGTTTAATGGAAATGCACCTAATAATTCTGGTCTGGGAGCCATGGCTACTATCTACTATGGCAAGGGCAAAAAGCAGTTCCATGAGAACAGTGTTTATAAAGGCTACCTCTCTTCTGTAGAAAGCATCGCGCACTTTGGTTTAGGCAGTGTTGATAATGTTGATTCCCTGAAGGTGGTGTGGCCAAATGGAAAATACCAGCTGCTAAAGGACATAAAAGCAGACCAGGTGCTGACACTGGAACAGCGGGAGGCTAAGATGCAGGTTTCTCCGCAAAATGTGGAAGGCAACAAGCAACACATGGTATTCAGGGAGGTTTCAGCAGAACACGGTGTGCAGTACAGGAGCAGCGAAGACGACGGCATTGACTTTAACTGGCAACGCACACTGCCTCACAAGTTGTCCCAATTTGGGCCGGGCATAGCAGTTGGTGATGTTAACGGGGATGGTTTGGATGACTTTTACATAGGCGGATCTGCCGGCAAAGACGGGGGACTGTTCACACAGCTGCCGGACGGCACCTTTGAGTTAACGAAGGGAAGCATCCCGAGTGGCAAAATCGGAGAGGACATGGGCGTTCTGTTCTTCGATGCAGATAATGATGGTGATCTGGATTTTTATGCTGCCAGCGGAAGCTATGAGTTTCTGGAGGGCTCTGAGCAACTGCACGATCGGCTTTATATAAACGATGGCAAAGGCAACTTTAAGCCAGATGCAGCGGCTCTGCCAGTTTTAACATCTAGTAAGTCGGGTGTAAGAGCAGCAGACTATGACAAGGACGGCGACCTGGACCTGTTTGTGGCAGGGCGCGTGGTACCCGGAAAATATCCGCTCGCACCGGAGAGTTATATCCTCCGGAACGAGAGTAGCCGCTTTGTGGATGTTACGGCCTCCGTTAGCCCGGAGCTGAAAAAAGCAGGTATGATTACGGATGCATTATGGTCTGACTTTAACGGAGACGGGGAGGTTGACCTGGTGTTGGCCGGGGAGTGGATGCCGGTTACCTTCTTCCAGAACACGAACGGTAAGTTCAAAAACGTTACCCAGTCAACAGGCCTTGCGGACTATACCGGCTGGTGGAACAGCCTGGCAGCAGGAGACTTTGATAATGACGGCGATATAGACTATGTAGCCGGTAATTTAGGCCTGAACACAAATTATGTGGCATCGGCTACTCAACCCCTAAGCATTTTTGCGAAAGACTTTGATAACAACGGTAGTATAGACCCGGTGCTGGCCTGCTACCTGAAAGCCACGGATGGTACTATGAAGCCTTTCCCGATGCACACCCGGGATGACCTGAATGCGCAGATGCCCCGCACCCGCAGCATTTTCCCGCGCTACGTCCATTATGCCAATGCAACAATTGATGAAGTCATACCACAGTCTGAGCGTGAGGGGGCTCTCATGATGCAGGCCACACATTTCCAGAGCAGCTATATAGAGAATCTGGGGAATGGCAGGTTTAAGATGAAAGTGCTTCCGAAGGCGGCGCAACTTGCGCCTGTGTATGGCATACAGCCAGACGATGTAGATGGTGACGGAAACTTAGACCTGCTGCTGGTTGGCAACGACTATGGAACAGAGGTGTTCACCGGCCGGTACGATGCCTTTACGGGGCTATACCTGAGGGGTAATGGAAAAGGCCGGTTTACTCCTGCTTCCATCGCGAATAGCGGTTTCTATGTGAGCGGAGATGCCAAGGCTATTGCACAGTTGGTAAATGCCAAAGGACAAAAGCTGACTCTCGTGACGCAGAACAACGACAGCCTGCGTATGTTTGCAGCAAAAGGCAGAGGGGCAGGTGTTTTGAAAGTGATAGCGCTGCAGCCATTTGACCGTATGGCTACCATTACATATAAGAATGGCAAGAAGCAGGTGCAGGAGTTCTATTACGGACAAACATACCTGTCGCAGTCATCACGCAAGCTGATCCTGACTAACAATATGGCATCTATCCAGATACAGGACTACAATGGCCAAACGAGAAAGGTAGAACTATAGCATACTGTTTCGCTACTTGCTACTGTGCCTCGCGATAGTATCGGCTTGCACCGGAAGTGCTGATCAGGGTAAGCTCGAGGAGGAGCGTGTGACCCTGCAGGGCGTTACCTTACCCTATACCACTGAGACGCTTCATTTAACAGGGCAGCAACTGGCGCAGGCCTGTTGCCGCACCTGCCATGCTTTTCCGGAGCCTGAACTTCTGGATAAGAAGACCTGGCAGCAGGGCGTGCTGCCGCAGATGGCTTTGCGCTTAGGCTTAAACAGAACCGGAGACAACATCTATATGAACAAGCCTTCTGAGGAGGTGACGGCACTGCTGCAGGCATGAATCTTCCCAGACAGTCCGCTCATTGCTGAAAGAGATTTTAAAAAGATAGAGACTTACTACCTGGAAAACGCGCCTGAGCAGCTTAACTTGCCGGCATCCACTGCTTTAAAACCTGAATTAGACGGCTTTTCAGTAGTTGCTCCAAGCCTCGGTAAAGGGAAATACCCTCTTACCACATTAACAAGGTACGAAGCGGCAACCAACACACTTTGGGTAAGTGACCTCAGGAAGTGGCTTTTCAGGCTTGACGGTAAACTGCAGGTGACCGATTCAGTCCAGTTAGATTCAGCGCCTGTGGATATTGCACTGGATAATGGGACTTACAGAGTACTCACTATCGGAGTGATGGACCCCTCTGAACTTAAAAAGGGAAAGCTTGTCCAGTTCTCCAATGCTCAGAGTAGTAGAACGCCGGAAACACTTTTAGAAGGTCTGCAGCGCCCGGCGGCCATGGTAGTGGCTGACCTAAATGAAGATAACTTGCAGGACATTGTCGTTTGCAACTACGGTAATAACACAGGACTACTGGTTTGGTATAAGCACCTGGGGCAGGGTAAATACCAGCCCGTAGTACTCAAAAATTCACCTGGTGCGCGTAAGGCTGAGGTAGTTGATCTTGATAAGGGCGGGCGCCAGGACCTGGTTGTTCTGTTCGCGCAGGGAACCGAGGCAATAAAGGTATTCTATAACAAAGGCGAGGGAGAATTTGAGGAGAAGAACTTAGTGCAGTTCCCGCCTGTGTACGGGCTAAGATACTTTGAACTGGCTGATTTCAACCAGGATGGTTTTCTGGACCTGCTTGTCTCCAATGGCGACAATGCTGACTATTCGCCGGTCCTGAAACCTTACCACGGCATTCGGATTCTCCTAAACGACGGGACGAATAAATTCATAGAGGCCTACTTTTACCCGATGTTGGGTGCCTCGAAAGTGCTTACTAGGGATTTCGATAAGGACGGCGATCTAGATATAGCAGCCATTTCTTTCTTCCCGGACTTCAAGAATGTCCCGGAGAAGGGATTCGTGTACCTGCGGGAGGAAAAGGGCCTTGCTCTTACAGCCAGCACCTTCGCGCAGTCGCAGATGGGCCACTGGCTCACCATGAAGGCTGGCGATTATGATCAGGATGAAGATGAGGATATTATCCTGGGCTCTTTCACTTACACGCCTGCGCCGCCTGCCCTGCAGGAAAAGTGGAGAAAGGAAGTTCAAAACATATTCGTTTTGAGAAACCAGAAGGTAAGGAAGATGAAGAAAGTTTCTGCTTTGGATAAAGAGTAATAAGGGATTCAGGAAGCTATAAAGGAAAAGGCCTGCCGCAAGATTCATGATTTTCCGGCAGGCCTTTCATGTTGCCTGTTCGCCATTATGTTCTGGGAATGATAGAACTTTGAACTGTTATATGTTGAATGTTATTGGAATTGGACCATAAAACATTTTTTTTCTATCCTTAAAGATTCTGTTCCGTATAAACCGTGCAAATCAACTGAGGCAGTTCCCTTTCTTTGAACAAGAGAAAAATAGGAGGCTATTTATTTTTCTTCTTCATAATTGTGCAATTAACTGTTAACTAAGTTGTTATACAATGGGTAGTGCTAGTTGCCTTTTCTAAGTATTTATTCAGTATTTACTACGGAGTTAAAGTATTTTTAAAAGAAAAGAGGCAATTCTTTCTGAGACTTATGGTAAAAATAAATTATATATCTAAATTGGCGGAAGCTTTTAATCTGAGTACTCAATCACTGATTCTATAAGTCTATCATCAAGCGTTCGTGAATATAGAAACTGAAGCATCGCTTTTTTCAGGTAAATAAAAAATGACCTTCTTTTGAGGGATGTATCATGCTGATACAGAGGAGGTAGGAGTGCTCTTTACAAATTCATAGTCTTTTTAACACAATCAACACTGTATGAAAAAGAATTACCTTAGTATGTGGTTGCCCACTAATAGCAGCCATAAGAAGTCTCCACAGCAGAAAAAGGTGCTCGCGCTGCTGTTGGCGGCTGCATGCTTGTCACAGAGCCCTGTGCAGGCAGCAACTACTGCTACTGATTTAAGCGCTTTCGGTCTTTATGCCAACGATGGCATCAGGCAGACAGTACCCGTAAGCGGAAAAGTTATCGGACCTGATGGCGAGGGTGTACCGGGTGCTACGGTAGTAGTAAAAGGAACTACCATAGGTACCGCCACAGATGCGAATGGTAACTTCACCTTGAACGTGCCAAACGGTACCGGCACACTTGTAGTATCCTTTATCGGCTACAAAACGCAGGAAACACCGATCAACAACAGGTCCACAGTGAATGTTACGCTTGTAACAGATGCTAAGGCGCTGGAGGAAGTTGTGGTAGTAGGTTACGGTACGCAGGAAAGATCTGACGTAACAGGTGCCATCTCTTCTGTACAGGGTGAGGCGCTGGAAAGAATACCTACTCCAACGGTAGCGCAGGCCCTGCAAGGTCAGACACCAGGTGTGCAGGTAACGGCTAACTCTGGTTCCCCAGGTGCCGGATCAAGCATACGTATCAGGGGTGCCGGTACCATCGGTAACAACAACCCGCTTTACGTAGTGGATGGAGTTCAGGTGGAGGGTAATATCAACTACCTGAACAGTAATGATATCGCTTCTATTGAAATCCTGAAAGATGCTTCTGCCACTGCCATCTATGGTTCAAGAGCGGCAAACGGTGTAGTGGTGGTGACAACCAAAAAAGGAAAAGCAGGAAGAGCTGAGATTAACTTCAACGCTTACACAGGTATTCAGACTGCCTGGAAAACGCTTGACATGACGAATGCAGCAGAATATGCTATGCTGGATAATATGGCAAGGGAAGCTGCTAAAATTCCTACAAACCCGGCGTGGGTAAACCCTGAGACTTTAGGTGAAGGCACCAACTACCAGGATGAGTTGTTGCGAACTGCGCCTATCTCTAACTACCAGTTGTCATGGTCAGGAGGTAGTGAAGCATCTCAATTGTACGTATCCGCAGGTTATTTCAAGCAGGATGGTATTGTGATAGGGTCTGATTTTGAGCGTTACACGTTCCGTGTAAATACGGACCATCAAATTGGCGCAAGAGTAAAGATTGGAAACACCTTGCAGCTGAGCACAACAAACGAGTCGCTGATTCCTAACAACGAGGACCTGAACACAGGGGTGCTTTCACGTGGTATTCGTCAGCTGCCTACGGTTCCTGTTTACAATCCAGACGGTTCAGGTTCATTTGCCGGTCCTACAAGTAACTTTGAAGGGGAGTCTGAGAACCCGGTGTGGTTAGCGCTGGAGTCCTACAACACGAACAGAAATTACCGCATATTGGGTTCTGTTTATGGAGAGGTAGAGATTATAGATGGCTTGAATTTCCGTTCCAGCTTTAACCTGGACTTTAACTACTTCACTAACAAGAACTTTGACCCTGCCTATGCCATAGGCAACAGGATCAACACGGCTAACTCGCTGGGTGTAAATACTGGTTATGGCAGAGGATGGCAGTGGACAAACCTCTTTAGCTACAACAAAACATTCGGCCTGCATGATATTGATGTGCTGGCAGGTGTTGAGGCACAGGACTACTACAACCAGAATACCTTTGCCAGAGGAGGAGGTTTTCTTAAAAATGCTGAACTCCAGTACTTAAACCTTGCCACAAGAGACTACTTTGTGAGTGGTGGTGCTGGTGAGTATGCCATTTACTCTCAATTAGCCAGGGTAAACTATTCCTTTGCAGACAGATACCTGTTCACAGCAAACGTAAGAAGGGATGGTTCTTCTAAGTTTGCGAACAACAGATACGGTGTTTTCCCTTCTGCGTCTATTGGGTGGAGAGTGTCAGAAGAAGACTTCTTCAAGAATAGCGTTGATTTCGTAAGCAACCTGAAGGTAAGAGCCAGTTGGGGCGAGACAGGTAACCAGAACATCGGTAGCCTCTATCCAACCTACGGTGTAATTGTTGCCAATGGTAGATATGCGCTGGGCGGTGGTTCAGCCGGAGCGATTCAGGTACCAGGTTCTTATCTGGGTGTACAGGTTAACCCTGACATCAGGTGGGAGACGACAGAACAATTTAACGTTGGTATAGAGTCGGGCTTCCTGTCAAACAGGCTGACTTTAAGTGCAGATTATTTTGTAAAAACCACAAAAGACTTACTACTGCAGGAGCCTATCCCTGAAAGTACTGGTCCTACAGCTGCCTTTACAAACGCTGGTGAGATTAGGAACAAAGGCTTTGAGTTAGCGTTGGGCTACCGTAACATGGAAAATGCTTTCGGCTATGGTTTTGGTCTGAACTTGACCACTATCAAAAACGAGGTATTGAGCCTTGGTGGAAGAGGGGAATACCTCGTCAATGTCAGCCTTACAGAGGTAGGCCAGCCAATAGCTCAGTTCTATGGCTTCCAGACTGCCGGTATCATCAGAACAGAGGAACAACTTTCTGAAGTCATCAAAGTACAGCCGAACGCCGCATTAGGTGACATCATATTTGTGGATAACAATGGAAACGGATTTATAGACGGTGACGATAGAACAGTTATCGGTAACCCGCTTCCTGATTTTACAGCTGGTTTAACAGGTGATTTTACTTATAAGAACTTCGACCTGAACTTCCTGTTTAACAGTAGCTTTGGTAATGATATCTTTAGTGCCATAGCCCTTTACGGCTATTCTGCAGACCCAGGTAATAAGTTTAGATCGTTGATTGGTAACACCTTTACCGCCGATAACCCGAATGCAGAGTATCCTAGATTGTATGCCGGTGATCCTAACCAGAACATGCGTCCAAATTCTGACAGATGGGTAAGAGATGGTTCCTATGTAAGGTTGAAGAACCTGCAGCTGGGCTACAATGTTCCGGCCGCTATTTCTCAAAGAGCTAAAATTGAGCG
Organism: Pontibacter toksunensis; assembly: GCF_042686245.1. Taxonomy (NCBI): domain Bacteria; kingdom Pseudomonadati; phylum Bacteroidota; class Cytophagia; order Cytophagales; family Hymenobacteraceae; genus Pontibacter; species Pontibacter toksunensis. The sequence continues at coordinate 212,167 of NZ_JBHUOX010000004.1, read as the reverse complement.
CCTGAGAGTGTATGTAAGTGCTGCCAACCTGTTTACCTGGACACGATACGACGATGGATTCGATCCGGAAGTTGGTTCTGCCAGATTCATTGAAGGCCAGTCTAACAGCGTGCTGGAGATAGGCGTTGACCGTGGTATCTATCCGCAGGCTAGAACTTTCTTATTCGGTGTGAACGTCGGTTTTTAATTAATGTATTAACTCAAACAAACCATGATAAATTTTAAAAGAACGATCTATCTGTCTTTAGTAGCTGGCGGGTTAATCGCGGGTGGAATGACGCTGCAGGCCTGTGAGGATGAATTTTTGGATAAGAAGCCGCTTTCAGAATTAACAGACGCTAGCTTTTATGCTTCTGCAGATGATGCTTTAGCCGCGTTGAACGCAGCTTATGACCCCTTGCAATGGGATGTTCACTCCCGTATGAGCTGGATATTTGGCGACGTTGTGGGTGGTGATACTGATAAAGGAAGTACCGATGACCAGGATTATAGTGAAATCCTGCAGTTCCAGAACTTTACACAAACAGCAGGGGCACCACTATTGATGGACTTCTGGAGCCAGTTATATGACGGTGTTTACCGTGCAAACCTGGTGCTGGACCGAGTACCACTGATTCCAGCTCAAAACATAGATGCGACACTGCAAGCAAGAATTATAGGTGAAGCCAAATACCTGAGAGCGCAGTACTACTTTGACCTGGTGAAAGTCTGGGGACGAGTTCCTATCATCACGAAGGTACTGAACCCTGATGAGGTGTTTGTAGCACGCCCTGCCAATATTTCCGAAAACTGGGATCAGATAGAGCAGGATTTAAGAGATGCTATTGAAGTGCTTCCAGTATCATATACTGACGCAGACTTAGGTAGAGCAACAAAAGGTGCTGCGCAGGCGCTTTTGGCTAAGGTTAACCTTTTCCAGTCTACACCTGAAGGATGTGCCAATACCCCTTATGCTACAACGGACCAGTATCAGGAGGTAGTGGATCTGACAGGGGCAGTTATGAGTTCAGGTGTTTACAGCTTGGACCCAAATTTCTCTAGTATATTTACCCTGGAAGGTGAAAACAGTCCTGAAGTTGTGTTCGCTGTGCAAGGTGTAGGCGGAACTGGTGGCTGGAACAACGATAACGATGGTCTGGCTCTGAACCAGTGGATCGCACCACGTACATCTAACTTCTCTGGCTGGGGCTTTAGTACCCCAATCGGGCCAGTTACACCCCAGGGATATGGCGGAAACCCGAATATCAAGGTAAATAACATTTATGAGGCTTTCGAGCCTTGCGATCCGCGTCTGGAGTATTCTATCCTGGAGCCAGGAGATATAATTGACCACGGTGCCGGAAAAGTATATACTTATGACAACACCTGGTCACGTACTGGTTACAGCATCCAGAAGTTCCTGATACCCGAAGCGCAGTTAACCGGCGCTGCCAACTCTCCACTCAACATCCCGCTGATTCGTTATGCAGATGTTCTTTTATGGAGAGCAGAAGCACTGAATGAGCTTGGCCGAACAGCCGATGCAGTAGAAGCAGTGAACATGGTAAGAGCCCGTGCACGCAACAGCATGCCTGGTGCAACCTGCCCACTGCCTGTTCCGGCAGGTGTAAGCCAGGCAGAACTTCGCGACCTGATCATTCTGGAGCGACGCAGAGAACTGGCTTTCGAAGGGCACCGCTTCTTCGACCTGGTTAGAACCTGCAGAGCTGAATCAGTACTAAGACCAATGGGTAGACCATTCATAACAGGTCAGCATGAACTGTTCCCGATTCCTCAGGCTGAGATCGACAGAAACCCTGCCTTGCAGGGAGATCAGAATCCTTATGAAGGGTAATCTGTTCCTCATTACTCAGGCTGAGATAAGCAAAGCTTTGCCTGCAGGGAGAACAGAGCTTTAGCCTTGGTTTTAGGGCATAGAAGGAACTACATAATGTTCTGAATCAGTTAAAAGGAAAAGGATCGCCAACTGCGATCCTTTTCTTATTTTAGTCAATTAATAGATAAAACAGTGATGGCATATTTTTGCAGGAGAGTCCTTTTCCTTTTTTTACCACTTCTTGGTGGAGTAGTTTTGTTTGGCTGTGATGGTGACGATGCACCAGATCCTGTTGTTGCAAACTCAAGTGGTATGAGTGCCGTGGTAAATGGTGTTGATTGGAAAGCATCTAACGGTAACTTTAAACTTGGTTCGCGCACCATAACCGAAGGAACAAGTGCGTTTGTTGGTACCGGAGACACACTTACCATAGTGGGTGTGCAGGTGCAGGGCACAGACACATCAGCCATTATACTCTCCGTTAAGCTTAAGCCCAAGAAAATAGGTTCCTACAGGCTCAGAAGTGGAGGCACCGGCGAAGGAATAGCTTATTTTCTCCCTGATGGTATAGCAGCAAATGCACTAAAGGAGACGAAAGGGAATTACAATGGCGGCATTATAAACGGGGAGCTGCAGATAGCAGCGTATGACTCCATTAACTATAATGTGTCTGGTAACTTTGGCTTCAGCATGTCTGCACCCGGAGAAACCACTTATACCATTATCGCAGGAAAAATAGAAAATGTCACTTTTTAAGAACTAGCTGTGTTCTCTGTTACAGGTGCTTCATTTTAACGAATGCACAGCTGCTTCTTTAATTGTGCGGCACGCTAACATGAACTCTCTCCTGAAAGGTTATAAGAACACAGGCTACTTACCTACCATGATACCGAACACCACTACTATTCCTGTTCTTCTGAAAATGATAGCCATCTTTGTGGCTATAGCTGCCTTTGCCAGCTGCAAGCAGGAAGAAACAATGTTTGAGCTAAAGTCTTCCGCAGATACCGGAATTACTTTCACAAACACGCTTGTTTCCAACGACTCCATTAATGTGATGAACTTTGAGTACTTCTATAACGGGGGCGGAGTAGCTGTTGGCGATGTAAATAATGATGGGCTGCAGGATGTGTATTTCACCGGTAATATGGTTTCCGGTAAGCTCTACCTGAATAAGGGAGATCTGCAGTTTGAGGATATTACAAAGCAGGCAGGTGTAGAAACAACCAACTGGGCCACGGGTGCATCAGTAGTAGACATAAACAACGATGGCCTGCTTGATATATACGTCTGCATGTCTGGGTATAAGGACCCGGAACGACGGAAAAACCTCCTGTTTATAAACAAAGGCATAGGAGCAGACAATACCCCTGTCTTTGAAGAAGAAGCTGAAAAGTATGGGCTGGCTGATAACGGCTACACAACACAGGCTGCATTTTTTGACTATGACAGAGACGGTGACCTGGACGTGTACTTAGCTACCGTTAACCGTTCTGATTCTAACCCGAATGTGATTGCTTCTCATACTAGAAAAGATAAGAACTCCAGCGTAGATAAACTGTACAGAAACAACGGCAACGGGACCTTTACCAATGTGGCCGATGAAGCAGGTATCGTGAAAGAGGGCTACGGATTAGGCGTAGGTGTGGGAGACGTAAATCAGGATGGATGGCCAGACATTTATGTAACAAATGACTTCATCTACGACGACTTGCTGTACATCAACAACCAGAACGGAACCTTCACAGAAAGCATCCGCAAGTACATGAAGCATACCAGCCACTTCTCTATGGGAACGGATATGGCTGATTTTAATAACGACGGACTGCCGGATATTATTAGCGTGGATATGATGCCTGATGATAGCAGGCGGCAGAAGCTCATGAACGGGGTCAAAAACTACGATGAGTTTCAGTTGGCGCTCCAGAGAGGCTACATGCCACAATATGTACGGAACAACCTGCAGCTAAACAATGGAAATGGCACTTTCAGCGAAATAAGCCAGCTGGCCGGCGTGCACTATACCGACTGGAGTTGGAGCCCGTTGTTTGCCGATTTTGATAATGACGGCACAAAAGATCTGTTTATAACAAACGGTATAGGCAAGGATATTACTCATCTTGACTTCGCTACTTATTACATGACACAGGCAAGGTCCAGCTTTGGCAACAAAGGAACAGGAACGCATTTGCTGAAGATTGCCGAGACAATGGAAGGGGCTAAAAAACACAACTTCATGTTTCGTAACAATGGCGATCTCACCTTTACCGATGAGTCGAAGAACTGGGGCCTTGCACAGGAATCTTTTTCAAGTGGTGCTGCTTATGCCGATCTGGATAATGATGGTGACTTGGATATTGTGATCAACAATGTAGATGATGAGCCATTTGTGTATCAGAACATGGTGTCGGAGCGGTCTAAGAAAGAGGATAAAGATAATGAGTCAGGAAAAAGACACTACCTCCGGATAAATTTTGAAGGTGCCGCTGGTAACAAAGCCGGTATCGGAGCGAAAGCTGTGCTGAAGTACGGCGGTGAGATGCAGGTTGCGGAGCAGTATCCGTTCAGAGGTTTTCAATCAACGGTGGAGAATACGCTGCACTTCGGGCTTGGGGCAACTGAGCGAGTAGATCTAGTGGAGATTACGTGGCCTGATGGCAGGTACCAGGTACTGAAAGATGTGAAGCCAGACCAGGTGCTTGTGGTAAACTACAAGCATGCGAAAGAAGATAACCGAGGAGAGAAGCCTAAAGAAGGTCCAGCTTTCTTCAGAGAGGTGACAGCTGATGCAGGCATAGCTTACAAGGATATAAATCATGAGTATATTGACTTTAAGCTTCAGCCGCTGCTGCCGCACAAGTTCTCCCAGAACGGGCCGGGCATTTCAGTGGGAGATGTAAACGGCGATGGACTGGAGGACTTTTATGTTGGCGGTAGTGCCACTTATAACGGTACTCTGTTTCTGCAGGATAAAAATGGAAAGTTTGCCTCAAAGCCACTCGCTGAAGGTGATAAGCCAGGGGATGACATGGGCAGCTTGTTCTTCGATGCAGACGGTGACGGCGACCTGGACCTGTATGTGGTGAGCGGAGGAAGTGAATACTTTACTGGAGATAAAGCCTATCAGGACCGGCTGTACCTGAATGACGGAAAAGGCAGCTTTAAGTTGGATATACAGGCCCTACCCCATATAGACGCCAGCGGTTCCTGCGTTACAGCTGCAGACTATGACAAAGACGGGGATCTGGACCTGTTTGTCGGAGGCAGGGTGGATCCCAGAAAGTTTCCGTTGCCAGCGAAAAGCTATATCCTGCAGAACAATGGCGGCAAGTTTAAGGATGTAACCAGCACGGTTGGTCCTATGCTTGCCGATTTAGGAATGGTTACTGCTGCACTCTGGACAGATTTTGATAATGATAACGCCATCGATTTGGTTGTGGTAGGAGAGTGGATGCCTGTGACGTTTCTGAAGAACGTAGATGGTAATTTGAAAGATGTTACGGCTACTACAGGGCTAAGCGCGACAAGCGGTTGGTGGAACAGCCTGGCAGCCGGTGACTTTGACAATGACGGAGATATTGACTTTGTAGCGGGTAACCTGGGTCTCAATTCAAAGTTCAAGGCATCGGAGGAGCAGCCTGTACAGGTGTATGCCAAAGACTTTGACAAGAGCGGGACAACTGATGCGGTAATGACGCACTATATCCAGGGGAAAAAGCAACTGGTGCACGGGCGAGATGATATGACGGACCAGATGGTGTCGATGCGCAGGGAGTTCAGAAGCTATGAAGACTATGCCAGTAAATCGTTTGATGACATATTTACTACGGAAAGGCTGGAGGGGGCATACACCGCAAAAAGCGAGAACTTTAAGACCAGCTACATTGAGAATCTTGGTAACGGCAGGTTTAAGATGACGGCGCTACCCATGCAGGCACAATTTGCTCCCGTGTGTGGTATAACGGTGAACGACTATAACGGCGACGGAAACCTGGACCTGCTGTTAGTCGGTAACTCCTATGCTACCGAAGTGGTAGTAGGCCGCTATGATGCCTTTACTGGTCTGTATCTGAAAGGCAATGGCAAAGGCCAGTTCTCACCTGTTCATATGAACAAGAGCGGGTTTAGGATTGATTCTGATGCTAAGGGTATGGTAGAAGTAAACACAGGAAATGGAAGCCGGCTGATACTTATTGCTTCTCATGATGATTCTTTAAGAGCCTATAAGCCAGTGCCTCAAAATACTGTACATGCTGTTTCTGTGTTACCATCCGATGCTTATGCCATCATTACATTGGCTAACGGCACTAAAAGAAAGCAGGAGTTCTACTTTGGCTCCGGGTATTTGTCGCAGTCTTCCAGAACCCTGTGGTTACCGGCGGGCACTAAGTCTGTTCAGATAATGGATAAGGCAGGAAAGGTACGGACGAAGATTTCTGATGTGCAGGAAGTAAGCTTGGCTGCAAACAGAGGAGCAAAGTAGGTTAATCGAGTTTACTGCTGATGAGCTGAAAAGTGCGCATGGTGTACATCATGCGCACTTTTTGTCTTTTGAAAATTTAGCTTTTGGATGTCCAGCTTCTTTACTTCCTTACTTCCTTCTGTTATTTGTACGAACAGATTCACGGCTATATTCTCGAGCACCTGTGTTTTGTTAGAACCAGACCAGGTTATCTCCAGCTTATCAATTTTACTTGCCTGCCCCAGGCCAATTTCTGCTCGTAAGGTAGAGGCCCCGAAACTTCCCCCGGAGTTTATATCCCGGTAAAGAATTCTTCTTTTGCCCTGGTCCGTGATTGTCATTTTCAGGCGTGTGCCAATGGCCGCTTTGTTAGCTTTTGTTCCCTCTAATTTGATTGTAACCCAGTTGTTAGTGGAGGGGGTGCTTTCCTGGTAAGTGTTCTTAAAGAGCGCGTTCCTGTAGTTATCTCCCTCAAAAGCACCGCCCATTACGGTGTATATGTCCTGATCGCCATCATTATCTATATCTCCGGCGGAAACAGCGTGCCCTTTCTGCAGGTGCCCGACCCCTGCAGCGGTCGTTACATCCTGAAAGCCTTTGCCGGCATTGTTGCGGAACAGCTTATTCGGTATAAGAGACTCAAAGCTTGGGTCACCGGTACCCAGGTACATATCCAGCCAGCCGTCGTTATCAATATCGATAAAGTTGCTGCCCATGGTGTACAAGGCTTTGTTGATACCCATTTTTTCTGCTACATCCGTAAAGGTGCCGTCTCCGTTGTTATGGTAGAGCCTGGCTTTTTCGGCATCGTTTGGCAAACCTAAGTATTCGGCCGCTACATTGTAAGAGACGCTGGGGTCAGAGCTGAATTTGAAGCCTGATACAAAAATATCCAGCCACCCATCGTTATCATAATCATAGAACCAGGTGGGGAACGACATCATGGGTTTATCCAGGCCAGCCTTTGCTGTTACATCTTCAAACCGCAGCTGCTCACTCTTTCCTAGGCCTAAGTTTCGGAACAAATAGTTCTGGCCATATAGCGTGGAAATATAGATATCCTGCCAGCCATCGTTATCAAAATCACCGGAAGTTACTCCCTTCACATACTGGTTTAACTCAATACCAACCTCTTTGGCAACATCCACAAACCTGCCACGGCGGTTAAGGTATAATTCACAGGGGTTTGGAGTAAACTTATCGGATGTTTCATTGCCAATGAACAGGTCCAGCCAGCCATCGTTGTTAAAATCGCTCCAGGTGGCTGTTTGGGTAGGGTAGAAAGAGAGCAGGCCCACTTCTGCCGTTACGTCTGTAAAGGTGCCGTCCCCGTTATTTTGCAGGAGTGAGTTTGGTTGCTTGCCTTGTTGCTCAAACCAGGCACCGCGTAGCACCAGCACATCAATAAAGCCATCGTTGTTATAGTCGGCCTGTGTCATGTTCAGGCTGTTGGTGATGCCTTTCAGACCGACTTTTTCTGTATGGTCAGAGAAAGAGCCGTCGCCGTTGTTATGAAAAAAATGAATTTGATCCCGTAGTCCATAGGATGAGGCCATGATATCGAGATACCCGTCGTTGTCAAAATCCTCCAAGATAGAACCTCCGGAAATATCATTCACATCAACGCCCAGATCTCCGGCAATTTCTTCAAAACGCGCTACCGGATGCTCTAATTCTGTCTCTATGGGAATAAGCCATTTCTCAGGCACCCGATGCGGATACTCCCCAAGTGTCATATAAGCAATGTTCAGCAGCCAGCGATACTGCAACGCATCAGGATTGCGTGTTAAAAGGGCTGTATAATGCGCTATGGCTTTCCGGGAGCCAGTAGGGAGTTGATGAAATCCAGCGCTGGCAATAGGGAAAATACAGGAGGCTGATGTGTGATTGATCAGGCAGTTCTCCTGTTCACCGAAACGTAAGTAGGCCTGTGCAATATCTGCTTCCAGCTTGTCTGCTAAACCTACGTCTTTTGGAGTGAAGCTGTATGCTATCTGAGGAAGCTCTTTATGTAGCTTCTCAAACAACTTCGCAGCCTCTTCAGGTTTTCCTGCCCGTAGTAATTCGACCGCTTTCTGGTATTCGTAATCAAATTTCTTTCTGCCGGAAGCTCTGGACGCAAGTTCATCAAAGTGCTTTACACGGGCGTGGTTTGCAAACCTGTTATCAGGAATGTAAAACCTTTGTGCAACATCCTCCAGTAGTGCTACCATATCTTTGTTACCGGTTGCCTGCTTTTCCTCACTACAGGAGGTCAGCAAGAGTAAAGCTGAAAGAATGGCACAGGATGTATTTATTATATGTCTATGAAGCTGACGCATCTTTTTTGGTTACTGATTGAGCCCCCTCAGAGGCTTTTGCTATTTAATCTTTCTGCTCTTCCCGTTGTAATCGTATGCCACTACAGATGCGGCATTCTGAGGCAGGACAATACTTCTGGTGGATTGTGACAAATAACCTGAGCCGTAGTAAAGTTCTTTTACAATCTTTCTACCAGTGTCAAGCGTTATTTCCACCTTCACTTCAGAAGGTTTGGCCATGACTACCTGTGCCTTGCCTGCAGTGCCACCAGCAGTATAAGCTTGTAAAGGCCCGTCGTTGTTTGCAGCCAGGATAAGCGGCTGGCCATTGTAAAGTGTCAGCTCTGCCATTCCTTTTGCATCGCCATTCACAAAAAAGCCGCTCTGCTGCAGGCTAACCGGTTGAAAACCACCTTTGCCGTTTCCCTTCAGGAACAAGCCTGTAAAAGCATCGTAGGCACCGCTAAGCACTTCTGGTGCCTGTGAGTTTCCGGAAAGCAGCGCGTCTAGGTTTCCGTCGCCGTCATAATCGTTTACTGTGATACCGAATACCGGAGCAAACTGCGCCTGCATAGGCAAAGAAGTTATTCTGAACTTACCGTTACCCAGGTTCTCAACGTAGCTGGATTGCATGTTTACGCTTCGCTGCACATAAGAACGCTGTATTTCTGCCGGCGACAACACCTCTGTGACAGAAGCACGTGCGTAGCTGTCGTAAGTGGTAAAGCGCCTGCGCATAGATACCATCTGGTCAAAGATATCGTCGCGCGGACGCGCCGGCACATTCTTGCCCATGACATAATGTGCCACGATAGGATCCATGCTGCCATTGCCATCGTAATCGGCTGCATAAACACTTACAGGTTCATTGTCGGATGCTTTCAGTTTGGTATTCAGGCCTAGGTTGCCCGCCACATAATCTATGTCGCCGTCGTTGTCAAAGTCACCGGCTGCCAGGCTGTTCCACCAGCCGCTGGTATTGGGCAGGCCAGTAGCAGCAGTCACGTTTTGCAGTTTGCCATTCACATTCCGGAAGAAAGTAATAGGCATACCTTCCCCGGTAACGACTAGGTCTACCGCTTTATCATTGTCAAAGTCGGTCCACAGGGCAGAGGTCAGCATCCCCAGGTTGTGCAGCTCAGGGCAAACCTGTGCCGTGGCATCACGGAACTTCCCGCCTTCATTCAGCAGGATATAGCTGATAGCCGGGGCCGGGTAGTGCTGCGGGTACATTCTGCCCCCAACAAACAGGTCTAGGTCGCCATCCCTGTCTATGTCAGCAGCTGTCACAAACGAGCCGCTGGTGGTCGTGTTAGGCAATGCCTGCGTATCCAGCTTAAAGTTGCCCTTGCCGTCGTTCCTGTAGAGTTTGTCCTGGAAGTAAGGCGAACCAGCTGGAAATTCGTTTCCGCCGCTCACCACATACAGGTCCAGGTCTCCGTCACTATCTGCATCAAAGAACAGGCTGCCCATGTCCTCCTCGTACTTCGTCTGGTCTGTGATAGCTGTGCTTGTAAAGGTCCCGTTCCTAGATTGCTGGAAAATTCTTCCCGGATACTTGAAGGCTCCTCCCACATAGAAATCTTCCAGCCCATCGCCGTTTACATCGCCCACCGATATGCCCGGCCCGTTCTGCGAGTATTTGTGCGGAAGCAGCGGCTGTACTTTAAAATCAATATAAGGCTCCTCTTTGTGGGTGTAGTTTATCTTATGCTTCGCGTTTGCGTTTTGAAATACCGGTGTTGCGGCATCCTTTTTCAGTTGCTTTGTCGCAGCAGCATCTTTGTAGTGCAGGGTAAGCAATTGGTTTGCTTTTACGTTCTCCAGGTGCTGTTCTTTTCCATCAGGCCAGGTGACTTCCAGAGCAGTTATAACAGAATCCTGCCCCAGACCAAAATGTAAATAAGGCTCCACCGTAGACATAAACCCCCTGTAAGGAGAGTACTCCTGGTATTGAATCTTACCATTCTGAGACAGCCTCACTTTGGCACCATAACCTGCTGCGGTTGCCTTATCTCCCTGCAATTTTATCCGCAGGAAATTATTACCGGTTTGCTTGTCCGCATTGTTGCGGTACACAAAGGCTTTCCCGTTTATGTTGTTAGTGACAAGGTCCAGGTCCCCGTCGCCATCTAGGTCGGCATACACCGCTCCGTTTGAGAAGGAAGGCACCTCCAGACCCCAGGCCTTGGTCTGGTTGCTGAACGTAAAGTCTCCGTTGTTCCGGTACATGTAGTTCGACTTCTCCGCGTTGGGCAGCTGGTTGATTACCTTCATCAGCTCCTTGTTCAGCACATCCATTGGTACAGTGCTGTTAAGGCCCTGCATGCGGTACATGATAAAGTCCCGGTTGGTGATATCCTTCGGGAAGCCATTTGTAATGTGCAGGTCTTTATAGCCGTCATTGTCGAAGTCAGCTAATAAAGGGCTCCAGCTCCAGTCTGTACTATGCACGCCGGCCAGTTGCCCTATCTCACTGAAAGAACCATTGCCGTTGTTCAGCTGAAGCGTGTTGCGCATGTACTGTGGGGTATAACCGTTGTAGATCTCACCCATGAAGCGGTCGTAGTTCATGCCCCCGAACATCAGCTTGCTCCGTAAGTTGTCTTCCGGCAGCATGTCTACCGTGATGATATCCACCAGGCCGTCGTTGTTGAAATCAGCTACGTCGTTGCCCATAGCCGACTGGCTCTGGTGCCTGAAGTAAGCGGCAGCCTTATCTGTAAAGGTGCCGTTTCCGTTGTTCAGGTAAAGAATGTCGTTTGCCAGGTAGTCATTTGATACGTAAATATCCGGCCATCCGTCCTGGTTGATATCGCTGATAGCCACGCCTAAACCCTGGCCTTCCACCTGTATGCCCGCCTGTTTCGAAACATCTGTGAAAGTATTGTTCCCGTTGTTCCGGTACAGCTTATCAGTGTTCTTTCCTGAACCATCTTTTACCTGAGGGCGCAGGAGGTTAGGATTTTTTTCTTCCAGCGAGTGATTGAGCAGGTAGAGATCCAGGTCACCATCCTTGTCATAATCAAAGAAGGCGGCATGCGTGGAGTAGCTGTCATCAGCCAGGCCATACTGCTGTGCTGCCTCTGTAAAGGTGTTGTCCTGGTTGTTGATGTACAGCAGGTTTTTGCGCTTTTCAGGAGAGGTTCTGCCCGTTACAGAAACATAGATGTCCTGATAGCCGTCGTTATTTACGTCTGCTACGGACGCACCGCTTGCCCAGCGGCCGGAGGTGTTAATGCCGGTCTGCTCTGTTATATCCTCAAACCTTAAATTTCCTTTGTTCAGGTATAGTTTGCTGGGAACCATGTTACCCGAAAAGAAGATATCCTGAAGCCCGTCGTTGTTAAAATCACCCGCCGCAACGCCACCGCCATTGTAGAAGTACTCAAATTCCAGCACGTTAAGGGCAGGGGTTTCAGTCAGAGTGTTCGTAAAGGTAATGCCTGTCTCTGCGTCGGAAAGGCTTTGGAACAATGCAGGCGCTGATGCGGCGGCTTCTGCTTTTTTATGGCTCTCTTCTTCCTGTTTGGCGTTGCAGCCCGCCAGCATAAAAGTGGCCGCTAGTGCTATAGCTTTTAGCTCGTAAAGGTGACAAGCTTTATATAATCTGTACATGGATTCTGCAATTGAAAAAAGCAGTTTGCAGGCGTGTAAACCTGCAGACTGCTTTTAAAGAATTACTTGTGAAAAACGAATGAAGGCTGATGAGCTACAGTTTTGCTGTTTGCTCTGGTTTTCGGGTTCGTAATTTTGAAACGACAAGGTTTCCTACAGCCTTGCCTTGCTCGGCTCCCAGGTCGCAGGCAGGGCGGAAGTGAATGCCACCGTAAATTCTGCTTTCTCCTACTTCGTATGCCGCCTCGTTGAAGGAGTTAAACTTACGCACTGGCAGGCCTATGGCTAACTGTGTAGAATCTGCAAAAGCATAGTTGTCTCCGAACTTCTGTGTGAGGACAGTGGCTGCTGCTGCTGATATAACGCTGTGGCCACTTGGAAATTCAGGAAAGGGAGGCGTCTGCAGTATAGGGTCCCAATCCTGATCTATGTAGCGCTCTATGTAAGTGTCCGGGCGAATAGAGTTATAGGCGTATTTGGCATCCCAGCAGGAAATAAAGCCATCCGCCAGTGCAGTAGTAACCATTACGTAGGTCTCGGCAGCTTCCATCATACTTAGTTTATTCTTGCGGATAGCGGAACTGGTAATAGAAACCCAGTGGCCGGGAGGAGTCAATTTCTGCTGGAAATAGGTCACATGCCCCTTTGTGTAGGATATGTTTGGATTATCATCCCAGAAGCGGGCTATCAGGAGTTTCTCCTCATCAATGTGTTTAACGATGTCATATACCTCCATGGCTTCTTTGTAGAAATCAGAAGTAGTTGTGGAGTCAAAAGCAGTTGCCATTCTAGGCTTAAAATGTGCGGCAGAATCCATCACAAACGGCCTGATCTTATTCCAGTGAGGTTCTACGGCAGGCATATAATCCGGAGCAGTGGGTTGCCACGTATCCGGTTTCTTTGAAATCACATGTCTTGTGAGCGCACGTGTTTCTACGTACCCATCCTGCTTGGCCCATGCCAGTATGTGTTCTCCCACCTGCCGGCCATATGCTATTGAGTTATTCAGCACCTCTTCCTTAATGCCAATTTCTTTGATACGGGCTAGGTATTCGACCTCATATTCCTCCATCTTCAGTTCATCCAGGATAAGTTTTTTTCCTACTGTAGAGAAGGCAATAATACTCGACACAGGCAAGTACATCTCTTTTGTTGTATCGGGCTGAGGAATTTCTGACAGACCGTTAAACTGGTCGGAAAGGGATTCGTAAGCCGGGTAGGCAGGCGCCAGGGCCTCATAGGCTGCAATATTCGGGTAAGAGTAAATGCGGCTGGCAACTGGCGGGCTAAAGATGTCTTTGATAATAATCTCACTCAGATGCCTGTTCCATACGACCAACTGTGACTGAGAGAACTTATCCAGACCTGCCTGGTCGTGCTTTTCCTCGCAACCAAAAATGAAGGGTATTGCAAATAAGAACAGTAATAGGGATTTAACACTTTTCATGGTCTTTGAAAGGATGTTTTAATTCGGCAATTTGTTCAGTGCCTTCACTATGTGTGATTTCGGCTCTTAAAATTACGACAGCGCTTGTAAGTAACCAATTACTTTCTTGTAAAACTAGTTCCTGCATTCGCCACTATTGTTTGGCTTTAATCCAAAGTTACCTGCTAAAAGTAAGTAATTAACCTTATTTGATGTATCCAATGATGAAGAAAGCAGTGCCGGATGAGCTATGGGCGCAGTGCAAGTTTGTCTGTCCGGACAGAAACCTGTCGGCTCTTTCCGGAGAAGTCATAGATGGTAACTTCCTTTGCCTCTGCTGGTACAGCCATTGTTCTGGACGACTGTGACAGGTAACCTGAACCGTAGTAGAACTCCTGCCGCATTTTTCTGCCATCCAGAAGTGTCACAACGGCCCATGCATCAGCATGCCTGAGTTGTATGGCTCCTGCCTGCTGCGGATAAGCAAATGTCTTCACCAGGCCCTGGTTAGAGGCAGATAGTACTAAGCCTTTGCCATCTGGCAGCGAAAGTTCGGCAATGCCCTTTGCATCTGTGTCAACAAAAAAACCGCTCTGGTTAACAGGAACTGGTGCAAAAGCTCCTTTCCCGTTTCCTTGCAGGTATAATCCGATAGAGGCATCATACCAGCCCCCCTGTATTTCTGTGCCATAGTTGTTACCGGTCAGCAGTAAGTCTAGGTTGCCGTCTCCGTTATAGTCCTTTGCCATGATTCCAAAGGCCGGTGCTACTTGTGCCTGTACTGGCAAAGGGCTAACCTCAAACTTTCCGTTCCCCAGGTTTCTAATATAGCTGCTTTGCAGATGCGTGCTTTTTGCGACAATGGCATCGGTCAGGTCCTCCTTCGGGAATAGGTTTTCATAACTCATGCTCGCATACGATTCGAATGTCTGAAACTTCCTGCGCATTGAAACCATCTGATCTGTCATGGCATCGCGGGGGTGGGCCGGGTAATTTTTGCCCATCAGGTAGCGGCCTAACACCGGATCTATACTGCCATTTTTGTCAAAGTCTTTTGCCGTAATGGTGATGGGCTCCTTCGGGGATGCTTTATAGTCTGAGTTAAGGCCAAAGTTACCGCCTACATAATCCATGTCCCCGTCGTTATCGAAATCTCCGGCTGTCAGGCTGTTCCACCAGCCAATGGCATCCTGCAGGCCGGAACTCTTCGTTACATTCTCAAACCGGCCGTTTTTGTTCCGGAACAAAGTTACCGGCATCCATTCCCCGGCAAGCATCAGGTCTACCTGCCCGTCCTGGTCGGAATCAGTCCAGAGCGCGGCGGTAACCAACCCCATTTGCTTTAGCTCCGGGCACACCTTTTCCGTCACATTTGTAAACTTTCCGCCATTATTCTGGAGAATGTAGCTGGTAGCTGGTAATGGGTAGCGCTGTGGCACTACCCTGCCACCTACAAACAGATCCAGGTCACCGTCCTGGTCATAGTCTGCTGCTATCACGCAGGAGCCGCTGGTTCTCAAGGCAGGCAGTGCAGACGGGCTTTGGGTAAACTCTCCCTTGCCATTATTTAAGTAGAGCCGGTCCTGGTACTCTGCCGATCCTTCCTTAAACTCGCTCCCCCCACTGACCACGTACAGGTCCAAATCGCCGTCGTTGTCTGCATCAAAGAAAAGGCTGCCCATGTCATCCCCGTGCTTCACTGCATCTGTGAAAGGCGCTTCTTTAAACTTGCCTGCAGCGGATTGTAAATAAAGTTTCCCTGAGACATCAGAAGAGCCTCCTACATAGAAGTCCTCCAGTCCGTCTCCGTTCACATCGCCCACGGCAATGCCCGGGCCTCCCTGCGAGTACTTCTGCATGAGCAGGGGCTGCAGTTTAAAATCTACAAAGTCGTATTCCTTGTGCTGGTAACTGATTCCGGTTGCTGTACTGTCCAGTTCCCTGAAAAGTGTGGTAATGGTAGTGGGGGCAGGGGCAGCATCCGGGGTTTTAGCATCTGCATACCGTACGGTTAAAACCTGATCGGCTTTTACATGCTGCAGGGTTTGCCGCCTGCCGTCCGGCCATACTACTTCCAACGCATCAACCATGGTGGCTTTCCCAATTCCAAAATGAACCACATTCTCCACTGTAGATTTATAGCCCCGGTACACAGAATGATCGTGGAACAGCTGCTGGCCGTTATAGTTTAAAGTGAGCTTCGCTCCGAGCCCGGCTTTGTTCTTTGCATCGCCTTCCAGCTTAACGCGCAGGTAATGCCGGTCGGACAGGGTATTAGCGTTGTTTCTGTAGATGAAGGCTGCCTCATCAATGTTATTCATGACGAGGTCCAGGTCACCATCATTATCCAGGTCAGCAAAGGCGGTGCCGTTGGTGTAGGAGGGGGCATCCAGCCCCCACTCCTCAGATTTGTCTGTGAAGGAGAGGTTGCCGGTGTTCTGGTAGACATAGTTATGCACTTTTACCCCGGGGAGTTCCTTTATCAGTTTAGCCATTACTTTAGCCTGATGCGCATCGTCTCCAAACTGACCTTCCTGGCGCTTGTAAATGATGAAATCAAGGTTGGTGACATCCTTGCGGTAGCCGTTCGTTATCAGGAGGTCGCGGTGGCCGTCGTTGTCGTAATCAGCAAATAACGGAGCCCAACTCCAGTCTGTTCTGTGGATGCCCGCCAGTTGGCCCACTTCGCTGAAAGTACCGTTACCGTTGTTTAGCTGCAGGGTATTGCGGATATACTGCGGCTGGTAACCCATCGATAGGTTTCGCTTGTAACGGTCGTAGTTGGGGGCTGCAATCATGGTCTTTTCCCGCTGGTTATCAGGGGGAAGCATGTCCACCGTTATAATGTCCAGCAGGCCATCGTTGTTGAAATCAGCGATATCAGTGCCCATTGCATTCCAACTCTGGTGCTTCAGGTACTGCTTTGAACGATCTGTGAAAGTGCCGTCACCATTGCTGATATACAGGATGTCGTTCGTGATAAAGTCGTTGGCCGCATAAATATCCGGCCACCCGTCATTGTTAATGTCCGCAATACCCAGGCCAAGCCCATACCCTTCAATCAGGATGCCGGCTTCCCTTGAAACATCAGTAAAGGTGTTGTCACCGTTGTTGCGGTACAGCCTGTCAGTACTCAGACCCTGGCCGTCTGTTTTTTTAGGCCGGACGTTGTTGCGCGGAAAACTCTCCAGTGCATTTGTCAGCAGGTACATGTCTAAGTCGCCGTCCTTGTCATAGTCGAAGAAGGCAGTCTGGGTACTGTAGCCTGTATCAGCTAAGCCATACGCCTTTGCAGACTCTGTAAAGGTGCCATCGCCGTTGTTAATGAAAAGCATGTTCGGTTTTTCTGCTGATTTATTCGGCCCGGCCACGCATAGGTATATGTCCGTATGGCCATCGCTGTTAATGTCAGCCATCGACACGCCCGTTACCCAGCGGTCGGTAGCCACACCGGCTTTTTGGGTGATGTCCTCAAACTTCAGGTCTCCCTTGTTCAGGTACAGCCTGCTGGACACCATGTTGCCGCCGAAGAATATATCCTGCAGTCCGTCGTTGTTGATGTCTCCGACAGCTACCCCGGCTCCATTGTACAGGTAATCGTACTCAATGGCATTGAGCGTGTCGTTCTCAGACAAGGTGTTGCTGAAAGTAATGCCTGTATCACCCGGTGACAGCAAGTGAAAGAGCTGATCGCCCTTATTGCTGTCACAGCTGCTAAACAGAATGATGGCACAGATAAAAAAGTGGACTATATACTTCATATTATGCATGGCAAAGGACGCGTAAGCAGTACAGAAAACACGGTTAGCCACATGAAACTTTAAATAATGAATACAACCTAATGTTGGTTCTGGAACAAATTCCTTGTAAAACGGATCCTTAAATTTAAGAATTAGTTAAACAAAAACCATCTCTCTGCAAATCAGAAGCTACAACAATTTCTCATAGGGTTATTCAGATGTGAAATGGACATACA
This sequence comes from Pontibacter toksunensis, assembly GCF_042686245.1. Lineage (NCBI taxonomy): Bacteria > Pseudomonadati > Bacteroidota > Cytophagia > Cytophagales > Hymenobacteraceae > Pontibacter > Pontibacter toksunensis. Next base: position 194,569 of record NZ_JBHUOX010000004.1, on the reverse strand, counting down.
ACACAGTACCTGCTTAGCAGTTATTGCAAAAATAAAGTTCATTTCAGGGTATAAAAGCAGGGGTTGTAATTCCAAGACTTTGGTAAAACTGCTCTCAATATTTCAAAGAGCCTTTGCTTTGTCGTGCTGTGGTCCTTTTCAGGTTTCGAGTTGCTTAAACTCACTGGAACTAATATTTGGTTGCCCTCCTTCTTTCAGAGGCACAACACCAGATACTGAACCTTTTGTTTGCCTAAACAATATGAAATCCATAAATTGATTCAGTAGTGAGTAATCACGGTAATTTCAGCCTAAATGACACTAAAACAACACCCTTCTAAATTTTTCAGACACGTCCTGTTATATACCCTGCTTGTTTTGCTGTGGAGCTGCTCCGGGGAGAAGGAGAACAGCATTCTTGTTTTCTCTAAGAACAGCACCGCCCAGCAGACTTCTGATGCTGCCATGACAGCCCTGGCAACCTATGCCACTGAGAATGGCCTGCAGGTGGATACCACTACCAACCCCGCTTATTTTGCAGAAGATTCCCTGAAAAGATATGGCTCCATCGTTTTTTTGAACACATCGCAGGATGTCCTGAATACCCGGCAGCAAAATGAGATAGAGCGCTTTGTACAGGCCGGAGGAGGCTTTGCAGGTATACATGCCGCCGGCTCCTCACAGTACCAGTGGCCCTGGTACAACCGCATGCTGGGCGCTGCCCCTGAACAACAGGTCGATAGCCTTGTCACGGCTTCTGAAGAAAACATGCAACTGGTAGGAGGAGAGGGCGCTCTGACAGAAGGGCTGGCCAAAAGCTGGAAGCAGCAGGATGCCCTTCACACAACCTATACGTTGAGCCCTGACGCAACCGTACTGATAAAAGGAAAAGGGGGAAAGCCGGTTTCCTGGTACCGTGAGTTTGACGGTGGCCGCATGTTTTACACCCTGGCGGGAGGTACCGCTGAAAGTTACCAGAACCAGGATTTCCTGAAGCATGTGTTGAATGGTATCAAGTATACTTTGGAGGGACCTGCGCTTGACTATGATAAAGCACGTACCGAGCAGGTGCCGGAAGATAACCGCTTCCTGCAGGTAGTGCTGGATACGTACCTGCACGAGCCGATTGAAATGGAAATCCTGAACGATGGCCGTGTGCTGTTCATCGAGCGCCTTGGTTCAGTGAAGCTGTATGACCCGGAAAAAAAGGAAACGAAGGTGCTGGCCAAGCTGGATGTGCATACCGAAGGCAACTATGAAGACGGCCTCCTGGGCCTGGAACTGGACCCCAATTTTGACCGCAATAACTACATTTACCTGTACTACTCGCCAGTAGGAGACAAGGCAGTGCAGAACCTCTCCCGGTTTAAGCTTTTGGGCGGCGACAGCCTGATCATGCGGTCTGAGAAAGTGGTGATGGAAGTGCCTGTGCAGCGTGAAACCTGCTGCCACTCCGCCGGAAACGTCTACTTCGGACCTGATGGTTTGCTCTACCTGACCACCGGCGATAACACCAGCTCAAAAGAATCTGACGGCTTTACCCCAATTGATGAGCGGCCGGGGCGTGGGCCTTTCGATGCGCAGAAATCATCAGGTAACACTCATGATTTGCGCGGCAAAATTCTGCGCATCAAGGTGAATCCGGATGGCTCTTACTCTATTCCGGAAGGCAACCTGTTCCCGCGGGACGGCTCGCAGGGCAGGCCGGAGATCTATGTGATGGGCGCCCGGAATCCGTACCGCATGACCGTGGACAAACGGGGTTATGTGTATTGGGGAGACGTAGGGCCGGATGGCGGTATAGCCAATGAGCGCGGCCCGCTGAGCCAGGATGAGTGGAACCAGGCCCGAGGACCGGGGAACTATGGCTGGCCTTATTTTGGTGGCGACAACAAAGCTTATTCTGATTTTAATTTCGCTACGAATGAGGTAGGACCTAAGTTTAATCCTAAGCGCCCCATAAATGACTCGCCATATAACTACGGTTCAAAGGTGCTGCCTCCTGCCCGCGAAGCCATGATTTGGTACCCTTACGGAGAGTCAAAAGAGTTTCCGATGCTGGGCACCGGCTCGCGCTCTGCCATGGCCGGACCGTTCTTCTATGCTGATGATTACCGGAAGTCCCGCAGCAAGTTTCCGGAGTACTACGACAATAAGATGTTCATTTTCGAGTGGGCACGCGACTGGATGAAAGTGCTCACATTCGATAAGGACGGTAACCTGCAGAAAATAGAGCCCTTCCTGGATAGCCAGAAGTTTGCCCACCCCATCGATGTGAAGTTCGGGCCGGACGGAGCCATGTATGTGCTGCAGTATGGCGCCAATTATTTTGCCCGAAACCCGGATGCATCGCTTGTTAAAATAGAATATGCCGAGGGAAACAGGCAGCCAGTTGCACAGATAGAGGCAGAGAAAACAGTAGGGGCAGCACCCTTCAAGGCGAAGCTTTCCGCGGAGCAGTCCTATGACTATGATAAGGAAGATGAACTAAGCTATACCTGGGCGTCAGGTGCCGGGGAAGAGTCATCAGAAGTAGCTCCTGTGTTTACTTATACCAAGCCAGGCGTTTACCGGGCGAAGCTAACAGTAACAGATAAAAAAGGCGACAAAGCAACAAGCGAGGTAGAGATAAAAGTCGGGAACGACATACCGGAGGTGTCCATAGACATTGCTGGCAACCGCAGCTTCTATTTCGACGACAGAACACTGAATTACAAGGTGAACGTGCGGGACAAAGAAGACGGTCAACTAAACCAGGGAATCCTTGCCAATCAGGTGAAGTTCGCAGTGGATTACCTTTCAGAAGGGAAAGACCTGGCCTTGCTAAGCTCGAATAGCCAGAACACAGAAGGCGGATCGGTGAAGTTTGTGAGAGGCAAAACGTTGATTGCAGAAAGTGATTGTAAATCCTGCCATGCCGTGGCCGACAAATCCATAGGTCCGAGCTACAAGGAAGTAGCGGAGCGCTACAAAGGAAATGACGCCGCTTTGCCTATGCTGGCGAAAAAGATTATTTCAGGTGGCAACGGGAACTGGGGTAAAACAATGATGGCGGCGCACCCGCAGCATACCGAGCAGGAAACAACGGAGATGGTACGGTACATCCTGTCGCTGGCAGACGGTGACCAGGGTAGTTTGCCATTGGCCGGAGCTTATAAACTGAACGACCATGCAGGCGGTGGTGAGTCCGGCACGTACGTTGTCTCTGCCAGTTACACCGACAAAGGGCACCAGGTAACCGGGCCACTGACTGGCCGGGAGATAGTGCTCCTGCGCCATCCGAAAGTGCAGGCAGAGGATTTCGACTCGTTCCGGAACGTAGGGCGCCAACAGCCGCATGGCGATGGTCCGTCACTTGTAAGCGACATCAAAGACAACTCTTATATCTCTTTCCGAAACATTGACCTGACAGGTATAAAAGCGGTGACCTTTAACCTTGCAGCAGGCACAGACGGAGGCACTATCGAAATCAGGGAAGGCGCTCCGGATGGTAAGCTGGTGGGTACTGCTACTGTGCCCCCAAGTGCTGACCGCTCCGGATGGGGCACAGCAAGAACCGTGACTGCACCCGTGAAAGATCCGGGAGGTGTAAACGAACTGTTCTTTGTGTTCCGCAACAAGGCGGTAAAAGACAAACCATTGATGAGTCTGGATTGGATATTATTTGAGACAGGCAGTGGCCAGGGTATGGCCACAAACTGACATACCCCATTCGAATCAGGCGAAAATTTTCCTTGATAAGGTGGTCATGTATATCAGGTAAGTGGGAGAGGAAGGAGAAAGAAATTAAAAACAACATAAAATCTTAAAGAGGAGGAGTTGCAGAGAGAGCGGGAATACGAACAATAGCATTTGAAATAAGGGAAACTAAACCAACAGGACTCACCCCACTATGACCGTTATTTACCTGCTCCTCAGTGTGGCACTCATTATTTTGTTGACAACACGACTTCAGGTACACCCTTTTATTGCTTTGTTTCTGGTTGCTGTGCTCTATGGGTTCCTGGTAGGTATGCCACTGTCCACCATTGTGCAGTCCATCAATACCGGGTTCGGCGAAACGCTTGGTAAAATCGGGCTCATCATCATCTTCGGAGTCATTATTGGCGCTTTTCTGGAAAACTCGGGCGGTGCCTATGCGCTGGCCGAGAAAGTGCTTCAGGTTGTCGGGCAAAAGCGGGTAACCGCAGCGATGGGCGTTATCGGCTACTTCGTTTCTATTCCGGTTTTTGCCGATAGCGGTTTCCTGCTCGTTTCTCCTCTCAACAGGAGCCTGTCTAAAAAAGCAGGCATATCCCTGGCGGGTCCTGCTGTTGCCCTGGGGCTCGGTCTTACAGCAACACACACCATGGTTCCGCCCACGCCAGGTCCTATTGCCGCCGCCGGTATTTTAGGCGCCGACCTGGGGCTTGTGTTGCTGGTGGGGCTGCCGATAAGTGCACTGGCGCTGGTTGTAGGGCTTATGTATGCCACAAAGTATGCAGCAAAAACGTATATTGACCCTAATCCACAGGCCACAGAAGAAAAAATCAACCTGTTGCTGAAAGATGCTCCCGGTCCCTTGAAATCCTCCGTACCGGTACTCGTGCCTATCATCCTGATTGTTGCTAAATCTTCTGCTCAGAATTTCGAACAAGTCTTTAGTCCCAATGCCTATGGCATTATCTCTTTCCTCGGAGAGCCTGTTGTGGCCTTGTGCATCGGAGCGTTTTTGTCCTTGCTTCTCCCCAGGAAGCTGAAATCTGAAATGCTGTCTGCACAGGGATGGGTAGGAAACGCTTTACGCGATGCGGCCTCCGTTATACTTATAACGGGAGCAGGGGGAATCTTCGGGAAAATTCTGCAGAACTCCGGCATAGCAGACACTTTAGGAGAATCATTGGCGGGTATACACCTGAATATCTGGTTACCATTCCTGCTGGCGGCGGCCATCAAAACGGCACAAGGCTCCTCTACGGTTGCCTTAATCACGACAGCTTCTATTGTGTTGCCGATGATGACTTCGCTTGGTTTTGAGACAGAACTGGAAAAAGCCATGGTGGTAATTGCCATTGGGGCAGGCTCTGCGGTGGTGTCACACGCTAACGACAGCTTTTTCTGGGTAGTGACGCAGATGTCGGGCATGAAAGTCAGGACGGGGTACAGGCTTTATACAGTTGGGACGCTGGTGCTCGGCATGTCAGCCGCTTTCTTTCTTTTCCTGAGCTACCTGCTCTTTACATGATGCATCGCCTGAAATGATTTAGATAAATAAGAAATCTTATGAAATTATACAGAACGCAAAGAGGTATAGTAATAGAAAAAAACGAGGCGCTATACCTTGTAAAGGACCAGGAGTGGGATGATTTTCTGAATGATGATCGGCTTTACGGAAAGATGCTGCAGCTAACGCAAGCATCATCCCCGGATGCAGGCGATGTGCTTCAGCAGGGTTTACTAGCCCCTATTCAGAGCCAGGAGATCTGGGCAAGTGGGGTTACCTACTATCGCAGTAAAGTGGGCAGGCAGGAGGAGTCGAAACAAAGCGGTGGAGGAGAGTTTTATGCGCTGGTGTATGAAGCGGAGCGGCCAGAGCTGTTTTTTAAAGCAACCGCGCACCGAACGATAGGACCGGGAGGAAAGGTGCGCATACGCAAAGACTCTTCCTGGAATGTACCCGAACCTGAACTGACCTTGGTGGTGACCTCTTCCGGTAAGATTGTGGGCTATACCATTGGCAACGACATGAGCTCCCGTAGCATTGAAGGTGAGAACCCGCTGTACCTGCCACAGGCGAAGACCTACGATGGAAGCGCAGCGGTAGGTCCCTGCATCCTGGTGACGGAAGAGCCGCTGCCGGCAGACACACTTATTCAAATAGAAATTCACCGGAAGGGCGATAAGGTCTTTGATGGCAGTATTGAAATTTCTCAGATGAAGCGCACACCAGAGGAATTGGTGACATTTCTCTACAGAGAATGCTCCTTCCCGCACGGCAGCCTGCTCATGACCGGAACAGGCATAGTACCCGAAAACGAATTTACGCTGCAGCAGGACGATGAAATTAGGATTACAATAGCTCCCATCGGCACACTGGTAAACTTTGTGGAGTAAGGATTAGCCATCCTCTCGGAAGAGGAGATATACTGATACTACCCTTGCTAAGATTCACCTCCTCGGAGGGGTAGGGGTGGGTTTAGAACAGCGAAAGTAGAGCCTACAGGCCTGTTGGTAAAAAAACACAACAGCGGCAAGAACAGGTGAGGTAAACAGTTACAGGGTAATCCTGACTTCAATTATATTACAGTATAACACACTTTAATGTATGTCAACAGATAAGAAATTGAGAAGCTACGATTGGTTTGGTAAGTCTGACAAGATGGGTTTTGTGCACCGGTCCTGGTTGCGCAATCAAGGCTACCCTGATGATTACTTTAAAGGGAGGCCTGTTATTGGTATCTGTAACACCTGGTCGGAACTGACGCCCTGCAACGGGCACCTGCGTGATTTTGCAGAGATAGTGAAAAGAGGAGTAGTTGAGGCGGGCGGTTTTCCGTTGGAGTTTCCGGTCACCTCGCTTGGGGAAACTATCATGCGGCCTACCACCATGCTCTTCAGAAACCTGGCCGCCATGGATACCGAGGAGTCTATCCGGGCAAACCCGCTGGATGGGGTGGTGCTGCTGACCGGCTGTGATAAAACCACGCCTTCTACCCTGATGGGAGCCTGCAGCGTGGACCTGCCTACTATTGTGGTGCCGGGTGGGCCAATGCTGAACGGCCGGTACAGGGGAGAGTGTGTGGGCTCGGGATCGTTTAATTGGTTGCATAAGGAGAAACAAAAGGTGGCTAACTTCTCTGATGCCGATATCCATGAAATGGAAATAGGAGCGGCCCGCAGCCAGGGCCATTGTATGACCATGGGTACCGCCTCCACCATGGCCTGTATGGTAGAGGCCATGGGGCTGACACTGCCGGGGGCAGCAGCCATTCCTGCCGTAGACTCACGGAAAAAGGTAATGGCCCAGCTATCAGGTAGAAGAATTGTGGAAATGGTGAAAGAAGACCTCACACTCTCTAAAGTCCTGACTAGGAAAGCCTTTGAGAATGCCATAGTGGTGAATGCGGCAGTGGGAGGGTCTACCAACTTCATCATTCACCTGCTGGCTATTGCCGGCCGACTTGGGGTCGAACTGAACCTGGAAGACTTTGATACCATCGGAAGCAAGATACCATTGCTGGTCAACCTGAAGCCGTCCGGAAAGTACCTGATGGAAGACTTCTATTACGCCGGAGGCCTGCCTGTGGTATTGAAGGAGATGAAGCAGTACCTACATAATGAGGCAATCACCGTGAACGGCCGCCCGATAGGTGAGAATAATGCGGAAATCCCCTGCTATAATAATGATGTGATTGTGACTGTGGATGCGCCGCTTCAGAAAGAGGCGGGTATTGCCGTGCTTAAAGGAAATTTATGTGAGAACGGGGCCATCATCAAACCTTCGGCTGCCTCTCCGGAGCTAATGAAGCATCGTGGGCGGGCGGTGGTCTTTGAGTCAATTGAGGATTATCACCAGCGTATTGACGAACCGGATCTGGATATTGATGAAACCTGTGTGATCGTGTTGAAAGGAGTGGGCCCAAAGGGTTATCCAGGCATGCCGGAGGTCGGGAATGTGGACCTTCCGGAAAAGCTGCTGCGAAAAGGAGTGCGGGACATGGTGCGTATTTCCGACGGAAGAATGAGCGGTACGGCAGCTGGCACGGTGGTGCTGCATGTATCTCCGGAATCTGCTGTTGGTGGAACACTGGCCTTGGTAATGGACGGCGATATGATTGAGCTGGATGTGGCAAACAGAAGGCTCCATCTGGATGTGAGCGAGGAAGAACTGCAGAAACGCAGAGCGGCTTGGATACCTCCTGCGCCCCTGGCTGCAAGAGGATACGTGAGAATACACATCGAACATGTGCAGCAGGCCCATCTGGGAGCCGACCTGGATGTATTGCGGGGTGGTTCCGGTTCAGAGGTTACGCGCGATTTACACTAATCTTCGAAGGTAGGTTCTAGCCTGTCTCACAGCTATTGCTTCAGCACGTACTTCTTAAAAAGGGAAGCACAAAGTGCCTACAACTATGTAGGATAACTTGTGCTTCTCTTTTCTCAGCCCTGTTTTAGCTCAAAACATTCACCAGGTTCTTATAGCTAGTGGCAATGCTGTCCATCGGATTGCCCGGCGTTACGTCCTGCTCTACGAAGTAGTACTTCATGCCAGCCAGTTCTGCTTTGTCAAAGATGCGTTTGAAATCGATAGAACCGTTGCCTACCTCTGTGAAAAACTGCTTTTCTGTCCTGTCCATGTCCTTCACGTGCCACATCGGGAAGCGGCCCGGGTACTTTTCAAATAAGGCAACCGGATCGTTACCAGATTTGGTAGCCCAATAGAGGTCAAGTTCCATCTCCACCAGGTCCTTGTCTGTTTGGGCCAGGATCAGGTCGTATGGCCGCTGACCTTCCAGTGTTTCAAATTCGAAGTCGTGGTTGTGGTAAGCAAAGGACAAACCTGCTTTTTTACAGGCTTCACCGGCGCGGTTAAAGAGCTCGATGTGGCGCCTGTATTGGTCTAAGGTCTTGTGCTCGCTTGGGAACAAATAGGCGCAGGTAAGATAACTCTGGCCTGTCTCAGCGGCCATATCCACCAACTGCTGCAGTCCGTTAGTCAGCGTCAGGAACTCCGGAGGAAGGGGAGCCTCTGTAGGGAGCTGCGTGCCCGGCAGTACGTGGCTGCTGCGGAGCTTCATGCCCATGCCTTCTACCATGGCGGTAAACTCTTTTGGTTTCATGCCATAGTAGTGGCCCTTCGAACCAGCAGCTGACTCCAGGTCTTTATAGCCCAAAGCAGCTATCTTCTGCAGTGTGCCCTGCAGGTCCTTCTCCAGCAGTTCGCGAACAGTAAACAATTGCAAGCCTACAGACAACTCCCTTGTAGCTGTGTTTGCGCTGCCCACGCCTTCCGTTGTTTCAGTGGTTTCGGCCTGCGATGTGGTGCCATCAGCACAAGCAGGGAGTAACAGGCTACCTAAGGCGAGGGCACCTGTCGTCTTAAAAAAGTTTCTTCTGTTTAGCATTCGTTCAGTGATATGAATTAGTATGGTGTGTGCTTTTTTATAGCATGCTTTTGCCCAGCCAGCATACAGCTGAGGTAGTAAGATGGTGAGGTGGTTACTTAATAACTGTTGCAATAACGCGCTGATAGCGGGTTAATTTGGGCGTGCCGGAGTCCGTCACCTCCAGTATAAGATGGATGGTCTCGCCACTGTTTGCATTATCAGGAACCGTGAAAGCAGCATTTGGACTGTTCGCGTTCTGGATGCTTATTTTGCCCTTGTAGGTATCAACCTCTTCGTATTGCCACCAGCGGTAGTTGAGTTTATTCCCATCCGGGTCCTTGGCCGAGCCCTTCAGGCTTACTTTCTGGCCCGGCTTCACGACGATGTCCTGTGGCTGGTTCAGCTTTACGGTAGGAGGATGGTTGGCTTCCTTGTAGCTCATCACGCACCAATCGGCACGGGCGGCAAAATCATTCTGCAGCACATCTACCCAGCGGGTCTGCGGAAAAGTAGCATCGGCTTTATTCGTGTAGTAGTTATAGTCGGTCACGTGCTTCCCGTCTTCCCAGCGGTATGGATTCTTGTCGGACTGCACCATGCGCCCTCCCCAACCACCGAAGGAGGCATCCTCCATGCTTCGTAAGCCAACATCCACCAGGTAAAAGAAAGCAGGGGAGTCTCCTTCCGAAATAAAATCGTACTGATTGCGGCCGGAACTGAGCGTCTTTTCCATGCTTCCGTGGTCGTGTTCCGGATCATTCTCTATTTGCGTTCCGTCGCCCCAGAGGTAGTACCCTGCCAGCAAGGGTCCATGGTTATACTTGATGTTCTCTTTAAACCACTTGCCGCCGAGGTAAGGCTGTAACTCTTTCGGCACCACCTGTGGCCAGGGGTAAGCAAAGCTCCAGAACTGGTCTGAGTTATACAGCACCTTTACCTGTGGCCAGTTAGGTGCTATGTACTTCTGGTAGGTTGCGTCCTGGTCAAGTACAGCGTAGATGACAGCCTTCTCTGATACCTTTTTGTACACATCTTCCCACTTTGCCGTGCCCTTGTATTCTTCCTCTATAGATTTAAGGGCACGGGCCACGGTGTTGGTGCCTCCCCATATCTGCAGGTACACCGGGCTCGGATTATCATCGAGCAGGATCTGCTTGATAAAGTTTGAACCCTCCGTGTTCTTCTCCATTTCGCCCTCAAATTCAATATTGCCTGTTTTAACAAGGCTCAGGAGATAGTCAGGAGTAGGATAACCTGCGGCATGTTGCTTCAGGTTATTGTAAACCTTCCCATACTGGTTAATGTGGTGTTGCATCCAGGTGGTGCCGGGCCAGCGAAGGTCCTTCCGCTCTCCGTACCGCTCTGCTGTGTTCTGCATTTCGGAGGTATACAACGTCCCTTTCCCGTCGCCGGCATAATGCCACTGCGAACTGCTGTACACCAGCCCTACAATGTCAAATTCACTGGAGTACAGCAGGAGCCTGATAAAAGAGTCTACATCGTCTACTTCGCCATCCGTGGTGACAATTGTGCGGGGCTTACCGGTTTTTGCCTGCGCTGTGGCAACAGACACAGTTCCCACCCATACACCTAGCAGCACTAAAAGTGTTGATACTATCTTTTGCATGTGTCTATCCTTTTTACAGTTCCTGTTACATAACCTGACATCTGCCAGTCTTAAGTTATGTGTCGTCTCCTTAGTTATGTGTCGTCTCCTTTTTGGAGGAAAAAGCTTTTGCTAAGGTCGGTAAATAAAATTACTCGTACCTCAACCCAAACCCGAACTTATACAGCGGGTCTTTTGAGTCGTAGGGCAGGTCCTCTTTCTGGTTGCGCACGGCCTCCATGGACGACGGCAGCTCGAACGGCAGGTTTCCCTCCGGTTTAGCCTTGCCAAAAATCACATCCAGCACCGCTGCATCACTGGCTCCGAAATCTGCAAACAGGCCTTTTGCGTTTTGGCTGATTTCCGGGATTACGGCAGGGCGATCCAGGTTGATGTCCACGATGGTGGGTACTGTTTTAAGGAGTTGCAGTATTTCTTCTTTCTCTTTGCCTTTGAAGTCAAGGTCTCCGTGGTGGAAGCTTTGAGCAAACGGATTCTTTGTCTCTACCGGGTACCACGGTGTTTTCAGGCGGATAATGGCCATATCTGCCTCTTTCGGATTTTCTACCACAGTGCCATACAGGGCAGCTACTTTAGGGTCTACGTTCTTCACGTACAGCTTCAGCTTACCCTGCTGGAGCGGCAGCACGTTGTTGTCATTTTTCAGCAAGGTCATGGCACGGCGCTGTGAGGCTTCACCGGCTGCTTTGAAGGCTGGGTTGCTCAATACCTTCACCGCGTTTTCCACATCCACATAAGGGTTGTCGAACAGGCCCAGCTGAAACTTCTGGCGCAGTAGCCTTCTCACAGATTCATCTATGCGGGTCTCTGTCAGCTTGCCGTCCTTCACCAGTTTCACCACCAGCTCCGGCACACTTTCGCCGCCAAACTGATCTACACCGGCATCAATGATTTTCTTTACCCTGTCTTCTTCACTTAAGTGCTCTACTCCCCAAGCGCGTGCTGGCCAAACTGCTACGCCCATGTTTACATCCGTAATTAGTCCCCAGTCGGTGCACACCACCCCATCAAACTTATACTTGTTGCGCAGCAAACCTGTGATAATGGCTTTGTTATAAGCAAAGGCTACTTCCTCGTCAGTCTGGCCTGTTGGAACACCGTAGTATGGCATGATGGCAGCCGTGTTTGCCTCAAACGCCGCCTCAAAAGGAATAAGGTGATAATCGAAGTTATTGCCCGGGTATACTTGCCCCTTCTGAAACTCGAAGTGCGGGTCAAGACCTTCTTTCTGGGGGCCACCTCCGGTAAAATGCTTTGTCATACAGGCGACGCTGTTAGGGCCCAGTTCCTCCCCCTGGAAACCCAGAATGTATGCTTTAGCCATTCTGGCTGTCAGTTCGGCATCCTCTCCAAAGGTGCCGCTGATGCGCGCCCAGCGTGGTTCTGTTGCCAAATCAACCTGCGGGTGCAGCGCCTCCCGCAAGCCCACAGCAACATATTCCTGTCGTGCAATGTCAGCAAACTGCCTTGTCAGGGCCTCATCGCCGATGGCTGCCAGCCCCAGTGTTTCACACCATTGCGAAAAGCCAACCGCAGCCATCGAAAAGATGCTTTCGCTGAAGTGATTGCGCGGGTCAGAGGCAATGGTGACCGGAATGCCGAGCCTGGTATTTTCAGCGGCTTTCTGTATGGCATTATAACCCGTAGCCAGTGCCCGCGTTCCAGGCGCGTCCCAGAAGTTGAAGTGGTTCATCATCTTTCCGGAGATGGATTCGCCTGCTGTGGGGAGCCTGGCAGCCATACCCTTTGTTTCGGCAGTCTTCTCAATGGTGCCATCTTCATTGATAAAGGTGCCGTTAATAAACATCATGCCGGCTTTCTCTTCCAGCGTCATTTGCGCGAGCAGGTCTTTTACCCTGGCCTCTACGGGTTGGGAGCTGTCCTCATACACATCCATGGTGCCGTTTTTGTTCAGGTCGCGGTAACTGGCCTCTGCAGCAGGAGCAGTGGCAGAAGTGGTTGTGCTGCCTGTGGGTTGGCTGCTGTTACAGGATATGCCCGCCAGCAGCAGGGCCAGTGGCAGCTTCATTATGAGATGGTTGGAGAACTCGCGCATCATATGAGATATAAGTGACATAAGATTTCTGTCTATGTGTCTTTGAAACACAATGTAAACTATTTTCCTGTCTTTTTGTCTTCCTTCTCCTTTTATTGCTTATTTAAAATTGAAATCAGACAAAAAGTGGTAGAAGAAGTAGGAAACATACTAAAAAAAGGAGGGGAGCTTTTTCACCCGGGCCTCTCTGTTGACTGTGTAATATTTGGGTTCCATGACAACCAGTTGAAGGTTTTGCTCCTGAAAATGAAGCATGCGGACAAGTGGGCGTTGCCGGGAGGCTTTGTGTATAAAGATGAAGAGGTAGAGCATGCTGCTGTGCGGGTGCTGCAGTCCCGCACCGGCCTTGGCAACATCTTTCTACGCCAGTTTCACACCTTCGGCAGCCCCTCGCGATCCGACAGGCAGCTAAACAGGCAGCTGCTGGTATCCTCGGGAATAGAGGCGCATGAGGGACACTGGTTCCTGCAGCGTTTTATTACCGTTGGGTATTATGCCCTTGTTGATTTCTCTAAAGCTGTGCCCCGCCCTGATGCGACCTCAGAGGACTGTGCCTGGTGGGACCTGCAGGATGTGCCGGCACTCGTTATGGACCACAACCACATCTTGCAGAAAGCGCTGGAAATACTGCAGAAGCAACTCAACGACCAACCTATCGGGTATAACCTGCTGCCCGAGAAGTTCACTATGCCGGAACTGCAAAGGCTGTACGAGACTATCTTGAACAAGCAGCTGGACCGCCGCAACTTCCAGCGGAAAATGCTGGGCTATGATATACTGAACAGGTTGGAAGAGCGAAAACTGGGTGTAGCTCACAAGGCACCGTACCTTTACTCTTTCGATAAAGATAAGTATGCTGCCGCACTGCAGGACGGATTGCAGCAGGGCTGGTAGAAAGCTTTATCATGTACTTGAAAGCTATTTCTACGCATCAGGCGGGCTTTTTTTGAACTGACAGATTTAAATTATGTTATAGCACTACTTGCTGCTTGGTAAGCATTACATGAAAAGACTATGAAAAAGGGCATAATTATTATAGTAGGGGTGGTTCTGGTGCTGGCGCTCATTTTTTACTTCGATAGCCGGGGCAGTAGATCTGCAACCAGGGCAATGGAGCCAACAGCAGCAGGGCCTGTAGCGGCAGTAGTGACGAATGATCTTCCCCAGCTTCCGCTCACCCGTTTAGATGGTTCCAGGGTAGTGGCAAAGGATTTGAAAGGTAAAACCGTGCTGGTGCTTTTTCAGCCCGATTGCGACCACTGCCAGCGTGAAGCCGTTGAGATACGGGAGAATTTAGATGCTTTTAAGGGTTACATACTGTATTTTGTGTCAGATGCAGCGCTGCCACAGCTAAGTAAGTTTGCCGAGGAGTATGAACTGGCAGGTATAAGCAACATCTATTTTGCGCAGACCACTATCAATGACATTATCCAAACGTTAGGACCAGTAGAGGCGCCTTCTGTTTTCGTGTATTCAGAGGAGGGCCGTTTAGTAAATTCTTTTATAGGAGAGACTCCCATCGAGCAGATTAAAAGTTCTCTTTAGATAATAGTATAACAGCAGCTGACTGAGGAGTCTTAGCGGTCCCTCAGTCAGCTGCCAGGTTATTCATACAGGCCGTTCAGGTCTGCCCTAGCGAGGTCGATGAATAGCTGACTCATTTTATCTGTCACGGCATCAAAGAACTTTTCTCCTTTTTCTTTTGTGGCTTTCTTCGGGTTGCCTACCCCGGTATCCTCCGTTACCTGCGACCATTTCCGCTCTGCCCAGGCCCAGCCTTCCCTGTAGGCCTTTATTTTAGGTTTCTTGTCACGTCCATCGCCGGCTTCCTCCAGCGGCAGTACTAAATCGGGCCGAAGATGCAGGATCAGGCTTGTTTCCATCTCATCGGCATGGTCACCGGCGTTCTCGAAGAACTCGCTCTTGTTCATAGACTGAAACCAGTTGCAGCTCGATATAAACATGGCAGGGTACTTCAATCCCAGCTCCCGGATTATCATCTTAAAGTCGTTGCCGCCATGGCTGTTCATCACGAGTAGTTTCTGTATTCCCTGCCTATTAAGTACCTCCAGCACATCGTTGAGCACGGCAGCCTGCGTGCTGGGACTCATGTTAATGTCCAGCAGGATGTCCGCCTGCCCGGTGTTGACACCAAACGGAATGGTGGGCAGCACAATAACCTTTGCACCGGCCTCCCATGCTTTGCGGGCTGACTCGGCCGCTATGTTATCTGCTTCTATAATGTCTGTGGCATAAGGTAGGTGGTAGTTGTGCGCCTCTGTTGCGCCCCAGGGTAAAACAGCCACCTCAAAGTTCTGGTGCTGTATGTCTCTCCAGTTTGTTTCTGCTAAAATGTACGGTCTCATAAGCGAGCTTTTATGTTTTTTGCCTTTGTACGGTGTCTTTTGCTGTTATCTCCACTAATTTAGAGACAAAAGCTCGGAAAGAGTAGCAGGAAAAAGGGGTTTTCTCTATATTGAATAAAGAATTTTCTCACCCTTACATAAAAACACCACATGAGACTACTGCTACTACTCTTGTTTTTTTCGACCACTGCATTTGCACAGGATATTCCCTTCCGTTGGGATGAGCTAACTGCCAGCGACTGGCCAAAGGCGCTGGAGAAATCGAACCGGACCTGCATACTTCCTATCGGCATCCTGGAGAAGCACGGGATGCATGCCCCGATTGGCTCTGACCTGATTCACGTGCGGGAGTGGGCGGCGCGGGCTGCAAAGAATGAGTATGCCGTGGTTTTTCCTGATTACTTCTACGGGCAGGTGTATGAGGCACAGCAGCAGCCGGGAACGTTTGCGCTGCCAAGCAGGGTGGTGTGGGACCTGCTGGATGCAACGGTAAAGGAAATTGCCAGAAACGGCTTCAATAAGATTGTGATCGTGAACGGCCACGGCGGAAACCCGCAGTTGCTGCGCTACTTCGTGCAGTCGCAGCTGGAGGACCGGCAGGACTATGCCGTTTACTTTTTTGACCCAGTGAATGAGCCTGCCTTTACAGAGAAGGTGAACAAAATACGTAAATCTGATCCTGCCGGCGACCAGCATGGCGGCGAAAACGAAACATCCTCGCTGCTGTACCTGCGCCCAGACCTGGTAAAGCAGGAGCGGGCCACGCAGGAATCCGGCGAAAACCTGAAGCGAATGGCATCGCTTCCCAACCTGTATACCGGCATCTGGTGGTATGCCAGCTACCCCAATCATTATGCCGGTGAGGGAGCAAAAGCTTCTAAAGAACTGGGGAAGCTGCTGATAGAAAATAAAGTGGAGCAACTGACAAAAGCGCTGAAAGCGGTTAAATCTGATACGAAGACACTGGAACTGCAGAAGGAATATTTTGATAGGGTAGATAAAGTGGGCAGTCTAAAGTAAAGTACGGCTCTACCAGAGCAATTGATGCTTAACTCACCCCAAATCACTCCGGGGAGGGAAATTAAAGTATACTTATAGCCCTTCCGGGGAGGGAAGGGCTAGGGAAGGAAGCAGCAGATATTTACTCCTGCTGTAAAAACAAAAATTGGAGCTAGCTAAGTCAGACACATGAATAAGCTTTATACAGCCAGTCCAGTTGCAGACAATGGTTTGCTAAAGGAAACTGCACGGCAGCGCTACCTTTCGCTGGATGTGCTGCGGGGAATGACCATTGCGCTAATGATCGTGGTGAACACCCCCGGAAGCTGGCAGACTATTTATGCACCGTTCCGGCATGCCGCCTGGCACGGGTTTACGGTGACGGATCTGGTTTTTCCTACTTTCCTGTTTGTGGTGGGCAATGCCATGAGCTTTAGCATGCGGAAATTTGAACAGCAAGACGACAAAGTTTTCCTGAAAAAAGTTTTCAAAAGGACTGTCCTGATTTTCCTGCTGGGCCTCCTGCTGAACACTTTCCCTTTTGTTACACGCAATGCTGCCGGCGAGCTGGCACTCATTGACTTCTCCAGCATCCGGATAATGGGTGTCCTGCAACGCATTGCCCTGTGCTATGGCATTGCAGCGCTGGTGGTGCATTACCTGAAAGTAAAAGGAGCCATCTTTTTCAGCCTTGTCGCTTTACTCTCTTACTGGGCCATCATGTACTTCTTCGGTGACCAGCCTGACCCGTACAGTCTGGAGGGAAATGCTGCCCTGAAATTTGATCTGCTGCTTCTACGTGCCGAAAACCTGTACAAAGGATATGGTATACCTTTCGATCCGGAGGGGCTGCTGAGTACGTTGCCAGCCGTAGTGAACGTGATTGCTGGTTTTCTGGCTGGCCTGTACATACAGCGGAACGGTAACAACATGGGCACAGTGTTCAAACTGGCCTTATGGGCAGCGGCTTTTATTGTGGTGGCGCTTGTGTGGGATATTTTCTTTCCCATCAACAAACCTATCTGGACAAGCTCATATGTGGTGTATACCGTTGGCCTGGACCTGCTCATACTGGCTGTGCTCATGCTGGTGATTGAAGTGGCCGGTTACAAGGGATGGACCTATTTCTTTGAAGTGTTTGGCCGGAACCCGCTGTTCATTTACATCCTGTCGGGTGTCATTATCAAGTTGATGAGCCTTACCAGGGTAGGCGGCCAAAGCCTGAACGGGTGGATCTATCAAAACCTGTACCTGACGTGGCTATCAGATAACAATGCGTCCCTGCTGTTTGCTGTTTCCTATATGCTCCTGCTGTGGTGCATCGGGTACTGGATGGACAAGCAGAAGGTGTACATTAAGGTGTAGTGCTTCACTACTACTTTCAGAAAAAGAAAGGCTGGTAACGCAGATAGTGGTACCAGCCTTTCCTGTTATATAGTGCCTGTTTGCTGCAGGGTATCACAATGCCAGAAACAGGCATGGGCTTACAGCTTTCCTATAATTCTATCTATCTCTGAATAGGTAGTAAATGCCTAGATTCATAGAACCGGTTTTTACCTCTCTGCTGACATATTTCGTTATGGTACCGGGTGCCAGGTACATGGCAGAAATCTCATATTTTTTGTTCACAATAACTCCCGCTCTAATTGTATAGGTACCCCAAAAAGAAAGTAATGCATTATAACTGTCCTTTTCAGTTGGCGGCCGTTGATAATTATAAGTTGGGCTAAAGTACTGGTTCCGATATCTGTTCCTGGAGTAGTTAGAATAATTGAAGGCTAAGCCGCCGCCTGCATGCACCTTTAAGTTTTCTTTATTGTAAAGGCTGTAGATAATTTGGGGAGAGAGGGAAAGTGTTTGCTGTGTAACTTCGTAAGAAAGCTCATGGTAACTAGTGTTTCCAGTCTGCTCTCTTTTCATTAGACTGTAACTGGCGTTCGTTAGTCCTGCCTCTAACCTCAGAAAAGTTTTTTGCACATTTTTGTTTAGAAAAACATCCAAGCCAAAAGCTAATCGTGGCATGTACGAAGCAGGGTTCTCATCTGCATCAGCAAAGTGATCAGCGCCATATGTCTTTATTGTGCCTCTACTTAGTGCAAGTCCAGCAAAATACGCGGTACCGATTCTACTCTTCCTGTCCAGCTCAATTTCTTCATTACTAAGGCCATTGAGTTTACTTATTACCCGAAGGAGGTCTTGCTCCTTATAGCCGGTTGCTTCGATCTCCTGCTGAAGCTTGTCGGTTAGTGTGCCCTGCTGCCTTGCCACGTTCAGTAACTGGCCTACATAATAACGCTGCTCCACAACTTTTGCGTTGTTTGTGGCAAGCAGGTACCGCTTGTAACTTAGTTCCCGTGGCCTGCTTTCTCCTTTCTCTAAAATGAAGAACCTTTCTTTGACACTGTCTTTGTAGGAGTAGAGGGCCACATTAGGACCATCCTGTCGTTTTTCAAGGAACACCCTGCTAATGAGGGTAATCGTGTCAGCCTTGCCGTACGTAAGGTCGTCCTTATTTACTTTGTCCATAGAAATAGGGCCTTCATAGCTGCGGTACGCTTCCATTCCGGTTATTTCGAAATACCTGGTGTTGCTAGGGTTAAATACCTGTGCGGTACCACTAGTGGCAGAGGTCCGGAAGGACACTTCGCCGGGTGTTAAGTCCCATTCTCTGTAGTCTATGAAACCACGTAAGGTGTCTCCATTAGCGGTGACCACAAAGCCTTCTTTGTAGTTTATTTGGGCGAAAGATAATGTTGATAGCAGAAGTAGTAAGAGTAGAAGAAAGAAGTGTTGTTTCATAGGATAATATGACGCATATATTTTATAGGCAATATATATACTATTATCAAATATTAGCATTTTTTAATTGAGGTGTATGTTCAATACTTGTGCAGGAGGAGCAGCCTCGCTGGAATTGTGCTTGCAGAAGGAAGGAGGGCAGAGAACAGCAGAACAAAGTTTTGCCAAGAAGCTGTTTGCCTGAGCACCCGGCAATGTGGAGTAAGGATAGTATTCTGTTTGAGAAAAGGGGCTATGAGCCTTTGTTAATTCGTTAGGAAACAACCTGCTCTACCAGTTCCAGGCGCTTTACAATGGTGCCTGGAGGTAAAACGGTACCCGGCGACAGCACCGCATTTGCTCCTATTTTGCAGTTATCTCCTATTAAGGCGCCAAACTTCGTTACCTCAGTGTTGATGACTTCACCGCTTAGCACTACCCAGATTCGGTTGTCTTTTCTTTCGTTATAATGATTCGCCACGATGGAGCCAGCCTCAAAATTAACATTGCTGCCGATGATGCTGTCGCCTATAAAATTGAAATGCGCGACAGCACTGCCATGTAAAATGATACTCGTCTTGACCTCACAACTGGTTCCTATTGTTGCACCTTTGCCCAGGTACACGCCACCGCGCAGATAGGCGTTTGCACCAATAAAGCAGTTCTCTGAAATGATAACAGGCGCCTTCAGTACAACGCCTCTTTCTACGGTGGCCGTTTTGTGAATGGCTACACCATCTTTCACGGTATAGCCACTATCCAGTTGGTCCATCATTTCCTCTATCATGCCTGGAAGGCTTTGAGGTATGAGCCAGGGAAGGATATCCTTTTGTGCGGCAAAAATTCCGGAGAAGCCTGCTATGTAACTATCTGTCATCAGGCGCAGGGGCATTCCTTGTCAGCCAGACAGGTTTTGTCTCAGAGCGATGTTCTGCCCCGATGATGTCTTTATAGAGATCGGGCTTTCGCGCTTTCTTATAGCGATGGCCCCCGGCAAGCTCCAACTTGTCATCCGTCAGCGTGGCGACGGCAATCTCATCTTCAAAGCTTTTTATTTCTGTCAGCACCTCGCCATAAGGGTCCAGGATGAGGGAATTTCCGTTTTTGAGGTGCTCACCATCATACCCGATGGGGTTGGTGAACACATAGTACACGGCGCTGTCGTAGGCCCGGGCGGGCAGCCAGCGCATAAGCCAGCGTAATCCTTTGGGGCCGTCGAACTCCAGCCGCAGGGGCACCGGGTCTGTATGCCTTGCCTGCCAGAGTTCATCTGCCACATAGCCACGGCCCGGCATGGAGGAAGGGGTGCACATAGTGACGTGCGGTGCGAAAATAACCTCTGCTCCGAGCAGCGAAGTAGCTCGCACGTTTTCTATCACATTGTTGTCGTAGCAAATCAGGATACCGCACTTCCAGCCTTTCAGGTCAAAGACCACATACTCTGAGCCCGGCTCCAGGTATTTGCTGATGAACGGGTGAATCTTGCGGTATTTTGCTATCAGGCCGCTCTTGTCTACGCACACATAGGTGTTGTATAGCTTGTCCTCCTCTACTTCAAGCAAACCTGCTAAAATAGGGATGTCATACTTTTCCGATAGCCGGGTGAGTTGCTGTACGCTTTCCCCGTCCGGTACTTTCTCGGCCAGTTCCAGCATTTCCTCCCGTGTCAGGTCTTTTAGAAAGGTATAAGCCGTAATACACATTTCATGGAAGGAGATGACTTCAGCGCCACGGGCTTTTGCTCTGGCTGTTAACTCTTCAATAACAGAAAGATTATAGGCTTTGTCGCCGTCCTTTGGCTCAAACTGCGCAACTGCAACTTTAAGGTGTCTCATTTTACTTCCTCTCGTACTGTGGTACTGGTGACTTCATGCTGCTGAGGCCTCTTGTCTTTACTAAATCCGCATAGGTAATGAGCTTGAACTTCTTGTCTACCAGCTTCAGGAATTCTGGCGATACAAGCATGTTCAACTCTGTCTGGCGGTGCTGACTGGCCTTGGGCTTGCCATCGTCTGTGTTCATCAAGTTACTGTTCATATCCACCAGCACATCCATTTCAGGTGCACTTTGCGCCACATGCAGTTCCACCACATTCAGACTACCCGGCTTCAGGGCATTGGCAAAATCCATAAACTCCTTTGCCTTGGTCTCTACTGCTACCGGCCACATGCTCTTGTAGGTCTCGCCGAAGTAGTTTGATATACCCAGATTGTACTTTTTGGCCAGCCGCTCAGTGAGCGCGCGCAGCTCGGGAGTAGCCAGGGCCATACCCATGTGCGGGTCCACATAGCTTATTTTCAGTCCTGAGTTCAGTGCTCTTTCTATCTGGGCGGTCAGCTCTTTCTCTACATCAGCCAGTTTATAGTCACTCTTCAGAAAAGCTTCAATGGACGGAAGAAAGTAGCCGAGGCTGTCTACAATGCTGGGCACAGCGGTGCGTCCTGCTACCGGCCCCCAGCGGTAATTTTTCCATTCGGCATTCAGTGTCAGGTGCACGCCTACTGCCACCTGCGGGTGCTTCTTCAGTATTTCCACGGCCTCCTGGTACCAGGGGCAGGCAAACATAACAGAGGCAGAAAAAGGAACACCTGTTTCAGCTAATTGCTTCACACCCATGTTCACGGCGTGGTTCATGCCAATGTCGTCCACGCGCAGCAACAGGGTAGGTGTCTGAGTTTTTTGGGCCTGCACCAGCTGTGCCAGGAACAGGTTCAGTAGCAGGGTGAGTGATAAGAAGGCGTATTGCTTTTTCATACAGGTTTAAATAATGGTAAGGTCTGGAAACAAAAGCATGTTGTTTTTCCATAAGAGGTGGCGTGATATCCAGCCCCGTGCTTATGGCCGAAAAACTGCTTCTCTTTGTGCGGATGCTTATGTCTTTTCGCTAAGTTAGAATTTTCCTGAATAAACCTTATATTTAGGGAGGCTAAAATGAGTGAGGGCTTACTGGGAGTGTCATTTTAGCTGTTTTAGGTCATCAGGGATTCCCGCTATAGTGTCACAGCAGATTCCCCTGGCAAACCTGTTGAAGAAAAAATCAGCATGAACGGTAGAGTGCCTGCTCTGCCAGTTCCGGAGGAGTCTCACCCGGGGCAGCTTAAAAAGATACATCATAGCAAGGACGATGACAACAGCCACAAAAAGACTTTCCCTACTACGCTCTGGTAACACCTGGCCTTTTATCCTCATCACCAGCCTTTTCTTTTTGTGGGGACTGGCCAACAACATGACGGATACGCTGCTGGCAGCCTTCAAGCGCATCATGAGCATGTCTGATTTCCAGACTTCCTGGATACAGATGGCTTTCTACGGGGCTTATTTCTGCCTCGCCCTGCCGGCCGCCATCCTCATCAAGAAGTACACCTATAAAACCGGCATCTTAGTGGGGCTGGGCCTGTTTATCTTAGGTTCGCTGCTGTTTTACCCCGCCAGCATCACCATGGCGTACGGGCACTTTCTTATTGCCCTGTACGTGTTGGCCGGAGGCTTGTCTATACTCGAGACGGCCGCTAACCCCTACATCGTGGCCATGGGGCCGGAGGACACAGGTACAAGGCGGCTGAACCTGGCGCAGTCCTTCAACCCCATCGGCTCTATTACGGGAGTGCTGCTAAGTAAAATTTTCATCCTCTCTGAGCTGAACCTGTCCAGCGCGGAAGAGCGGGCTATTATGAGTCAGGAGCAGCTTAAAGCCATACAGTCGGAGGAGCTGACGGCTGTGATGGGACCCTATGTGGGAGCTGCCTTGTTTCTGGTGATGGTCTGGCTGGCGGTTAAATTCACCAACATGCCCAAGGCCTCCGATGCAGGTGGAAAGCTGGACCTGCTCCCAACCTTCAAGAGACTGGTGAAAACACCGCATTATATGTGGGCGGTGGTGGCGCAGTTTTTTTACGTGGGCGCCCAGATTGGTATCTGGTCTTATACCATCCGCTATGTGATGCAGGAAATCCAGCTCAACGAAGACGGGGCTTCCAGTTACTATATGGCTGCCCTGATTCTGTTCATGGTTTCCCGCTTCATCTTTACGGCGCTCATGCGGTATGTAAGCCCAAGGATCCTGCTATTGCTGAGTGCCGTGGCAGCTGCCGTTTGCACACTTGTTGTTATTTATGGCAGCGGACTGGTGGGGGTGTATGCCCTGGTTGCCATATCCGGCTTTATGTCGCTGATGTTCCCCACCATCTATGCTATGGGCATCAAAGGGTTAGGAGATGATACCAAAATAGGAGGTTCGGGCCTTATAATGGCTATTTTGGGAGGTGCCGTGCTCACCTCCCTGCAGGGCTACATCTCTGACCTGACACAGGATATCAGCCTGGCTTTTTACGTTCCTTTTGTGTGCTTTGTGGTGGTGGCTTTTTACGCTCTTGTTGCAGGAAAGCTGGAGCGTAACAGCGTCAACAGGGCAGGAGGAGAGGCGGAAGCACTGCCTGCCGACGCATTTCAGAAGGTGGGATAGGGGTAGTAGTTAGCTGAGATAACACACTGTATTATCACAAATGAGGTGAAGTGATGATGATGGGAAAGCAGGGATATTTAATTTCTGCTTTCTCATTTTGATTTTAATGCACCACAAAGCATGCAGAAGCACTGCCAGTTAAACTAACCCATCATCCCTTGAAAAGTAGGAAGGAGAGGCAAAGGAGTTTTTTCTGCTAATCTTTTTTTGATACCTTAAGAGCATGTTTACGGCATCATCTATAAAGCAACAGAGGAATGAACAGGTATTGTTTTGCGCTTGATTTGAAAGATGACCCAAAGCTGATAGCGGAGTATGAGCGCTGGCACCAGGACATCTGGCCGGAAATCAGGCAGAGCATTCAGGACGCTGGAATCAAGGTCATGGACATTTACCGGTTCAACAACAGGCTTTTTATGATAATGGAGACAGACGACTCCTTTAGCTTTGAAAGAAAAGCAGCGATGGACAGGGCAAACCCTAAAGTGCAGGAGTGGGAACAGTTGATGTGGAAATACCAGCAGGGTATTCAGGGTGCTGGTGAAGGAGAGAAGTGGGTGCTGATGGACAGGATGTTTTCCCTGTAGGTTAGAAATTAAAATTCTAGATAAACTTTATGTTCCAGTTAGATAACAAGATTGCCCTGGTTACGGGTGGCGGAAGCGGCATCGGCAAGGCTGTCGCACTGACCTTTGCCCGGCAGGGAGCCACGGTGCATGTGCTGGATGTTAGCACGGAGAATGCGGGGAAAACGGTTGAGGAGATAAAGGCTGCAGGAGGTAACGCTTCTTTTCACATCTGCGATGTCACAAAACAGCAGGAAGTGGTGCAGGTGTTTCAGGGTATTGGGAAGCTGGATATACTGGTCAACAACGCCGGCATATCCAACATCGGCAGAGCCGACACCACCTCAGAGGAGGATTTTGACCGCGTGTTCCAGGTGAACGTGAAAGGCGTCTACAACTGCCTTTTTGCTGCCATACCTTTGATGAAGGCCAACGGGGGCGGCGTTATCCTGAATTTAGGCTCTGTTGCAGCTCTTGTTGGTCTTAACGACCGCTTCGCTTACTCCACGAGCAAGGGTGCCGTGCATGCCATGACACTGTCCGTTGCCAAAGACTACCTGCAGGACAATATCCGCTGCAACAGCATCTCACCGGCCCGGGTGCACACGCCTTTCGTGGATGGCTTCTTGGCTAAAAATTATCCCGGGCAAGAAGAGGAAGTGTTCCAAAAGCTGTCGAAAACGCAGCCCATCGGCAGGATGGCAGAGCCAGAGGAAATAGCGAACCTTATTCTCTACCTCTGCTCCGACGAAGCCTCCTTCATTACCGGCACCGACTATCCCATCGACGGAGGCTTTGTTAAACTGAACAGCTGAGGAGAATAAGAGAAAGCATCATAAATGCTGTGGAAATAAAACCCATCCCTGCCCCTCCGGGGGGAATCCCTGCAAGATTAAGAGTTCCCCTGCTTGGAGGGGCAGGGGGAAGGTTTTCAGCATGAGGAACAACCTGTAAAGACTACTTATAAAACGAGCCCTTCATCCTTGAAGAGCTAAAAAAATAGAACATGAAACTGATACGATACGGAGAACCGAACAAGGAGAGAACCGGTGTTATACTGGACGATACTTATTATGACACCTCTGCTTTTGGAGAAGACTATAATGAGCAGTTTTTTGAGACAGACGGACTCACTCGCCTGCAGCAATTTGTGGAAGCCAATAAAGGGAAGCTGGAGCGCATCCCGGAAAACAGCCGCCTGGGCAGTCCTGTTGCGCGCCCGTCCAAGATTGTCTGCATCGGCCTGAACTATGCCGACCATGCTAAAGAGACAGGAGCAAAAATACCGGAAGAGCCGATTCTTTTCATGAAGTCCACGACGGCGGTGGTGGGGCCTAACGATGACATCATTATTCCGAAGAACTCAGAGAAAACAGACTGGGAGGTAGAGCTGGCGTTTGTAATGGGCAGGAAGGCCAGCTATGTAGACGAAGGCGAAGCTTTGGATTATGTGGCAGGCTACTGCCTGCACAACGATGTGTCGGAGCGGGCGTTCCAGCTGGAGCGCGGCGGCACCTGGGACAAAGGCAAAGGCTGCGACACCTTCGCACCCATCGGTCCCTTCCTGGCTACCAAAGACGAGGTGGGGGATGTAGACAACCTGCGCCTGTGGCTGAAGGTAAACGGCGAAACGATGCAGGACGGCACCACCGCCAACTTCATTTTCCGGATTCCGCAACTGGTATCGTACCTGAGCCAGTTCATGACGCTGCTCCCGGGCGACGTGGTTTCAACCGGAACACCAGCCGGCGTGGGCCTGGGCTTCAACCCGCCAATTTACCTGAAGCCGGGGGACGTGGTGGAGTTGGGAATAGACGGACTCGGAACTTCAAAGCAGCAGGTAAAGGCCTATGCCAAGGATTGACGCCCACCAGCATTTCTGGAAATTTGACCCGGTCAGGAACAGCTGGATTACAGGTGACATGGCCAGCATCCGCCGCGACTTTACACCGGAGGACCTGCAGCCTGTTTTGCAGCAGCACGGGTTCGATGGATGCGTAGCCGTGCAGGCGGACCAGTCGGAGGCGGAGAATGAGTTCCTGCTGGGCTATGCAGACACCTATGATTTCATAAAAGGCGTGGTGGGTTGGATTGACTTAAAGGCAGCGGACATTCAGGAGCATCTTACGCATTATGCCCGTTTTGAGAAGATGAAAGGGTTCCGGCACGTGCTGCAGGGGGAGCCGGACAGGGCACTGATGCTGCATCCCGCTTTCAAGAGAGGTATCAGCCAGCTAAGCAGGTTTGGCTTTACGTATGACATCCTCATTTACCCGGACCAGCTCCGGTTTGCAAAAGAGTTGGCAGCAGGCTTCCCTGATCAGCCTTTCGTGATAGACCACCTGGCAAAGCCCAATATCAAAGCGCAGGAAATAGAGACCTGGGCAAAGGACATCAGGGCAATAGCGGAACACGTGAACGTGCACTGCAAACTATCTGGTATGGTAACGGAAGCGGATTGGCAGAACTGGAAGAAAGAAGGTTTCAGGCCCTACCTGGATGTGGTAGTGGAGGCATTTGGAACAAACAGAATCATGTACGGCTCTGACTGGCCAGTCTGCCTCGTGGCGGCAAGCTATGCCGAGGTGCTGGGCATAGTAGAAGAATATTTCTCCTCCTTCAGCCAGTCAGAGCAGGCAGCGTTTTTCGGCGGCAACGCCAGTCGGTTTTATAGGCTTTCTTAACAGAAATCAATAGTATGAACTTAGAACTGAAAGACAAAGTAATTATAGTATCGGGGGGAGCAAAAGGCATTGGCAACGGCGTTGTGAGTGTGTTGGCAGCAGAGGGAGCTATACCAGTAGTAATAGGTAGAGACGAGCAGGACAATAAAAGTGCGGTAGCCGAAATAGAAGAAAAGGGAGGAAAGGCCTTTCAGGTTGTCGCTGAGCTTTCGCGGCCGGAAGAGTGCGAGAAGGCGGTGAAGATGACCCTGGAACAGTTCGGCAGGATAGAAGGGTTGGTGAATAACGCTGGCTTTAATGATGGCGTGGGGCTGGAGAATGGCAGTTACGAGAAGTTTATGGCCTCGCTGCACAACAACCTGACGCACTACTACCTGCTGGCCCACTACGCCCTGCCCGAACTAAAGAAGTCCAGAGGCGCTATCGTGAACATCAGCTCCAAAACGGCCGAGACCGGACAGGGAGGCACTTCTGCCTACGCAGCGGCAAACGGCGGGCGCAATGCCCTCACCCGGGAGTGGGCTGTAGAACTGGCCAAGTACAGCATCCGGGTGAACGCCATCATCGTGGCCGAAAGCTGGACGCCTGCCTACGACAAATGGATAAAGACGCTGCCCAATCCGGAGGAGAAGCTAAAAGAAATCACAAGCCGGATTCCGCTGGAACAGCGAATGACCACCCCAGAGGAAATCGCCAACACCACCGCCTTCCTGCTGTCGGAGCGCTCAAGCCATACCACCGGCCAACTGATACATATAGATGGTGGGTATGTGCATTTGGACAGGGCGATGGCGAATGCTTAGACTATACTGATCACATGGATGACGGCTTTGTAAATATGCTTCCATAATTGCAAAGCTTACATTTCTCCCGGATATTCTCAGAGACCCGCCCCAATAACGTTCAAAGGAAAAATGCCTCTCGCCTGCGGAGCGCTGAGCCAGAAGCTATGGGTAAGGGTGTCCATTGGTTGCTGGATTAGGAGTTGTTACGGCAAATTGAGCAGCATTGCACGAGGTAACCTAACTATGGCTCAAGGCGGCCAGAAATACATAATGAGCGGCACACCCAGCAACACCATTGCAATTGTCACAGGTAAGCCCATTTTCCAGTAATCACTGAACTTGTATCCTCCTGGCCCCATAACCAGCGTGTTGGACTGGTGCCCAATGGGAGTTAGAAAGGCACAGGAAGCGGCTACTGCGATGGCCATCAGGAACGGATCCGCTGAAACGCCTAGTTCACGTGCGATATTTATACCAATGGGAGCCATTAGCACAACGGTAGCGGCGTTGTTGATCACGTTAGACAGCATGATGGTGATAATCATCATAA
This sequence comes from Pontibacter toksunensis, assembly GCF_042686245.1. Classification (NCBI taxonomy): domain Bacteria; kingdom Pseudomonadati; phylum Bacteroidota; class Cytophagia; order Cytophagales; family Hymenobacteraceae; genus Pontibacter; species Pontibacter toksunensis. Next base: position 166,631 of record NZ_JBHUOX010000004.1, on the reverse strand, counting down.
TGCCCAGCAGCAACCAGGTGGGGTGGCGGTCGCCCATGCTCAGTATCTGGTTAGTAACCATGTCGGCACTTCCGCTTGTCTCAAAAGCTACGCCTACCGGTATCATGGCAGCGAGCAAAACAATCACTGGCCAGTCTATGCTGGTGTACATTTCCCCTAAAGGGAGTATGCCTGACAGTACCATGGCAATGGCTGCAATAGTGAAGGCAATCTGGACCGGTAGCACCCCAAGCACCACCGTTGAAATGGCAACCACGAAAATACTAAGCGCGAACAGAATATTCCGGGGCTTGCCTATCGTCAGACCTCTTTGAGCAAGCGGAAGGCACTGCATGGCGGTGATGGCATCGTTAATGTTAACGGTTCTTCCCTGAAGCAGCAGCACATCGCCTATTTTGAAATGGGTTTTGCCGATGCGCTGCCAGAATTGTTTCTCACGCCTTGCAACGGCCAAAAGATTTATCCTGTATCGGTTGCGCATGTTGAGGCTGGCGGCGGTCTGGCCTATAAGCGGAGAATCAGCCATCACAATGGCTTCCGCTGTGTGGATTTCATCTGATCCTTTGGCTTCTTCCCGAATCGGCTTTCCCCCGGTAAGCCTGGCCCCCGTATTGTCTATAAACACCATCAAATCGTCCGTGTCTGCCTCCAAAATCAGGATGTCGTTGGGTTTTATTTCCTCGGAAGGAGATGGGGCATGTATTCTTACACCCTTTCTGATGAGGCCCAAAGCCAGTATTTCTGTATCTGCCACCTTGTTCATTTCAGCAATCGTTCTGCCGTTGAGCCGGGATTCTTCTGTTACCCTAACTTCTGTGATATAGTTCTCTATATGAAACAGATTGGCCGACGTCTGCGTTTTCCGTTGGGGCAGCAACTTCCAGCCCAGCAGCGTGATAAATGCGAGCCCCACCAGGGCTAGTGATATTCCAACCGGGGCAAAGTCAAACATGCCGAAACGCTCTCCGGCAACGTCAGCTCGGAAGGTGGCGATAATGATATTGGGGGGAGTTCCGATGAGCGTTATCATGCCACCCAGTATAGAGGCAAAGGCAATAGGCATTAAGATGAATGAGGGTGGGTTTCCGTTCTTTCTGGCCATGTGCAGGGCTACCGGCATGAGAATAGCAAGGGCGCCGATGTTGTTCATGAAAGCAGAGGCAATGGCAACGATAAAAGACAGAACCACAATTTGAAGCATGAGATTTGTGCCGAGTTTGGCCAGCAGGCGACCGACCACATCAATAAGCCCCGAGTGCTGCAATGCTTGGCTGATAACAAGCACTGCAGCAACGGTGATTACGGCGGGGTGACTGAAACCTGTAAATGCATCCTCAGCCGGTATAATGCCAGCAATAACCAGTACGAACAAGGCAAGAAGCGCTACAATATCATAGCGCAGCTTCTCCCAGACAAAAAGTGCCAGTGCAATTCCAAGTGTCAGGAAAACGAGAATCTGTTCCATGCATGAAGGTTCAGTCGCTCAAGGCGGCTATGTAACTAAGCACTGTTAAAGGACAATCAACCTTTACTTTGATTCAAAAGCCTTGCTTAGGCTGGTTGAAGGAAGCCGATGCCAAGGATGAAGACAGTTAACTACCATTTTTCTACACAATTTTTGCTGTGCGAGTTGTATAAAGCTGCTGCCATCAGAAAACTGCCGGTGAATAAGCTGCTACAGACTCTATAAATTTAACATCTGATGATAACAAAACCACAGTGGTTAATTTTTTAGTCTCTCCTGTGTTTGTCAGAGGCACATGTGGCAGTACTTCTATAAAACATGTAAGCCCCTGCTGAACAGCAGGGGCTTACATGTTTTATAGAAGTACACCTTTACTTCTGGCTTAAAAACCAGCGCAATCACTGGTAGGAACAAGTACACCACCGGCCTGATTATACACAACAGAAGCCCCCAGATGGCTGGTGTAAATCAGGAAACCAGAGCCCACTACCATCAAAAGTACCACTACTGCCTGCAGCCACTTTGTCTTTAGCCTGACCAGGTTAAAGCGCAGGCTCAAATCCAGCGCAGTGGCAGCGGAAAAGAGGTAAGCGAGGTTATAGGCTGCTATCTCATGGTCCTTCAATATGGTTGGGTCACACAACTTCCGTGCTACAATCCCATCGGCCATATCACCGGTATAGATGCTCAGCCAAGCCATTAGGCAGCCGGCATAAAGCAAATAAGCACCTGATCTTTGCCAGAAATGTGCCTGACCTTCCCGCAGGAAGAGGGCCATCAGTTTGGTGATTGTTGCCAACAGCAGAAGGGAAATGGGGAAATGCAGGGTAAGCGGATGCCACAACTCCGTTCGCCAGAAGGTGGTTTCAAACATGCTACTCGAGGATTCTAACAGCTATTGGCTCTAGTCTTTGCCCTACCTTTTCCACTTCAACCTCAACCTGCTGGCCTTCCTGCAACTGGTCGAATGCTACTGTTTCTCCGTTTCTGGTTAGCGTGGTGTTTTCATTAAAATACAGCTCCAGGCGCTGGTCATCCGCTGTTTTTACATATATCTCAGTTTTCTCTGGCTCTACCTCATCCACAGTGCCCTGGTAAGTGCCTGACTCTACTACATCTGTACCCTCTTCGCAGGAATACAGGAATGGTACCATGAACAAGAAGAGGAATGCAAACAATTTTACGTTTTTCATAGTGCTTAAATTTTTATATGAATTTTACCAAATATAAGGAAAAATGTAAACTAGGTTGTCTTTTACCCTCGCTCACGCTGGCTTATCAAATGGAGGTTTACAGCTTTTCCTCATCAGTTTTAGGTCTCCTGATATCAATGTTTGTGTTATGCATAGATAATCAGAAGACTAATTTTTAAAGCAGATAAAATGTTTCTTTCCTTCTCCGCGGACCTTGGTTTATCCTGATTAAATTTAGTTCCACCTTATTTAAAATTATTTTAAATAAGGCTTGCCTTATATACCTCTTCAAGTTAGCTTTGCACATCTATTTATAATAAGTCTAAATAAAAACTAAGTATAAAAATGATATCCATGTTTAGCAATTCTAAGCTCAGAACCTTTACGCTTGCAGTAGCGGCTTGTGTGGTTTTCTCTTCCTGCGAAGATGAAAAGGAGGGTAGTCCTTCTTATAATGTACCGGAAACTTACAACTTCGAGAATGTTAGCTACACCGGCCAGACGCAGCGCATGCAAATGCTGGATGAACTGGATGTCTATATTAAGACAGGTCATACTGGTGCACGATTAGATGCTCAGAAGATGAAGGACATGTATGCGAACACCAACAACGCCTTTTCTGACGCCAGCCTGAACGCAGCCACAAGTAAGCAGCTCAAAAATAAAACTATCCTGACAGCTCAGCCTGTGTTCGAAGGTTTTTTCGAAGACGTAGCTGCTGCTAGTCTTTCTTCAGGTGTTCCAGCTGTTGAAGGTCTCCCAGGTTTGCTTAGTACAGCAGATGGAAGTAAAAGCTACTTGGTAAATGGAAACGGAGTGGAGTATGCCCAGGTGATTCAGAAAGGTCTGATGAGCGCTGTATTCTTTAACCAGGCAGTGGAAGGCTACCTAACTGAGGAAAAAATAGGAGCTTCTGTAGATAATACCACTGTAACGCCAGGTGAAGGCACTAGAATGGAGCACCACTGGGATGAGGCTTTCGGCTACTTCGGAGCTCCTGTTGATTTCCCGACAAATACCACAGGCCTAAAGTACTGGGCGAACTACAGCAATCAGGTAAACGCAGCCTTGGGTAGCAATAAAGCCATGATGGATGCCTTTTTGAAAGGACGCGCTGCCATCTCTGCCAAAGATATGAAGGGTAAAGACGAAGCCGCCGCCACTATCCGCAACGAGTGGGAGCGTTTAGTAGCTGCCTCTGCCATTCATGAGCTGAATGCAGCCAAAACCAACATTGCTGACCAAGCCAAGAAAAGTCACTATTTGTCTGAAGCCATTGGTTTCGTGATGGGCCTGCAGTACAAGTCTGACAGCAAGCTGTCAAAGGCAAAGTATGATGAGGTACTTAGCGCCATTGGCACGAGCCTGTACGATACAACTGCTGACGACATTAACACCGCCATCAATATCCTGAGCACAGCTTATGGCATGGATAACATCAAAGGGCAGCTATAGCACCCTAAAGTATTATTGTTAGTTTTTGAAAGTGCAGCAGCTGCGGAAATGCCAATCCACAGCTGCTGCCTTTCGCGTTTTAAAGTATACCACATGATAGTGTTTAAGAAATATACTGTAATGGCTCTTGCCTGCCTTGCTGTACTGAGCAGCTGTGGCTCCGACAAAGATGGAGGTGACCCGAAAACAGAATACGACCGCCAGGCGATGGTGGCCAACTATGCCGACAACCTGATTGTACCCGGTTACACAGTATTCAAAAACAAAACAGAAGCCATGAACACCGCCATCAGCGCTTTTGTGGCGGCACCTGCTGCGACTACACTGGCAACTGCCCGCACTGCTTACCAGGAGGCATACAAAGCCTGGCAGGATGTGAGCATGTATGAGTTCGGCCCTGCAGAGGAACAGTTGCTGCGCAACAACCTCAACATTTACCCTACCTCCACCGCTGAGATAGAAAGTAACATCACGGCAGGTACTTATGATCTGCAAGCCGCTGATAACCTGGATGCCAAAGGGTTCCCGGCACTGGATTACCTCCTCTATGGATCCGGCACAGAGGCAGCCGTTGTAGACCAATATACTACTGGCACCAGTGCTGCAAACCGCAAAAAGTACCTGCAGGATTTGAGCAGCCTCGTGAATCAGCATGCCACTGCCGTTTATAACGGCTGGACCAGCGGCAACTATGCGGCTACCTTTAAAAATGCACCAGGCACGGCCGTGGGCAGTGCGGTGGGCAACCTCGTGAATCAGCTAAACTTTGATATAGACCTGACCAAGCGCGCCAAAGTGGGCTTCCCGAGCGGCAGGTTTACAGCGGGCAGTGCACTGCCGGAAAAGGTGGAGGCCTATTACAGCCAGACCTCGCTGGAGTTGCTGAAGCAGGCTATTCGCGCCGAAAAGGCTGCCTTTATGGGGATGACAACAAGCGGCACCAACGGACCAGGCCTGGACGATTACCTGGACCACGTGGACGCACCTTACGGAAATGGAAAGCTGTCTGACGCCATTGAGGCACAATTTAATGCTGCCCTCGCTGCCGTAGATGCCGTACAGGGGCCACTGTCAGAAGCTGTTACTACCCAGCCACAGGCTGTGACAAAGGTTTACGACGAGCTGCAGAAGCTGATTGTGCTGACAAAAGCAGACATGCCTTCCGCGCTGGGTGTTACCATCAACTACACCGACAGCGACGGCGATTAGGGAATTGTCATCACGACGGTAGGAGAGATCCAGTACATATGTAAAGCCTGAATTATAGGTAAAACTGCTTTTATAAAGTAGTCCAAAAGTTTAAAGCACCGCAATGCTTCACAAGCTAAAGCCATACCTCACCGCACCTGTTTCCGCAGCACCGCTGGCGGTGTTCCGCGTTATTTTCGGCGGAATGATGCTGGCCAGTATCCTGCGTTTTATGGGCAAAGGCTGGGTGACGGAGCTGTATGTGCAGCCGAAGGTATACTTTCCTTACTATGGCTTTGAGTGGGTGCAGCCTTTGGGCGAGACAGGCATGTATGCCCTTTTTTCCGTGATGGCGGTGGCCGCGCTGGGGATAATGGTTGGGCTGTTTTACCGCCTGTCGGCGCTGCTGTTCTTCCTCAGCTTTACCTACGTCGAACTCATCGACAAAACCAACTACCTTAACCACTATTACTTTGTGAGCGTGGTGGCGCTACTGCTGGTGCTGGTGCCGGCGCACCAGCACTTTTCGCTGGACGTGCTGCGTGAGCCCAAAAGCTGGGTAAGCCATGTGCCGCGCTGGGCTGTGCTGATTTTTAAGCTGCAGCTGGGGCTGGTGTACTTCTATGCCGGCATAGCCAAGCTAAACCCCGACTGGCTGCTGGAGGCGATGCCGCTGCGCTACTGGCTGCCGGCTCACACGCACCTGCCGCTCATCGGCCCGCTGCTCGATGAAGTATGGGTAGCGTTTGTTTTCTGCTGGTTTGGCGCTTTCTACGACCTCACCATTCCGTTTTTCCTGAGCTGGTGCAGGAGCAGGGGGCTGGCTTACCTCACAGTGGTGGTGTTCCATGTGCTTACGGCGGTGCTGTTCCAGATAGGAATGTTCCCTTACATTATGATGGTCAGCACACTGATCTTCTTCTCCGAAAGCTTCCACGAGCGCCTGCTAGCTTGGTTCCGTAGTGTGGCAAAAGTGCGTGTGCCTGCCGTTCCTGCCTTTGCAAGGATAGAGGCACAGCCGCTGCTTTTAAACCTGCTGGCGGTGTACTTTGTGCTGCAGGTGCTGGTGCCCTGGCGTTTTTTGCTGTACCCTGGCCAGCTTTTCTGGACCGAGCAGGGTTACCGCTTTTCCTGGCGCGTGATGCTGATGGAGAAAGCCGGAACAGCTTTTTTCTATGTGCGCGACCCTGAAACAGGCTATGAAGTAGAAATCAACAACCGCGACTATCTGACCATTACGCAGGAAAAGCAGATGGCTATGCAGCCCGACATGCTGCTGCAGTATGCCCACATGTTGCAGCAGGATTTCGCCTCCCGCGGCATACCCGGCGCGCAGGTGCGTGCCGAGGTGTACGTTTCTATGAATGGCCGTGGCAGCCGGCTTTTTATCGACCCGAATGTTAATTTGGCGGCCGAAAAAGAGAGCTTCCTGCCGAAGCCCTGGATTTTACCTTTAGATGAAGCAGCTTTACCGCAAGAGGCGGTCGGGCAGAAATAACTCATAATGCGCATAACGCTAACTATCGCCCTGGTGCTTTGTAGCTATGTGGCTGCACTGGCACAAACGTTTACTGTCACTGGTAAAATTACCAGTACTGCCTCGCAGCAAGCCGTGGCACAGGCCGAGGTGCTACTCACTAACACCGGAGTGTTGTTCAAGGCCGATGCACAGGGGAATTACTCTATCCCCAACCTGGCACCCGGCACCTATACCCTGACTGCCTATAACGTAGGCTGGGGCTCAGCTACGCAGCAGGTAACTATCAGCAACAGCAACATTGCACTGAATTTTTCGCTGAAACCGCTGGAAGGGCAACTGCGGGAGGTAAACGTTAAGGGCGAGCGGGAGAAAACCTTCGGTATAACCCGGCTAAATTCTGTGGAGGGGGCCGCCATATATGAGGGGAAAAAGAGCGAAGTAGTAGTGATTAGCGACATCACTGCGAACAAAGCCACCAACAACAGCCGCCAGGTTTTTGCCAAAGTAGCTGGCCTCAATATCTGGGAGAGCGACGGCGCCGGACTGCAACTCGGCATTGGGGGGCGTGGCCTCAGTCCGAACCGTACTTCTAACTTCAACACCCGCCAGAATGGCTACGATATTTCGGCCGATGCCCTCGGCTACCCTGAAAGCTATTATACCCCGCCTGTTGAGGCGCTGGATAAGATAGAGGTGGTTCGCGGGGCGGCCTCGCTGCAGTATGGCACCCAGTTCGGTGGCATGATCAACTTTGTGATGAAGGAAGGGCCGGAGGACAAGCCATTTGAGTTGACGTCCCGCCAGACAGTTGGTTCCTGGGGCCTGTTTAATACCTTTAACAGCATTGGCGGCACCAAAGGCAAGCTGCACTACTTTGGATTTTACCAGTACAAGCGCGGCAATGGCTGGCGGGACAACTCTGAGTTTAATGCCCATACTGCCTTTGCATCACTGCATTACAAGCCGAACGAAAAGCTGGAGATAGGCTTTAACTATACCTTTATGGATTACCTGGCACAGCAGCCAGGCGGCCTCACAGATAAGGACTTTGAACAGGACGCGCAGCAATCCATCCGCGATCGCAACTGGTTTAAAGTGAACTGGAACCTGATGGCCCTGACGTTTGACTATCGCTTGGGCGAGCGCACAAAGCTGAACATCCGCAACTTCGGGTTGCTGGCACAACGCGATGCTTTGGGCTTTATGGGTAAGATTAGCCGCCCCGACGATATTACGCAGCCACGCACGCTGCTGCAGGACCAGTTCAATAATTTCGGTAATGAAACGCGCCTGATCCACCGCTACGACCTGGGCAGCGCCTTCTCTACATTGCTAGTAGGTGCCCGTTACTACCGTGGCTTTACCGACCAGCAACAGGGCGACGGAACTATTGCCGCAGACGCCGATTTTAGGTTTTACTCTGAAACCGGTGCGCCCAATGCCTCCAGCTACGATTACCTCAGTCGTAATGTGGCCTTTTTTACCGAGAATATTTTCAACATGACTCCTGAATTCAGTTTAACTCCGGGTGTGCGCTACGAGTGGATAAACACCAACGCTGATGGTAGCTACCGTGCTGTAGTACCTGACCAGGCAGGTAATATTATCCGCGATGAGGTTGTGCCGGAAGACCGCAGCAATTCCCGCAACGTGCTGCTCATGGGGCTGGGCCTGAGTTATAAACCAAGCGAGCAGATGGAGGTGTACGCCAACTTCTCGCAAAACTACCGTGCTATCAACTTCAACGACATGCGCGTTATTAACCCGAACCAGTTTGTGGACCAGAACCTGAAAGATGAATCTGGATACAGCACAGACCTGGGCTTCCGGGGCAATATCAGCGGTGTACTGAATTATGATGCCAGCCTTTTTTACCTGGCTTATAAAGACCGTATTAACTTCCAGAACATACCTGGCACCACCAACCGTATCCGCACCAATGTCGGTGACTCCCGCAATTTTGGCCTAGAGACTTTCATAGAGGCTGACCTGCTGAAGTTATACTATGGCAAAGAGCACCCTACCAGCCTCTCCGCCTTTTCTAACGTCACGCTGGTAAACACAAAGTACAGCAGCCCGCTAAAAGATATTGATGGCAACCAGGTGGAACTGGCACCGCCAGTTATTGCCAAGTTCGGCCTCTCATTCAAGCGCAACGATTTTAAGCTGGCTTACCAGTATGCCTATACCGCCGAGCAATACACCGACGCACCGAACTCCCTGCTGGAGCCTACGGCTGTAGTGGGTGTCATTCCCGCCTATTGGGTGATGGACCTCTCAGGCAGCTACACCTATAAGCGTGTTACCCTAGAAACCGGCATCAATAACCTCACTGACAACCGTTACTTCACGCGCCGCGCTACCGGTTACCCGGGCCCGGGTATCATTCCATCCGATGCCCGCAACTACTACGTCACATTGCAGTTTCAGCTGTAGGTTATTTATCCGCTTGCCACTTCCAATTTGGAGGAAGGAGAAGAATCTGCTAATTTGAGGAAGCAGGCAACATACATTCAGGATGCACTTCCGGGAGATGTCTGCCGCCTCAGAAATGATGTAGCAACTATTTAAACCCCTTCCTAACTAATGAACAACCAGATATGGATAATGACCTCAGCGTTTGATAAGCTGGGTTTAGATGAAGTAATTGAAAAAGCACAGGAAACAGGTGTGCAGGGGCTGGATGTGTGCGTGTTCCGCAGGGACGGCACGCGGGATGTCTTTGTGGCGACGCACCTCGATTATGAAAACTTCGGACTTGCCGATGCCAAAAGGCTGCTGGATAAGTTCAACAGTGCTCGCCTGCAGCTTTCCATAGGCGCTTTTGACAATTTGATAGGAGGTGTCCCGGAGCAGCGCGTGAAAAACCAGAACCATCTGCTTCGGCTCATCCGGATGGCGCACCTGCTGGGAGGGGATGCGAACGATGTGAAGGTGGGCACTTTTGTGGGCTACAACCATGAACTTGGCAACCAGGAGCACGGCTTTCAAAAAAACATAGAGGAATACGCCCGTGTTTTTACTCCTATTATAAAGTATGCCGAAGACCTGGGCGTGACCGTGCTGTATGAGAACTGCCCGATGGAAGGCTGGCGCCCGTCAGGCTACACCGGCACCTTCAATAACCTGACAGGGGTGCTGGCTGCCCGCAAGCTGATGTACGAACTGATTCCGAGCATGGCGCACGGTGAAATCTACGACCCCTCGCACGATGTGTGGCAGCACGTGAACCCGAGTGAGGTAATCCGGTACACTGAAATGGAGCGCCTGCACCGCATTCATGTAAAGGCGACCCGCAGGGGCAACAATCTATACTGGGGCAACATGTACCCGGTGCAACTGGTGGACGCTGATCTGGCGAAACGTGCAGGCGTGCCTATCAGCAAGAATGAGTGGGACCGCCATAATTATGAGGCGATGCTGCCCGGTTTCGGCGGTTCTGACAGTATGGACTGGCGGGCTTTTGTGAATACACTGAAGGAGAAAGGTTTTACGGGGCCTTTTGAAATTGAAAACGAGGCGGCTTTGTCGAAGGGCACTGGCAACATGGGCGCCATTATGCAGGGCTTTAAAGCCACTACTTTGAACCTGGCGCCGATGCTGTGGGAACTTACTGAAACCGGCTACCAATACAACGCGGAGGGCTTCCGTGAACTGAAGCAGGCGGTAACTAAAGATGTTCCGGTCGTAACGATGGATGAGCTTTAATTAAACTGAACATTGCTGCGATGATGTGTCGGCAGTAGCTGCGATTCCTGAAGAAATAAGGATTGTTTTCTGGCTGAATATTTGCTTTCACTAAGGCAGAACGCCTTACAGGGGAGTTTTAAAATATTTTATTGTTTTATATATAATAAATTGCATATAAAGTTTTGCTTTGTCAAAACCATTACCTTACTTTAGACCATTAAGTTTGTTTTCATAGCTTGGAAAGGCACTCTGCTCTGTAGGGTGCTTTTTTTGTTTTATTTTGTAGAAAGAATTGCTCATTTCAAGGTACTACCACCTGCCACTTAAACTCTCCAAAGTCGATAGTATATTGCTATTGCCCACTTAATTTGAGGCTTGGCTAGAACTGGAAGCATTTTTTACAAATATGAATCATGCTGTCCCCATCCCGCTTAACACCCTCTGTAGAAGAATCTATATGTGTAGAGCAGCATTGCCTATATACTTTCAATAATGTAGCGCTTTAAAGATATAATCAGATACAACTTAATTAAATATAGAGTGGGATAAATTTATAATATATAATAGATATTAAATATAATGAAGAGTAGATGGTGTAAACGGTATTAAGAGTTGTTATCTTTGCACATTAATAATAACGCAATATGACTCAGCTTAACATAATCGTTTTAAATCTGATCAAGAATAACACCTTATACTTTGATGAAGCTGGCCAGGGTAAAGGCTCCATAAGCATTGAAAGCTTTGAGTCCAGCTTTGATCTCTTGGCTGCTATTGAGCTGCCGAATATTGAAAAATATACCTTCTTTTACAGGAAGTACACGTCTCCCAATCTGGTAATGAGTATTAATGTTGCGCAAGATAGGATAACTGCTTTGCTAAGGACGTATGACTTTTTTAAGCATAGGTTAGAGACTGTGTTAAATCCTTCCTTTACTGTTTTCCTATAAACGCCATATAGGCTGCTTTGGCCTTCTCCTAATGCCAGTAACCTCCTAATTTCCTGGTAACAGAATTTAGATCCTGCGCTTCAGGCATACCCGTCCATACCTGAATCAGGTAAACCCCAGGCTTCAATTTAGATGCAGCAGTACAGAGGGATATATGCTTCGCGGAAGCTTATGCTTTCACTGTTGTAGTACCTCCTCCACGTAGCGAGACGTCCACAGGTGTGTTGCTCTGCCAGGCACCGGAAGTAAAATCAGGCACATCAATAGAATTAGAGCGGCTGGCGACAGACCACTCACTTAACGGAGCGACAGCACTCCACAAGGCGGCATCATACACGTCTTGGTCCAAGGGAAGGCCATTGCGCAGAATATCCACGAGCCGCCAGTCCATCAGGAAGTCCATGCCACCATGGCCCCCGATTTGTTTGGCCATATCCCCCAGTTTCGTTATTATTTCAGGCGTATATCTCTCTTCCAGCGCTTTAAGCTCTTCCTGCGACACCCAGCCTTCGTGGGAGGTGGCAATTCTGGCTGGCAAAGGCCACTTCCTGGCGGTGCCCTGTGTGCCGCTAACAAGGTGTATTCTGGAGTAAGGCCTTTGCGACGATACATCATGCTGCACCATAATCGTCCTGCCCTTTTTGGTGCGGATGGTGGTGGTGTTCATATTGCCGCGGTATGCATGGGCCACGAACGGCGTATAGAAACTGTCTTTGGCTGCCAGCTTCCGGGCTGTTTCCCCCATCGTAAAGTCGTTGCTGGAAACGGAAACGAGGTAATCCATTTGGTCGCCCCTGTTTATGTTCATGATCTGGCATATCGGACCCAGGCCGTGGGTAGGGTAGAGGCTTCCGTTTCTGGTGTTTTCCTTCAGGCGCCACATGTCCTGGTAGCCGTCTTTTGAGAAGTTAAGGTCTACAAGGTTATGGATGTACGCGCCTTCGCCGTGCACAATCTCTCCGAAGAAGCCCTGCCGGGCCATGTTTAGCGTAAGCAGCTCGAAAAAGTCGTAGCAGCAGTTTTCCAGCATCATGCAGTGTTTGCGGGTGCGCTCAGAGGTTTCCACCAGTTGCCAGCACTCTTCCAGAGTAGTGGCAGCCGGTACTTCTACCGCCACATGCTTGCCCTGCTCCATGGCATACACCGCCATAGGCGTATGCAGGTGCCAGGGTGTGGCAATGTATACCAGGTCAATGTCATCTCTGTCGCACAGCGCCTTCCATGCTTCTTCCGTCCCGGAATAGGTAGCCGGGTTGTGGGAGGTGCCTGCCAGCTTTTGCTGCACAGCTGACACTTGCTCCGGCCTTAGATCGCACAGCGCCTTTATCACCACATTCTCAATATGATTCATTCGGGTCACAGCGCCCGGTCCCCTCATGCCAAGACCAATAAAGCCTATCCTAACAGTATCTAGCTTTGGAGCAACATAACCACTCATGTTAAACTGCTGCCGGTGCGGCTTCTGAGAAGCTGCCTTGATATGGTCCAGGTTGGATGAAGCATTCGTTGAAGTGGCACAGCCGCTCACTAAACCAGCACCGGCCACACTGAGACTAGCCAGTCCGGTGCGTTTCAAGAATTCTCTGCGGTTCGTACTCATGGGCTCTATCGGATTTGATCTGTAGTTGTGGTTCGTCTAAGGTCTTCTGGGGCAAGAGTACCACTGTTCCTTCTGTTAAGATAGCTTATGTTGTGGGAAAATAAAAGGGGTTGCTGACATCCTCTTTCTGTCATTTCAACCAAAGGGAGAAATCTAAAACATTGCGGGACCACGGAATAACACAGATTTCTCACCCTGTTCGAAATGACAGCTTAACTCTTGGTTTTCGTCCCTTTACGGCGTTGAGAGATAGGGGAAAGTGGTAGATTATTTATCAGCAGTAGTATAACCCTACAACCTGAAAACCCTTACTCAAAATCCAGCTGCCCGAAGAACTCCGGTAGATGAAAGTCCGGTGCTGGGGCTTCAATCTCGCTCCAGGCCAGGAAATGTGGTTCTGGAAGCTCATCACCGCATTTATAAAAGTTAGCTTTGGCGCTTGCTCCTTGTAAAGATGAGATGCTGCTGAATACCTCTGTGGGAATCATGAGGGTGAGCTGCCAACTGAAGAGCACTGAGGCTGATGAGGGTGAGGCACTTTGTATAACAGCCAAGTGCTTTATCCGGGTAATAACATCCGCTGGTAATAGCTGCCGGTTATGCCGGTCTGCACCATAGCCCATAAGGCAGGTGCCGATGCAGTTGAACTCAAGGTTATAGTAGCCTTCATCCCCCTCAAAGGAAATGAAAAACTCGACGCAGCTGTCCTGGTAGACAGGGTCATTCGGTTGCAGGCAAACAGCACGCAATGTACTCTCCGTGACATAATATTTAAGGAAGATACAGTCAGAATGATGGGCGATGGAGAATTTTACATCAGGCTTCGCAGCAGAGGCAGGCCACAGGTGGTGGCCTATCGTGTGTTTCTCCAGCCTGTCAAGCGAATCTGAAATATCAGTAAGCGAGCTGTGCCTGTCTATTGCAGCTATAAAGGATGCTTTTATTTTAGTCATATACTGGTGCCTTACCTTCTTAGTATTTCCTGTTTACGGGTCTTCGCAACATCCTGAATAATGCGCTGCAGTTGCTCATACTGCTCTTCCAGCTTTTGCACCAGCCTGAACTGTGCCCGCGACCGCTGGATGTTGTGTTCCGGGAAACTGATTTTGTAGTAGGTGTCCCCGTCAATATAGTCGGTCAGGAAGCGCAGTCCCATGATAAAGGGCAGGAGCAGGCAACCCATCGCAAGCGAACGCACTTCCGTATCAGTTAAAAAGCCAGCCGTTTCTTTCAGGAAGCCTCTTGTAAAGGCTTCGAACAGGTTCATGTTCACCTGTATCTTATCCAGTTCCTTCTCATCTTCAGCGGCGGTGTTCACAGTTGTGCGAATGGCGTCGCCAAAATCATAGGCTACATAACCCGGCATTACGGTGTCTAGGTCAATTACGCACTGCGCCTCGTCCTGTTGGTTGAGCAGCACATTGTTGAACTTAGTGTCGTTGTGGGTGATGCGGAGCGGAAGCTCACCAGCCTGCCCTAGTTTCAGGATAGAGGCCATAACCTCTGCACGTGCCTCCACAAAGGCAATCTCCTTGGAAACCTCTTTCAACCTGTTTAGCGGGTTGCGGGCAATGGCTTCCCGGAAGAGGCGGAGACGGTAAGCGATGTTGTGAAAGTCCGGGATGGTTTCATGCAGCAGGTTCGCGTCCATGTCTGCCAACAGCGCCTGAAACGTGCCGAAGGCTTTGCCTCCTTCATAGGCCTGCTGTGCGGTGTGTACAATGTCGTAGCTGCGGGTGTTCGGCAGAAACTCATACATGCGCCAGTAGTTCCCCGCGGTGTCCTGGTAGTAGAGCCTGCCGTCCTTTAGCGGAATCAGGCGGAGCACTTCTTTACCCGGATCGGCACCGGGTATGGCCTGAAGCTTTTTCCGGAGATGGGCCGTCACCAGCTGTATGTTCTCCATCAGGGCAGGCACGTTTTTGAAAACCTGGTGATTGACGCGCTGCAAGAGGTAATCGGGATGAGCGGCCTGGATGTTTTCTACATGAAACGTATCGTGGATGTACCCCGAACCATGTGGTTTTGTAGCGGCTGCGACTCCTTGCATCGCAAATTGGTTTGCAATCAGGGGTAAATCATACGCTGCCTTGTTTCCTGGTGCCATCTTATCTTGGAGGTTATGCTATTCTTGCGGCCATAAGTTTTCCGGATACACTCCGGCAGAGATTAAGTTATGAATATTCCGGATAACTACCGCTTTGTCGGCGGGGTAAGTAACGCCGAACCACTTCTCAGCCGAAGCCAGCACCTTTACTTGTGCCTCGCCTGACTGCACCAGGCGGTTCAGAACATCCGGCAGGTAAAATTCTGCTTCCAGGTTATAGGGGTGCTTTGCCAGGAAGTCCTTGAAATACAAATTAAAATAAGGGAACACGCCTGGTGTGAAACCCATCAAATTCATAGAAACCATTTCTTCGCCGGTAAACAGCACTTCCTGCTGCTCGTTAGTTTGGGCCACAATGCCTTTGTCTGATAAAGCAAGATGCGTTTGCTCTGTTACACTGACTAAGTTATTCCGGCCGTCCAGTTCGCAGATGCCTCTTGACACAGCTCCATGCGGCGATAAGGTGTTTTTCAGCTGAAACCCTACCATCCCGTACTGCCGCTCCGGCGGTGAGGACCTAAGAAAGTCAGCCATCAACTGGAAGGACTGCCTCCCGTAAAAGTCATCCCCGTTTATTACCGCGAAAGGTTCTTTTATGGTAGAGGCGGCTGCCCAGACGGCGTGGCCTGTTCCCCATGGCTTTACCCGGTTTTCAGGTAAGGTAAAGCCATGGGGAAGGTTATTCAAGTCTTGTAGTACATAGTCCACTTTTATACTGTCAGCGTACTTATGTGCTGTCGCTTGTTTGAATTCTGCTTCAATGGATTCCTGGATAACAAACACCACCTTTCCAAAGCCTGCTTTTACGGCATCGAATACTGAATAATCCAGTATTTTTTCGCCGTGTGGTCCGAAATGTTCCAGTTGTTTTAAGCCGCCGTATCGGGTAGCCATTCCTGCGGCTAGTATTAGAAGTGTGGGTTTGTTATTCAAGTTTTCGTGAAGTTCGAAGTTGTAAAATGTTTGTCTAAGCTGGCGTAGTGGTGGCTTATCCAGCGGCTCATTGTTGGCCTTTTTCATTGCTCACTACGTGCGCTCCACTCCCGCGGGGGCGCGTTTTCCTGCTCAGCGCTGTGTAGCTGAACCTGCTCTCGCTCCACTACGGGCTGCCTCACTTCGTTCAGCACCGGAACATCTACAAGGCGCTTCACATGAAAACTGGAAACGGCTTTGCTCCGAGTTAAGAAAATGGGTTCTTCATATAGGTGCGTTTAGCTACTTCACATACAGTTTTGGCTTCTACACAATGAGTCCCAGCGGGTCGGACTGTTAATAGAAACCTATTCCAGAATTTCTAAAGCTCCAGCGGAGAGGCCTGTTAATCTTTTTAAAGATCGCTCCGCTGGAGCTTAGAATTCCTATAGACGATTAGGATAATAACAGGTCGTCCCGCTGGGACTCAGGAATAAAAAGGTGCTGCGTGACTATGGTTGCTTTACTGCACTTCGGCTACTCTTGCCGTGCGAAGTTCATGTTGTGGAAAAGGGTGACCTGCAAAGTGTGGTTATGCTCGAAAACATCTCCGCTTGCTTTTTGCACAATCTGGTTCAGGTAACCGAGTTCCAGCGTGGCGGTGTTGCTTATCTTGTAGCCCAGCGCCGCGTAAAGTCTGTTCTGGTCGAAGATGTTTTTCCGGACGTTTTCGCCGAAGCCAATCATGACTTCATCATACACTGCCAGAAAGGGCTCCCTTTCCTCAAGTGTTGGTCCGGCGAGCGGTAGCGTTGCCTTCAGCATATAGCGGGCACGGTTCAGATAGGTGTAATCTGTGGCATTAGCCGGTTTTATCCAGCGTTGCTCCAGGCGGTAACGGTGCGTTAGCCCGACCCTGCCCAAGTTACCTTTTAGCTGTAGTTGCTGGTAAGGTCGATGCTCTGGGAAAATGCCTGCCGCCGGATAATCGCCGTAAGGGTGTGTTTCGATGAAGGCATAACCCAGGGTAATCATCGCAGTCGGAGACAGGTCATAGTTAATGCCTGGCCTGATGAGCAGTTGCTGCGGGTCCTTGATGATGTTGTACCTCCGGAACTGCACCTCTGTATGAATGCTCCATTTATCAGAAACCTTATGGTCTCCGATGTACATGTACCAGCCGTTGTTATTGTAATCTTTTGTGCGCTGATCGCTTTGGGCATGGGCAGTGTTTGAAAACAAACCAGAAAGCAGCAGAAGTGCTGCCCATGAAGATAATATAAGTGTAAGTTTTTGTTTCATACGGTTAAGATGGCACCTAAAAGGTTAAACTTCAAATTGACTTTTAAAACTATTGTGCTACAGGGGAAATGAAAAACGAGTCAGCCTAAAGCCTGGAATCATAACATGTAGTACAATCTGTGATACGCTATATGAAAGCCCACCGCTACTTAATTTAACGATGTTCTTCTTGTTTTACCGGTAAAACAATGGGAATTTGCCTTATAGATTGAAACAGCAGGTAGTTAGAGGGGCAGTGAGTCAGAGAACCGATAGTAAAAAGGATTGAAAGCATGAAGGTGTTAAAGTTTGGAGGCAAGTCGTTGAGCAATGGCGGGCCAATTGAAAGCGTTATCAATATAATAAAAAAGGAAGCCAGCGCAGGTGAAATTGCGGTGGTTGTTTCTGCAAGAGGCCAAAGCACCGACATGCTGCTGGAACTCTACGCGAAAGCGGTGAGAGGCGAAGACGTAGAGAAGGAACTCGACGCGTTTATGAATTTGCAGTATGTTCACGGCCTGGAGGAAGTACAGGATGCAACTTACCAGGAGTTAAAAACCGTGCTCCAGGCACTCCGGTTAATCGGGGAGGAAAGTGTGCGGACAAGAGACAAAGTGCTTGCCTTTGGGGAAGTATTCAGCGCCCAGACAATAGCTGGTATTCTCAGGAAAGAAGAACTGGAAGCTGTTTTTGTTGATGCAAGGAAGCTAATCAGTGTTACTGTGGATGTAAATGAAGCAGCTGTGGATTTCCAAAGCTCAGAGAAAAAAACGCGGGAGTTCTTTCAGTCACTGAAACCACAACAGGTACCAGTGATAACAGGTTTTATCGCGTCTGACCCGGAAGGTAAAACGATTACCCTCGGAAGAAACGGGAGCAACTACACCGCTACTCTGATTGCCAGTTTTATCAAGGCGAAAGAGGTACAGAACTGGACAGATGTGGATGGGGTGTACACTGCTAGCCCGAAGTATGTGAAGAGCGCACAGCGGATTCCGCACCTGAGCTACCGCGAAGCCAATGAACTGGCGAACTTCGGGGCGAACGTGCTGCACTCCAAAACTATCCTTCCACTTATGGAAAGCGGTATACCCTTGAGGGTTTTCAACAGCTTTGCACCGGAACTGGAGGGAACGCTGATTGATGAGAAGGGAGCCGGCAAGGGAATCAAGGCCGTGTCTACCATCGAAGAGGTTTCGTTGGTAAGCATAGAAGGACGCGGGCTCCTGGGAAAAGTGGGTATAGATGCCCGCATTTTCAGTGCCCTGAGCAGCAGGAGCATCAGCGTGCGGCTTATCTCGCAGGCATCCTCTGAGAGGGGAATAGGCTTTGTCATCAACAAAGAGGATGCGGCCACGGCACAGGAAGTGCTAAGCGAGGAGTTCCACGATGAACTGGTAAGCGGTGACGTATCCCGCATCCAGATAGACAGCGACAAGGCCATCATTGCCATTGTTGGCCGCCATAACTACGCGCTCGAGAAAGCCATCTATGGCCTGAGAAGAAACAGGATATGGATGCACCTGATCAGCAACAGCATCAACGGCGAGCATATCTCTTTGGTAGTTGATAATAAATCCCTGAAGAAGGCGGTGAACGTGGTGCACAACCAGGTATTTGGTGCCATTAAAACCCTTAACCTGTTTGCCTTTGGCAAAGGTACTGTAGGAGGTAAGCTGCTGGACCAGATCATCCAGACAGGGGACGAGGTGGTGAAGCGCCGCAACCTGAAAATCAATATTGTGGGTGTGGCCGACTCAAAGAAGATAATTTTCAACGAGGATGGCCTGGGTAGGAACTGGCGGCAGGAACTGGCCGAAAGTCAGGAGGCGCGCGACTTTAGCGCTATCATCCATCGCCTGAAGGCATCGGGGCTGGAAAACATCGTGATAGCAGACAACACCTCTTCGCAGGAACTCACGGAGCAGTACCCGGAGATTGTAAACAGCGGGTTCGATATTGTAGCCTCTAACAAAAAGGCCAACTCCATCTCCTACGACTTCTACCAAAACCTCCGCAATACCCTGAAGAAAAGAGGTAAGCTGTTTTACTACGAAACCAACGTAGGCGCTGGCCTGCCCCTCATAGACACTATCAAGCACCTGCACAATTCCGCAGACAAGATCAAAAGAATAAGAGGCGTGTTCAGCGGCTCGCTCAGCTATATCTTCAACAACTATTCGGTGCAGGACAAAGCCTTTTCCACGGTACTGGCCGAAGCAAAAGAAAAAGGGCTGACAGAGCCGGACCCACGGGAAGACCTGAGCGGAACAGACGTAGCCCGCAAGCTGATCATCCTTGCCCGGGAAGTAGGGCTGCAGTCAGAGCTGGAGGATGTCTCCATCGAGAGCCTTGTGCCGGACTTTGCTGCCGACGCCAAAGAGTATTCCGATTTCCTGGAAAAGATAGAGGAAGTAGATGCTTACTTCGCCCGAATTAAAGGCAGTCTCAAGGAAAACGAGGTATTGCGCTTCACCGGCGACCTGGAGGTAGACGAGAATAAGTTAACCGTATCGCTGGTAAAGGCAGACAAGAATTCTCCCCTGGGCAGCATCAAAAATGCCGACTCCATCTTCGAGATATTCACCGAAAGCTACGGCACTCAGCCGATTGTAATTCAGGGCGCCGGCGCTGGCGCCGAAGTGACTGCCAGAGGCGTTTATTCAGATTTGTTGAGGATTGGCGGCCAGTATTAGGCTCTTCTGGAGCTGATATTGGTTTTCAAACAGAAGGCTTTCGTCTGGCAGGTTAAAGAATTAGGCCTGCCAGACGAAAGCCTTCTGTTTATTGCAGGAAATACCACATTACTTAAGGCTCCTTCCATCAAACCAAGAATTTTCTCTTCTTTGGCACGGAGTGAGGAGTTTCCAGTCTTTGGGTTAAGCGCCTTGTAAATGTTGCGGTGCTGAGCGCAGCGAGGCAGCCGTAGCAGAGCGAAGGCAGCTTCAGTTACACAGCGCGATGCCCAAAGACGAGGCCTCTCGGCCTGGAGAGCAGAGACAGAGGAGATGCAAAAGGCAGCTAATGAGGCGCTGGCTAAGCTGTACCCACGGCAGCTTAGGCAGAAAAAAGTCAGCATTCCTATAGGATATATCAATTGCATCTGTGTCTCCGTTCTTTTTCACGTTCCAGCCACATTACTTAAAGTGAAAATTTTGAGTTTATCTGCATACTAGAAAAGCTCGAGCGCACCCTAAGGTACAAGTATAGCTAACAGGAGAAGTCACTGTCCTTTTTCACAGCTAACTAAAACCATAAAGCGGTGCAGAAATATCTACACCGCTTTGTAACCCCTGCCATACTCCTGTTGTATAGGCTCCGGTAAATCCAATTGGCTCGTCAGGGCGGTTCCTTTTGCTGTAAACTATAGCGACAATCTTATTACAAAAAAATGCAACCGCTATTAAAGCTCATCCGCCTCTGTAGAGCGTGCCCAATCAGTTATTTATCTTTCCAGCCTTTACTAACCTGCACCATCTTATACAGCTTTCCTGTATTCCCGGAAGGGCCCAGTTCGTCTGAGGTCAGGGCATACATTTCTCCACTTAAATCCTGGCCAAACCCTTTAAGATATTGGCCAAGGTTGTCAGGGAAGCTTTTAAGCTCCATTTTTTCGTAGGACCATAAACCTGGACCAGCTGGGTTAGAAAAATAAACCTCTCCTTCTGCTGCTTCATCATCAGCAGAGAAGTTACCAAAGATGTATTTACCATGCAGGCTAGGAATGTCGTTGCCCCGGTACACATAGCCACCTACTATTACTACAAACTTGCCTCCGTTCGGATTGGCGTAGTTTTTTACTTCAATAACAGGATCAATCAGGCGGTTTCCATAAGCATCCACGTCGGGGCACGAGGCCAGGACATTCAAGTTGTTGGAAGCATCAAAACAGTGGGTTCCTTCCTTCACGTTCCAGCCATAGTTGCCGCCCTTATTCACCACACTTATCTCCTCATAGAGCTTTTGCCCGGCATCGCCGACAAAGAGCCTGCGCGAGCCGCTCATGTCGAATGAAAAACGATAGGGGTTTCTGAAACCATAGGCATAAATCTCGTCCAAACCGGAATTGTCGCCCACAAAAGGATTATCCGCAGGAATACCATATGGGCTTCCGCTGTTTACGTCTATGCGTAGGATGTTACCCAGCAGGTTCGCCTCAATGTCCTGCCCGTTGCCTCCTTCATTTACAGGGTACCAGTCCGGCACGTGCCCTGGTGCCACGTCATTGGCGCCACCTCCGTCGCCAATGGAAATGTACAGATACCCATCAGGTCCGAAGGCTATAGTACCCCCTTCGTGGTTTCCCTGTGGCTGGTCTACTTCTAGTATAACCATCTCAGAACTCATATCAGCCTTTGTCGGATCTGAAGCAGAAACCCTAAACTCTGAAATGCGGCTCAGGTTGTTCCAGGAAGCATCCGGTGTTGGTCCGCCGGAACGTGGAGGCGCAGTGTAGTATACAAAGAAACGCCCGTTACTGGCATAATCAGGGTGAAAAGCCATGCCCAGAAGGCCACGCTCATCATAGGAAGGGCGTAATTCAACCATTTTGCTGCTCACATCCAGAAAAGGCTCAGCCAGTCGGGTACCTGCCTCGTTGATGACCCACACCTTCCCGACCTGATCGATGACAAACAGCCTCTCGCTGTTGTCGGGAGCCGCTGCCAATCCGATAGGCGACACCATACCGTCCGATATCAGCTTCAGGTCCACCGCTTTCGGAAAGGAAAAATGGTCATCCGGGTCACAGCCTTGCAACATTAAGCCTACGCAGAGTAACAGCGCTGTGAAATGTTTCGGTAAAGGAGTAAACCTACCGGATAAATAGTTACCTGATGAATTTGTCATTGTTTTCATAATCATGTCTGTTAAGTGATGGAAAATAATCTGCCTTAGTTAATACTAGCATCACAGAGGGTGAAAAGAAAAGTATCAGGGGAAGCTCCAGGGTGATAAAAAGCCTCCCCTGCATACTAGCTATGAAAAAACAGATACAGGCCGGATCAGCTTTCGGCTGCACATGCTTTAAAGGGTGTCAGGCTACGGGACCTTTCTTTGGCTTCCCGAATGGCACAGGTGCGTCCCCATCACGTCATGTACAGCAGAATGGTTGCTTCGCTTTCTGAAAATTCAGCGAAAAAATGTGCAGACTTAAGCAGCGGCAGCGTGTAAAGGCACAGGCATCGCGGAGCAGGCAAATTATTTACGCCTGAGGGGCATAGCAGCATTGGCTAAAGCATTTTTTCAATAGCAGCGAAGAGAAAATATGCAAATTCCATCTTCGGGATTTTCTCCCAATGCTGCGCCATTGAAACAGGATGGCACATGACTGAAGATGTTAACAATCCTCTTATCCTATAAAACAGGATAAACCGAAGGAAGATGTTAATGTTCCTTAATAATATGGTAAAAAGCTGCTCGGAAGAAAAATCAGAATACCATTCCTTTGATATACAAGACATATGAGTTAGTACTCACGCTCTTGATATTGGCTTACTTGCTATGAGTTAAGCAATGTTACCATGATGGGAGTAAGCTATACTTCTTTTATATCTAAGGAGGAAGGTAAGAATAGTGTTCGCTGCGTTTTGCTTTGGTTTTACCTCACCAGCAGCCAGTGTGGCCTACTTCGCAGTGCTTTTTCTGCGAGCTTAGTCTAATGAAGGCAAGCAGCCACCCCTGTTTCAACTACCTGGTTATCCTATACAATGCACTCACTTATACTGTTAACAAAATGAAAAAATCATCACATTATTTGCAAAGCATTGTGCTGGCATCGCTGCTACTGGGGTTTGCGCCTGCCAGGGCACAAACTGTGGCGGCGGCACTGCCGCGCTCCTCAGGAGCAGTCTACAGCCAGCCAGCAGGCCTGCCTCCGGGTAAAGTCTTTAAAACAGAGCTTATGGGCAGGCAGACGGATGTCACTGTTTCAGGTAAAGTAACAGGTGAGAATGGCGATGGGCTGCCGGGGGTGACCGTTATGCTAAAAGGCACTAATACAGGCGCTACGACAGATGTAGACGGAAACTACCGGCTAACAGTCCCCAATGGCACGGGCACCTTGGTTTTCTCTTACATTGGGTATAGGCCGCAGGAGGTTCCTGTAAATAACAGAGCAGCTATCAACGTTTCGTTAGCACCAGATACAGAGGCGCTGGATGAGGTGGTGGTTATCGGCTACGGCTCGCAAAAGAAGCGGGAGGTGACAGGTGCCGTTGCGTCCGTAAAGCCGGAAGACTTTAACCAGGGGGCTGTAACAGACGCTCTGCAGTTGGTGCAGGGTAAAGTTGCAGGGCTTTCTGTTACCCGTACAAATGGCGGCGATCCTACCTCTGGCCTGGAGGTGCGCCTGCGAGGTACTTCCAGCCTCACCAGCTCAGGACAGGCGCCGCTTATTGTAGTAGACGGGATACCTGGAGGTACCCTGGAAGCTATTTCTCCTGATGATATTGCCTCCATCGATATCCTAAAAGATGGTTCTGCGGCAGCTATCTACGGAACCCGGGGTACCAACGGCGTGATACTGGTTACCACCAAGCAGGGCAGGAAGGGCGCTATGCAGGTAGCCTATTCCGGCAGAGCCTACACCGAGTCTACCCTGAGAAGGGTGGAGGTGCTAAATGCTGCAGAGTACAGGGAAATGAAAGAGCGGCTAAGCGTAACAAGACCGGATGTTGCCAACAGTATGATTGACTACGGCGCCTCTACCGACTGGTATGATGAGATTACCAGAACGCCGCTTAGCCACCTGCACAACCTGTCCTTAAGCGGTGGAATGGAGAACACGACTTACCGGTTGTCTCTTTTCTATGTGGATCATGAAGGCATTCTGCTTAACTCAAATAAGGAGGAATACCGGGCAAACCTGAACATGAGCCAGCGCGCCCTAAACGATAAGCTGCAGTTCACTGCTCAGCTGGGCCTGTCTAACTTTACGCAGAACCCGGTAGACTACAACGCCATGCGACAGGTTGTGCAGCGTAATCCGACGGAGCCTGTCTATGATGAAGACGGCAACCTGCTGGAGTTCGTTGGGGCATGGCAGTATGACAACCCAGTCGGTATTTTAACAGAGCGTGTAAGGGACGATACCGGGTCCAGGTTGTTCGGTAACCTGGGGGTGAACTTTGATTTGACGGATGAACTCAGGGTCGGAGTGTTGGCAGGCCTGCAGGCATACCGTACACTAAACGGATACTACGAGCCGAGCTATTCTTACCCACAGGAACTGGCAAACCTTGGCGGTTTTGCCTCACGTAACTCAGAGATGAGGTCCACCAAAACACTGGAGTCAACGATAGAGTGGATGAAGTCCTTCTCGAATCACAGCATAAACCTGATTGGTGGTTACTCCTTTCAGGAGTTCGGGGCGGAAGGATTCAATGCCGGAAACAGTAACTTCATTACCGATGGTTTTGCCTACAACAACCTTGGCTCAGGAACTTACCTGACGGATGGCAGGGCCAGTATGGGCTCCTTTAAGAATGAAAGCCGTTTGGTGGGCTTTTTTGCCCGCGGTGCTTACAACTTTAACGGGAAATACTTTCTCTCTGCCAGTGTGCGGCGTGAGGGCTCCTCTAAATTTGGGGCAAACAACAAATGGGGTACTTTCCCGGCTGTGTCCGCGGGGTGGGATATTACGCAGGAGGATTTCATGAGCGACTTCTCAAAGCTGAGCCTGTTGAAGCTGCGTGCCGGCTACGGCGTAACAGGTAACCAGGGTATCGACCCTTACTTGTCGCTGCAGCGCTTAAGGGCCTCCGGCTTGTTTTTCTACAACGGAGAGTTTATCCCCGGATACCAGCCTGTAAGTAACGCTAACCCAAACCTGAAATGGGAGACAAAGCATGAGTACAACGTGGGCTTGGACTGGGCCTTATTAGGCAACAGAATCAGCGGTACCATTGACTGGTACCTGCGCGACACCCGCGACCTGCTGCTCAACTATGATGTGCCGACACCTCCAAACTTGTTTACCTCCACGCTCGCTAACGTGGGCTCGCTCCGCAATACAGGTATTGAGCTAACTATAAACGCGCTGCCCGTGCAGACAGAAAACTTCCAGTGGAGCGTCGATTTCAACATCGATCACCGCAGAAACAAACTACTGTCGCTCTCCAATGAATTTTACTCGCTTGATTACCGGAATATCGGCGATATAGGCCCTCCCGGTATCAGCGCCTGGACTCACCAGTTGCGTGAAGGAGCCCCCCTGGGCATTATCCACGGCTTAGTGTTTGATGGCTTAACGGAGGATGGGCGATGGATATACCGCGATTATGACCCAAGAACAGGTGAGTCGGATGACCAGATCAATACCAACGACAGAGCCGATATCGGCAATGGCATCCCGGACTACTACCTGGGCCTGACCAACACGTTCAAGTATGGCAACTTCGATTTAACCGTGATGGCCAGGGGAATGTTCGGGCACCAGATCATCAACACAAAGCGCATCTGGCATGACAACCCGAAGTTCCTGCCCCGCAACATCATGCGTTCTGCCATGGATTCTCCGCTGTGGGATGACCCGGACTTCTCAAGCTACTATGTGGAAGACGGCGACTTTGTTAAAATAGACAACATCACGCTGGGCTATAACCTGCCGCTGCAAAGCAAGTGGATTAAATCAAGCCGCTTCTACCTGACAGGCAACAACATGTTTGTCATCACAGGCTATTCCGGTGTGGACCCTGAGGTGGCCATTGGCGGACTCGAGCCAGGCAGCGACAACAGGTTTGATTACCCGAGCACGCGCATGTATACAGCTGGTGTTAACCTTACATTCTAAGAACCTGGAGATCATGAAAAAAAGACTGTTTATTATTCTTGCTTTAGCGGGTTTTAGCTCCTGCACAGACTTAGATGAAGAAGTTTTCGACTCTATTGAAAGTAACAACTTCTATCAGACGGAAAGACAGGCGCTGGCAGCAGCCGGCCCTGTTTATTCTAACCTGAGGGCTTACCAGAACCCGGAGAGCGTGTGGGGGCTGAACACCTTTACCACCGATGAAATTGTGCTTCCTACAAGGGGGAACAACTGGTATAACGGAGGGGTTTTCCAGCGCCTGCACAGGCAGGAGTGGACTCCGTCGGAGGGGTTCATCAACAATGCGTGGGTTTTCGTTTTCAATAACATCAATACCTGTAACCGACTGCTCTTTCAGTTCGAGAAAATAGAGAACAAAAGCGATGCTTTGGTTGCTGTGATGAAGGAAATCAGGGGAATG
Organism: Pontibacter toksunensis; assembly: GCF_042686245.1. Lineage (NCBI taxonomy): Bacteria > Pseudomonadati > Bacteroidota > Cytophagia > Cytophagales > Hymenobacteraceae > Pontibacter > Pontibacter toksunensis. The sequence continues at coordinate 140,080 of NZ_JBHUOX010000004.1, read as the reverse complement.
CGCGCGTTCTATTACTTTCTGGGAATGGACCTGTTCGGCAACATTCCGATCGTAGACCGTTTTGATGTTCCCGCCGATTACGCTCCGGCTAATCAATCCAGGGAAGAGGTGTTCCGCTTTATTGAAAGTGAGCTTTTAGCCGTGATCCCTGAGTTGCCTGTCTCAACGGATATGAAGACATATGGCCGTTTTCACCGTTGGGCAGCCTACGCTACATTGGCGAAACTATACCTTAACGCAGAGGTGTATACCGGGGAACCGATGTACGAAGAGTGTGTTGAGGCCTGCAACACCATCATCAACTCCGGTGAGTTCCAACTGTCCAGTGACTTCTACTCCAACTTTGCGGTGCAGAACGAAGGGTCGCAGGAGAACATCTTTGTGATTCCGTTTGATGTCAACCTGCCGCAGGACTGGGGAAGCGGCGGCATCACCTCCCGCATGTTCTCGCATTACCTGTGGACGCTGCACGGTGATGGCACCAGGGCCTTTAACACACAGCAGGGCGGCTGGAACGGCTTTGCAGCGGTTCCTTCCTTCTACACCTCCTATGACCCTGAAGATACCCGCCGGAACGTCTGGCTCGTGGGGCAGCAGTATTCTTCCAGCGGTGAGATGCTTTATAACACAGCGGAAATGGCCGGAATACCGCTGGTTTATACAGTGGAGATCAATTCTCTGGAGCAGGCCTGGGAAAATGAGGGCGCCCGCCTGGCGAAGTATGACTATACGGGTGCAGAGAACTTTACCTTGTCCAATGATTATGTGCTCTTCCGCTATGCGGATATTCTCCTGATGAAAGCAGAGGCGCTGATGCGCCAGAACGGAGGCGCTGCCACACCCGAGGCTGTTGAATTGGTCAACATGGTGCGCTCACGGGCATTCCAGGGAAATGAAGATAATGTGTACACTGCGGGAACACTCACGCTCGATGCGCTTCTGGCAGAGCGGGGCTGGGAGTTTGCGGGTGAAGGCTGGCGCAGAAACGACCTGATACGCTTTGATGCCTATACAGAGCCGTGGGATTTCAAACCAAACACGTCACCTGACTATGTCACTATTTTCCCGATTCCGCAGGCACAGCTGAACGCAAACCCTAACCTGGTTCAAAACCCAGGATACTGAAGTAGAGGGCTGTCTTAAGCTTTAAGACAACCCTCTATTTTAAATCAGTCGCTTCCAGGGCTACTGATTAAGCTTATACTTTAGGGCCTGATTTGTATCCGGTAAATTTTAAAAATATATGAGAAACGTTGTTACAGCGCTTAGTCTTGCCGCAGGACTGTTGGTGGGAAGCTGTGCTGGTTCAAATTCACCTGCGGGTGTGTCTGCTCCTGCGCCCGAGACCACTTCAGTTCCTGTAGAATACACTGCCGACTGGGCATCACTGGGGAAGTACAATGAGCAGCCGGAGTGGTTCAAAGACGCCAAATTTGGTATTTACTTTCACTGGGGCATCTTATCCGTTCCGGCCTTTGCCAACGATTGGTACCCCCGGAACATGCACGTAGTAGGCTCGCCCGAGTACCAGCATCACCTGGAAACATACAGGCACCCATCAAAATTCGGATACCATGATTTTATACCGATGTTCAAAGCAGAAAAATTTGAAGCCGATAAATGGGCGGAGCTGTTTCAGAAGTCGGGTGCACGGTTTGCGGGCGCGATGGCAGAGCACCACGACGGTTTTTCTATGTGGGCAAGCAAGGTCAATCCCTGGAATGTAAAAGACATGGGGCCAAAGCGGGATGTCATGGCCGAACTGGAGCAGGCGATCCATGGCAGGGGCTTGAAACTCATGACGACTTTCCACATGGCCCGTAACCTCCAGATATACGCTGACAACCCGGAGGCGAAAACAGACAAAAGCTATTTCCCTTATGAGGCAGATATGCCCACCTCTTCCACCGATCCGAAACTAAGGCTGCTTTACGGCAATATTCCGGCAGAGCAGTTCTATCAAAACTGGAAGGAAAAGCTGTCTGAGGTAATCGACAACTATAGCCCGGATATCATTTACTTCGACGGCATGGAAGGGAAGATACCCGAGGAGTATAAGCAGGAATTTGTTGCTTACTACTTTAACCATGCGAATGCACAGGGAAAGCAGGTGGTTATCACGCACAAAAGCGATGACTTTCCGGATGAGGTGAGCATAAAGGACTTCGAAAAGGGGCGGATGAATGAAATTACCCCGGACACATGGCTGACAGACGAAACCATCAGCACGGGGAGCTGGAGCTATACGAATGATTTGAAGCTTAAGCCTACTGCCGACATCATTCATGTGCTGGCCGACATTGTGAGTAAAAACGGCGTAATGGTGCTGAACATCTCCCCGAAGGCAGACGGCGAAATACCGCAGGACCAGCAGCAGGCCCTGCTGCAAATAGGGGACTGGCTGAACAGGTATGGAGAAGCCATCTATGCGACCCGGCCTTGGGTGGTGTACGGAGAAGGCCCTACAAAGCTGGAAAAAGCCGGTCATTTTTTGCCTGCCGTTAAATACTCGCCACAGGACATCCGGTACACCACGAAAGGCAATACCATTTATGCCATTGTTCTGGGTTGGCCCGGTAGCAATCAGCAGGTGCTGTTGGAGTCTTTTGCAAAAGACAAGCTGAAAGGAGACCTGAAAATCAGCAAAGTATCGATGCTGGGTTCATCAGATAAAATAGGGTATGAATGGCAGGACAATGGCCTGTCACTGAGAACGCCATCTGAGAAGGTGGACGATATGGCCGTGGCTTTTAAGATAGAAACACAGGGGGAGGTTGAGCCATAAGCTTACGCCTCTACTTTCAGGTACTCGTTCTGATAGGTTTGCGGGGTTTTACCCATAATCTGCTTGAAGTTTTTATGAAAGCAACTGAAGTTGTTGAACCCGCTTTCGAAGCACAGCTGCTTGATGCTCATTTTGTTGTCCACAAGTAGCTTACAGGCAAAGCCCACCCTGATCTCTGTCAGAAACTGGGAGTAGGTCTTGCCGGTTCTGTCCTTAAAATAGCGGCAAAAGGACTTAGGGGTAATGCCGGCGATATCGGAAATTTCCTCAAGGGGGATTTTCCTTTTGAAGTGGGAGAGGGTGTGTTCATAGATGGCGTTGATGCGCTCGTTCTCCGCAACGGAGAGGTCGGTTTGGAAGCCAATAGAGGAGAGCAGGGTGAGTTGGTCTTCCTCTGCAATGGTTGTGAGGCACTTTAGCAAGGCAATGATGCGGTGCACACCCGAGGCCTGATATGCTTTCTGCATCATCTTGCCCGCTCTTTTTCCTGCTGTACCCGAAACCAGAATGCCCCTTTTGGCTTTATCGAGCAGCGCTTTTAGCTGCCTGTTTTCGGGCAGGTGGAGAAAGCGGTCTCCCCAGAAGTTCTCTGTAAAGTGAATGGTCGTGCTATAAGCCACGGACTGGTCATGGTCGTGCAGGTACATATCGTCAAAGCGCCAGTAGTGCGGCAGGTTGGCGCCTACCAGCACCATGTCGCCCGGGCTGAACCGCATGATGCTATCACCGACAAACTGCAGCCCACGGCCTTTATGAAAATGTATCAGCTCAACCTCAGGATGAAAATGCCACCTGTTGTTCATGTATGGAATAACGTTCTTGCGAATGCAAAAAGAGCTTGTGGGCTCTGTGGCAACCTTGAGTAACTGGGGTTTCATACTGTGATCCTGCTGAGTTTATTTAAATCTAACATATTACAAGATTAAATGCTATATACATGGGCGGCTGTTATGCTAAATCGAAAAGACAACAGCCACCGCTTCAGAAAGACTTTATGAAAACACTCATATGCACCACTCCCGGAACCCTGGAATATGCTAAAGCTGAAAAGCCTGCATTAACTAAAGGAAATGCAATCATCAGAATCAGGCGGATTGGTGTCTGTGGCACCGACCTGCATGCTATCGAGGGGACGCAGCCGTACTTTGAGTATCCGCGTGTCCTGGGCCATGAACTGGCTGGGGAGTTAATTGAGTTTGACAACGCACCGGGTTTTGAAACGGGCGAGGCTGTAACCTTTATTCCCTACTTTCATTGCGGCGTCTGTATTGCCTGCCGTTCCGGAAAACCAAACTGCTGCACCAAAATACAGGTGTGTGGGGTGCACATAGACGGCGGCATGGCAGAGTACCTTTCAGTACCTTCTTATGCCCTTGTGCACGGGGGCAGCCTGTCTTATGACGCTCTGGCACTGGTGGAGCCACTAGCGATAGGTGTCCACGGCGTCAGCAGAGCGGGGGTAAAGCCTGGGGAATTTGTTTTAGTGGTAGGCGCAGGTCCAATAGGCTTAGGTGTAATGGAGTTTGCGCGAATCGCCGGGGCCACCGTGATTGCTTTGGATATAAACGATACCCGCCTGGCTTTCTGTAAAGAAAAATTAAACATACCTTATACCATCAATGTCTCCGGAAGTAAAGTAACGGAACAGCTGGCAGAAATTACAAACGGTGATATGCCTACTGTGGTGATAGATGCTACAGGCAGCCAAATGGCCATCAATAACGCTTTTCAGTACCTGGCGCATGGCGGCAGGTATGTGCTGGTAGGCTTACAGAAAGGCGAAATCTGCTTCAGCCACCCAGAGTTTCATAAGCGGGAGGCTACCTTGATGAGTAGCCGCAATGCCAACCGTGAAGATTTTGAGCAAATCATTTCAGCTATGGAAAGCGGATTAATAGACCCGGAGGCTTTCATTACGCACCGGGTGAAATTTGACCGGGTAAAGCAGGAATTTGCCCGCTGGCTCAAGCCTGAAACAGGCGTCATAAAGGCAATGGTTGAACTAGCCTGATTCCTGCGACTCAGACAGATGATGAACAAGAATAGAATATTCAAAACAATGGTTCATAAAATTTTAAAAGTACATCCTCAGGATAATGTAGCAGTAGCTTTAACAGACCTGCATGCAGGCGAAATATTAACATATGATGAAGAGCAGTATCTGTTAACGACCACTGTTCCGGCCAAGCACAAATTTGCGACTGTGGATCTGCCCGAAGGCTCAGAAGTGACCATGTATGGGGTGCTGGTAGGGAAAACCGTAGCAAATGTGGCGGCGGGCGCTCTGCTCACCACGCACAACCTCAAACACGCCACTCACGACTTTTCCACTGGCGACCGTAGAATTGAATGGCTGAAGCCTGATGTCTCGCAATGGGAACGTAAAACCTTCAACGGATATCACCGGTCAGACGGAAGTATTGGCACAGCAAACTACTGGCTCGTAGTGCCCCTAGTGTTCTGCGAAAACAGAAATCTGGAGGTATTGCAGGAGGCCTTGGTGGATAACTTAGGCTATGGCAGAAACCGACGATACGAGTCGCAGGCAAAGCAACTGATGGAGCTCTACAAGGCTGGCTACAGTATAGAGCAGGTTCTTCAGACAGATTTGCAGGTAGAAGGCACGCACCAGACCCCACAGCGTTTGTTCCCCAATGTAGATGGCGTCAAGTTTCTGACGCACGCAGGCGGTTGTGGTGGCACCCGGGATGATGCGCAGGCCTTGTGCGGGCTTTTGGCAGGCTATATCACTCACCCCAATGTGGCGGGCGCTACCGTGCTGAGTCTTGGTTGCCAGCATGCACAGGTGGCCATGCTGCAGGAGGAGATACAAAAACGGACTCCTCATTACGACAGGCCACTTTATGTATTAGAGCAGCAAGTAATAGGTACAGAAACAGATATGCTTTCAGAAGCTCTAAAGCGCACCTTTGCCGGACTGATGCAGGCGAATGAAGCGAAACGTGCGCCCGCTCCAATCAGCAAACTATGCATCGGGCTGGAGTGCGGTGGCTCCGACGGGTTTTCCGGTATATCTGCCAACCCTGCCATTGGCTATACCTCTGATTTACTTGTGGCTTTGGGAGGTTCGGTCATTCTTTCAGAATTTCCAGAACTGTGTGGTGTCGAGCAGAACTTAAGCGACCGATGCATAGAAAAAGAAGACGCGGAGCGGTTTTCCCAACTGATGAAAACGTACAATAACAGAGCGATGGCAGTGGGCTCGGGCTTCGATATGAATCCTTCTCCAGGCAATATCCGGGATGGCCTGATAACCGATGCCATCAAGTCGGCGGGAGCGGCTAAAAAAGGCGGTACCTCGCCTGTGGTGGCAGTGCTGGACTATCCGGAGAAAGTAACAAAGTCAGGCCTGAACCTGCTCTGCACGCCTGGCAATGACGTGGAATCCACCACGGCAGAAGTGGCGTCCGGTGCTACTGTGGTTCTCTTCACGACAGGCTTGGGCACACCAACCGGTAACCCCATTGCGCCCGTGGTGAAAATTGCAAGTAACACAAAGCTCTTCAATAAGATGCGGGATATCATAGACATTAACACGGGAACTGTTACAGAGGGAACAGAAACAATACAGCAAACCGGGGAAAGAATACTGGACTATGTGATTGCGGTGGCCAGTGGAGAAGAAGAAGTTTCTGCCGTACGGCACGGGCAGGATGATTTTATCCCCTGGAAAAGAGGAGTATCCCTTTAGGCAATGAAGTATATTATTCTAACTCTATAAAGCTACCGCTTCATTTGGTAGCTTTATAGAGTTAGAATAATATCAAACAAAAAGTCCCTAAGATGCTGCATCTTAAGGGCTTTCATTTACTTGTTGTGGTCGCGAAGGGAGTCGAACCCCTAACCTTCTGATTCGTAGTCAGAACCTGTTATATAATCGATGTTTATAGCTTATTATAAATGTTTGTTTTTATTGCGTATGACCATATTTATGTGATATATGTTTATAGTTATTATTTGGTATTCATGTCAAATGTATGCAAATTGTATGCAAATGCATATGCTGAATATATGAAGAATAAAATTTCTACCTCCATCATTCTAGACACTAGAAGAGTTTTAAAAGACGGTAAATATCCTGTTAAATTGAGACTCACCTTTCAGCGTAAGCAGAAATATTATCAGGCAATCAATGATAGGGGGGAACCCTATACATATACTGAATCTGAATTTACCAAAGTTCGTGATTCCAAGTCCAGAGGGAATCATAAAGATGATAATCTGAGCCTGATTGCAATTGAAAGCAGAGCTTTAAGTGTAATTGAAAAATTACCAGTGTTCAGCTTCGAAACCTTTGAAAATAAGTTCTTAAGCAGCAACTCTAAAGACGATGTATTCGCTGCATTTCGTCAGCAGATAAATCAACTCTCAAAGGAAGGTAGAGCAGGGACTGCGAGTAGTTATGATTGTGCATATCGGTCGTTACTGGATTTTACAGACAGGAAGACACTATTATTTTCATCAGTAACTGTGGACTATCTCAAGAGTTATGAGAAGTGGATGATAGGAGTTGGCAAATCAATAACTACTGTGGGGATATATTTACGTGCCTTACGTGCAGTATATAATGATGCTATAATATCAGGAGAGGCTAATTCAGAACTGTACCCATTTGGAAAGAGAAAATATCAGATTCCAGCAGGTCGAAACATAAAGAAGGCTCTTCCACTGAATGAAATAGAGAAGATATTTAACTATGAACCTGTTCATGATGGAGAGGCTAAAGCTCGTGACTTGTTTGTTTTCTCTTATTTATGTAATGGGATTAATGTTAAAGATATTGCCCGATTGAAGTACGGCAACATAAATGACAATCAGATTGTATTTGTGAGAGCAAAAACCGAACGCACTAGCCGCCAAAACTTGAAACCAGTTGTAGCTTTTATTACTCCGGTGGCGGAGCAAATAATAGAACGATGGGGTAACAAACCAAGGGAAAATGATTCGTATGTGTTTCCAATTCTTATTAAAGGTCTCACACCAGAAGAAGAACTCGCAAAGGTGAGGTATGCAACAAAAGCCATTAATAAGTATATAAAACGCATAGCATCAGCTGTTGGTATTGAAAAAAATGTCTCTACTTATACAGCCCGACACTCTTTCTCAACAGTGATGAAGCGAGCTGGTGCTCCGATGGAGTTTATATCAGAATCTTTGGGGCATAGCAATATGAAAACTACTGAGAGCTATTTAGACAGCTTTGAAGACAATGTAAAGCGGCAATATGCAACTCAACTTACTGCTTTTACAAGTGTAAAAGAATAAACCTTTAATTAAAGTTTAAACTTTTAGTTTCTTCCAACATTAGAAGTCGACGAATATTAAAGAAATTGTAGTGTATTGTATCTCAACTTAAAAGGTGCAAAGAAGCTTTTTTCATCTTGCAAGTTTTTTTAATATGAAACTGAAGCTATTAAAATTTCTCTATAATGAGGAGACTTATGAAGTAATAGCTAAAGCCTTTAATTAATATATTGTTATCGCTTTAAAAATTGTTCAATATGATGAAATGATTCAAAAGCATAGCTACTGCCCTCATAATTTAGATGGTAATATCGCTACAACGCTACTTTTTTAGAAACTCACGTACTTTATTTATATCCTTGCTTACTGCACCTCTTTTTTCTAATTCATCTAAGTCTTCTAAGCAAACAGTAGCAAAACGCTTACCATCTGCGTATTGGAAAGGTTTTAAATGTCGATATATATCCAAAGCTTGTCTATATCTATTTTGAAAGAGCAATGAATGGGCAAGGTTTATTCTAAGCCATATTTGAGATAAATCTTTGTTTAAGCACTTTATAATTAATACCTCTGCTTCTTTAAATTTGAAAGCCAACAGTAGTTGCCAAGAGCGGGTTTCTACGTATTCGCAATACTGCCTTAATACATCTGCATCATTTTCTGATAAAGCATTGATATATTTATCAATCGAATTTAACTTTTTTTCTAAAGCACTTTTCCCAGTTTCTATGTTCAAGCTGTCTAAAGTTTCTGAATAAAGTTTCAATAAGTTTATAGCAGTTAAACTTACTACTGGTGCGTAAATTTTGGGGTAAATTTTTGCCCACTTGTCTCTTAGGTGGAAGGCTTCTAAGTAAACTTCCTCTGCCTTGGTATATTCCTTTTTGTTTCGGTGCAGGTTACCCAAGTTGTGGTACACTGTCGCAATATTAAGTTCATATGTCTGAGGATCAGCCTTAGCTAAACTATTGTATATGTCTAAAGCTTGTAAAAAAGTTTTCTCTGCTTTTATAAACTCATTCTTTGCATGGTACAGGATGCCCAAATTATTTTGAGTTTCAGCAAGTCTTGGTTCAAAAGTCTTTGGGTTGACTTCGAACAGACGACTGTATATATTAAAAGCTTCTATGTAAGCTGCCTCTGTTTTGATCAAATCTTCTTTTATACCATACAGGCTGCCCAAGTTAACTTGAACTCGTGCAACTTCAGGTTCGTAGGTTTGAGGTTCTTCATTAGATAGTTTTCTAAATTTTTCTAAAGCTTCTAAGTGAGCTTTTTCGGCCTTAACATATTCTCTTTTGCTTTGGTAAAGACTACCCAGATTATCTAAAATCACTGCTATGCCTGATTCGTATTTCTTAGGTTCAGCTTTAGCTAAACTTTGGTATGTTCCTAAAGCCTGTAAAAAAGTTGTCTCAGCCTTCCTATACTCTCTTTTGGACGTATATAATAAGGCCAAACTGTTTTGGAGTTTAGCTATATCTGGTTCGAAGATTTGAGGGTAGTCTTGAGCAAACCGCCTGTACATCTTAAAAGCCTCTAAGTAAGCTGCCTCTGCCTTGTTATATTCATTCTTATCCATGTATAAGTTTCCCAAGTTATATTGAATCAATGCTATGTTTGATTCATCGACCTGCGAATTGGTTTTGGAAAGGCGGCTAGATATTTCTAGATAATTTATGGCTTTATCTAGCTGATTAAGCCAAGATAGGAAAGTACCGTAGTAAAAGAAGTATTCTGGATTTGATGAGTCTAATTTTATCAGCAGTTCATAGCTTGATGTAGCACTATCAACTTCATAACGTGTTGTATGTAAATCGGCTTTTAATTTAAGTGCTCCGCCAGTATCTTCAGTTCTCTGCCTCTGTAATGAATCTCGAACTAAAAGCTCTTTTTGTAAAGCTGTTGATTTTTCACGCTCCTGTAGTATAAGATTAACTTTTTTCTCTAAGTCGGCATTGTTTAGGATAGTCATAGCTGAATCTAAGGATCCTTTCTGAAACAGTAAAAAAGCATCTCTGAAAAGAGGAGAGGCATCATCTAAATTCACAGGGGCATATCTGCGTGATAGTTCCTGAATTTGTTCCTCAATCTTCATTCTTTGATCTTCTAACTTTAGCAATTCCTCTTCTATTAGCTTAATCTTCTCATTTTTTTGAAGGTCATTCTTTTTCAGTTCCGCAAGTTGCTTACTTTTGCTTTGTATCAGCTTTTCTAGTCGTTTTTCTGCTTGCGTCTTACCAATCCTGTAAATTGATCGCCGGTATTCACTTATACTATCTGGATGAGCCATGGCTATCCTCACCAACTCATTTTGCCCAGCTATGGCTGACAGGGCATCATGATTAACTATTTCTAATCCAGATTTTTTTATCTGAAACGAGACAGGTTCTTTCTCCGGTATTCCTACATATATAAGCCGAAATTGCCCATTACTGTTTGTAACCGTTGGAGTTGCTCTATCATTATTATCCTCTACTTGTGCATTAGCTACATACTGACGCTTACCTGTGCGGGTCTCACTGTTAAAAATAGAAACCACGCCCACTACATTACTCTGTTGGGCTATCGTCTGAAAAAATATTAATAGGAAGAGGAGGAAAAATACAACCTTCATACACTTTTATAGGAAATGAAGTTATGTTTAGTATATAAGTTATACGTAAAGGGTTATAGTTTTTCCATAACTATTTCTAAAGATTGTCCGGTCTGTGGAAAAGCCGGAGCTGATTTTGTTCTAAATCCCTGCTTAATAAACCATACCTTATATTCTTTTGATTGTAGATACTCTGGAATTAAGATATCAAAACTACCTGTTTCATTAGTTGTATCTATCACTGTGCCAACTTCAACGATAACACCTTCTAATGGTGCATCATTATACAGTACTTTTCCTGCAACTTTATCTACACCTTGTAAGGCAATTGGCATATAAATCATGCCTTCCCTTGTGATGACATATACAGAGTCAGGATATGTAGCTTTATATGGTTCTGAAAAATCTATTTCTAATCTGACACTATCTCCAACATGCAGGTTTTTAAAATTTGCTTCTCCATTCTCACTTATTGCGCTCCTTTTTCTTTCTCCTTTCACATCCATTATTACATGCCCTTCCTGCCGTAAGACTACATCCTGTCTACTTTTTTTACCATGAACAAAAATTGTAACATCAACTGGTGTATCACAATCATCGGGCTTAAATGCACCTATGGGGTTGGTGAAAAATAAAATGAAGGGCAGGGCTACTCCGCCAGTAAGAATAACGCTAATGTTCCATATTTTAAAATTAGCTTTCGATCGGTTGGCACTTCTTGTCAAGAGAAGTGCAATTCCTATTCCTATAAGTGCATAGAGGATAAAATACTGAGCATTGGTAGGGCATGGTACAAGTAAAGCAATAGCACATGCAGATACAATCAAAACAAATCCAGTAAGATTAGAAGCTATTAAAGTTCTCTGTCTCACAAACGATCTACTATTGTGGTGCTTATTTTCCAAAACTTATTTTAATGCAGTTGTTTACTTCCATAAAATGTATTTAGAAGCTTTCTTATAAGCAAGGCTAAGTATTTGATTAAGAAAAAGCTATGTTATAGATAGCCTTCTAAGAAAGAAAATATATTCTTTCTCAGCATAAAATAAGTTCAGCCTATTTAGTGACTACTGTTTACGTATAACATAAAATAATTTCGCTATGATTGGATTATTTTTTAGTTTGCAAGACAATGGGCAACGAACAACATTCTATTGAATTAAAATTTGAGGGGAATGGCATAAAACCCTCAAAGGTTAGAGCCAGTGAGGTTGCAGAGCTGATAACCAGCTTTGAGGCAGCATTGTTGGCTGTTGTCAAGGATAATAATTATGAGTTCGAAGATGCCGAGGTCTTGATAAGTTTTGACGCTATACAGGATAAAAGTTTAAGTATTAAATGCTTGGCACATTCCGCTAAACTTGTTTTACCCGCGTTTGCTCTAGTTGCTACCTCCTTCACGAATGCAGAATTCAATAATCTGCCTTCAGCCTCTCTTGAACATCTAAGGAAAATTACTAAATTTTCAAAAAAGCACAAATGTAGTGGCTTCCTTATTCAAGATGGGGCAAGGCTAGCTGAGTTCGACCAGAATACAGAAGTTACCCATAGTGATGCAGGAACTTTGAGAGGAGATACCACAGTTTATGGGATGGTCTTAAAAGCTGGAGGAGACAATCCTCGTGTCACTCTTAAAATTGATGATAATTATACTGTAAGTTTTGATGTGAAACGAGATATAGCTGTAAAGTTAGCTGAACTTCTTTATAAAGAGGTTGGACTTCGTGGCAATGCAAGATGGGATAGGAAAACTTATAAAGTATTAGATTTTAGGGCAGATGCCATAGTTTACCTCGAGCAGACTGATATTCAGAAGACGTTTCAGGAATTAGGCCAACTGTATAGCAGTACTTTCAAAAATATAAAGGGTTTAAATTCATTTAACAGCTAGGGGTATGAGCAGGCTTGTAATGATAGATAGCCAACTTTTTATTTGGGGGATAAAAGGACAAGCTTCTCTTGGGCAAGAGGACAAGATTCAAACAAGTAAGAGGTTTATCGACTGGTTAAGTATACATGACTGTAAAATACTTTTGCCAGCCCCATTGATGGCAGAGTTATTATCTGGTGTTCCCCCAGATGAGCAGCGAGCTGTGAAAGATTTTTTTGATAAGCGTTTTCGCGTTGCACCCTTTGATACTTTAGCAGCCGAGGTATGTGCAGAACTTCTTTACGATTCTTACAATGACGAAGATTTAAAAGCTTTTAGGAAAGAACACAAAGTATTGAAGAGTTCAATAAAATATGATTGTATGCTTGTGGCTATAGCAATAACTAATAGGGTGGAGGTTATATACTCTGTTGATAAAGATCTAAAACGGTATGCCAATGACCGTATTCATGTTATGGAGCCGCCACATATGCCGACACAAAGTGAGATAGGTCAGCAGCTAAGTATATTTCCAGCTCTTGGCCCAGATGTAGAGGAGACGGGTTTCGATAAATCTCCTTTATTAAATAACCAGATTTTTGAGGTTCAATCAAAAGAGTACTCTCAAGAGAAATAATAACTGTAATACCAGTACATTATTCGAAAAAGAATTTTCTATAAGCGTAGCAGAATCAATAGTATCCTAGCGAGGAGTCTAAATAGAAACACTTAAGTGTTTAAATGCTTGTTAATTGTCGACTAATTTATTCTGTCAAGAAACGAGCTTAATCACCATTGTTAAGTGAAGTCTTATTGAATATTTTCTATTGATATTCATTAATAAATCGTAACAAATTTGAATAGGCTATAATATCAAAGATATATAAATCTGTCTCTCAAACTTTTCATACTGTACTTATGCTAGTATGAAGCCTCACTACAGATTTATAACACAGCTTCACTATCTTTAATAGTTACCGTTTCTCTCCATCCGTACTGAATCACTTCTTTAAATTAAGGTCTTATATAATATAACACGAGTATAATAATACACGATGTTTGATTGATAGTGAGGCCTTTTGTTCATTTCTTAATCTTGAGAGTCACTTCATTTTAATCCCTACTTCAAAAAGTATTTATATTGCTTGCTTATTATATATTGTTTCACTAAAATTACTTCATATTTGTCACTAGTTAAAAATGAAGTAAAACTTATGAAGAGCGTAATCTACACCCGAGTATCTAAGGAAGAACAGACAACGCAACGTCAGGTGAATGATCTTAAGAAAGCTGAGGGATTTGAGGTCATAAAGGTTTTCTCAGAAAATATCAGCGGCTTTACGAAGTCAGTAGTTGAGAGGAAAGTATTACAGGAAATGCTCAAGTACGTGCACAGTAATGAGGTAGAGTGTATCCTCATTTCCGAAATATCACGGTTGGGTAGAAATACACAGGAAACACTTACGCTCATAAAAGAGCTGGAAGAGAAAGGTATCTGCCTGCATATACAGAACTTGGGAATTACACTCGGTGCTGACACTGAGAAAGACAGGATTTTTAACAAGCTCATTATAACGATACTCTCAGATATATCAAGATTGGAGAGTGAGAACCTGTCTTATCGAATTAAGTCGGGATTAAGAAGTAGAAAAGCCCAGGGGCTTCATGTAGGGCGTATGGTTAATAGCTCTGAGTCCAGAGAAAAGTTTCTCTCAAAGCACAAGCAAGTTATCAAGTATCTCAACTTGGGTAGGAGCTATAAGGAGATACAGGCTATCACTGGAGCAGCCCCCGCCACAATTAGTAAGGTGAAAAAGTCTTTATCAGAGAGGTAAAGTAGCCCCCCCTCCTTAGGAATAAAAAGAGGGGGGTACCTATTTCCGTTCATAAAGGCGCATATATTATCCGCTCAATTTTAAACTGTTGAAGTACAGTAATCTGCTGAATTAGACTATATCAGATACTAGAGGTCAATCTGTTCTTTCACCCTTCTTATTGCTCGAAACATGTTTAGACGCGTCTGTTGATGAGCGAATGCATTTACAAGCTCCTCTAACTCCTTTGAGTACTCTCTATGCTTGCGGTAGCCCATCCCAAGTGCTGTTAATCCGCTCAGCGTTACTAAATATTCATCTCTTAAACAATCGTTTTCCCTGTCAACGTAAAACCATTTGTGAAAATTTTGCTCCTTAAACTCTGTGCTACAAGCGAGGTTGCTGATTTTTTTCATAAGATAATTGTGGTTGTAGCTAAATTTCTCAGCAAGTACTGTTGTAGTTGTGGCAGCCTTGCCAGCGATACTGTGTGATGCTAGCTTTTCTTTTCCTGCTTGGTTCATGTTGTTTCCTTTCTCCATTTTTACCTCCTTTTTTAATGAATCAATTTTTAATCTGTTTAATTTTACTGTTTTTTCACTGTGTGTTCACTCTTCTATAAATCCCCTCTATAACACCCAATACTATGTTCCGGTAGAATGCCACGTTTTACCTTCTCCTCTTCCTGTATCTAATGAGAGGTGTGATTTCATCGGGCAGCTGCTCCAGAATTCTGACCATCCCAGCGTACTTGCCTCTGCTTATGATCTTGGTTCTGAACCTGCCATAACAATTGGGATATAATTCCTTTAGACCCTCCCTGATGTAAGGGTTCTTAGGTACTATGTCTACTGTTATAAGCTTCTCCTTCGTCTTAAGGAGGCCTACTTTTTCTGCAAGATTCTTGAGTTCAGAGCACCAACTCCTGGCCTTGCCTGTCATCTCCACTAAAGTGCTAACAGGTAATCCAACATAGTCAGGAAAAGGGAGAGGCAGGCTTGGGTTGGTGCGCTCCCAATATTTAGGCACGAGCCTGTGCTCTCCCTTCCTTTTTCTTTTTGCATACTCCATTGATTTGATCTTCTTACCCACTATGGCGGCAAAAACAAATATCCTGAAGTGTTTAAGGTGCTTAGTCTCGAACTCTGCGCAGGTCTCTGAGCGTATACCAAGGTCCGAGCATACTCTCTCATAACTTCTGATAAAATAGTAGTCTGAGGTGCTGTTGTAGCCTATCCAATTCAGCTGTTGTAGCCTTTCTAAGCGCTTATCAAACGTATGGTGGCTCTTGGCCCCGTGCAGTTCCTTCAGCGGCTTAAACATGCTCTTCTTGCCTCTGATTTTGCCAGAAAAGTAGAGCTTGAGTGCTATGTACAATCTTAGTTCTTCTATTAATTCATTCAGCTGAGCGTGGTGTAATAGGTTAATAGGTATCCAAGAGAACTGCTGAGGTAGGAGCTCTGTTGTCTGTGCATCCATTTAGAATTAGGAAGCTCTTCTTCTGCTGACCCTCATAAATACAGATGCATCAGTCTCAATTTCAGCCTGAGTTCTCTGGTAACCTTCTCTCACCCAATCGGCAAGTTCCTTCTGAGAGAAGTATAGCCTTTTTCCTCTTTTAGAGTGTGGGATTTCTCTGTTGCGGGTTTTACTATAAATTGTAGCACTCGATAAGTTAAGGAAAGCAGAAGCCTCCTTGATAGTCATTAAACTTCCGGTGAATTGTTGCTTATCTGTTTGATCGAGTTGCTCTTCGATTCTCAGTAGTATAGATTCTAATCGCTCTATACGTTTCTCGATAACTGTAAATGGATTTTCTGTCATACGCCTCTTTCATTTGATTCGGTACAAATGTCTGAAAGAGTGTATTTGCAAAATTTGCTAATTATTTGCAGATGGGTTTGCTACTGTTTTTCTTTATAGCATCGAGCAATCTTTGTTTGTGACGAACTACCTCTTGACGTTCAAGTGCACTTGCGTTTGATTCACTGTAGTTGCTAATATATTTATACAGAAGCTGCCTTGTGCCAACATTTTTGAAGGTAGTTTTAAGGGCTCGCTGTAACTCTTCTTGTCCTGTAAAATGCTTATCAATTAGATACCCCAGCTCATTCAATACGATTAGCATTATTGAATATTCTTTCTTGCGTTTTACACTTGTGTACAGCTCTAGTATGATAGGATATATTTTTTTCCCCTCATCTGTTAAGAGATAATAAAAGTCAAACTCTGTAACTGTAGCGGGGATTTTATGTTGCTGTTCTGTAATTATTTGCTGCTGGTGTACTTTATATTGTGCTACCTCTTTTATCTTGGCTATTATTTCTCTCTGAAGTTCATATAATGGGTATAAATCCCAAGTTATGGCACCGTCCAATAATTTGTCTGTGTCAGGTACTTTTTCCTCACTACCATTAGGAAATTTAATAGCTTTAAAAGGCAGCTCCTTTCCCTGCTGGACGTATTGCTCTTCCAATTCGAATATTCTGTTAGAATAGCTTGCCTCTACTTGATCCTTACGGTTCAAAGTATAGTAGTGTACTTCCTCCAGAAGTGCCTTGAGCCTGTCCATCTTGTAATTACCTGTAGCTTGGTCCACATACTCTAATATGGCTAATCTATCAAGTTCTCCTGCTTCTACGAGTAATAAAAATTCTTTTAGGTTTGTTCTATCCTTCATCTCACTTTATTTACAGGCTCTATTGTCGCTTTTGATGTCACACCAAATTTACTGATAATTAAAAATATTAAAGCGGAGGTAGAAATCTACACCGTATATAGTAGTACATAAATAAATTGGTGCCCCTACCCCTCTGACCTCTTAGAAATATTTCCCCAATTCCTGCCTTATACATAGGAATAATTCGGACTCCTAAAGAATTTATAATCTACATATTACTTAAAGGTGTAGAAGCATTAGGGGCGCTCGAGTGGTCAAGCAGATTATTAACCTCAGAAGGCAATTAGAGAGATGGAATCATCAGAATGCAACATGGATGAGGGTGTAGTTGAAATCTGTCGCAGAAGCCCTCTACTTGAGATTAGAAAGTCCACTAATTATCGAACTTGATAGGAAGGTGAAAGAGGTAGCTCTGAACCAGCAAAAAGCAGCTTGAGTCAGATGCCAAATTTGAAAATTGTGCCATTTTTTTTTAAGAAGTTAAAATAAGAAGTTAAAAAAGGTGTTTTTTCGTCGGCGCCAAACCCCACCCTTAGAACAACCACTTCCCCATTGCGTGTTGTAAGACAGAACATCACATGTAGCTACTACTTTTAGATTCAGCGATTGCTGCTCTGTTTGCTAAGTAACTTATTTTATTTTGTATTTTTAATATTATATATTGCCTTATAGGTAATAGTGTTCATACATGCTCTCTTAAAAAAAGATCAATGAATATTAACGACAGGTTCGAATTTGGTAAATATAAGGGGTTAAGGTTGATAGATGTTTACCAAGGCACTTTAAATATAGATAGATGTTTACTGAGGGAATATGTAAACCACCTATTGAATACAAAAGCAAGACATCACTATGAAAGAGCTATCAACTGTTTAAAACTTGAATTTACAGATGAATTCATAGTGACTGAAAGTGAAATCAAGGCTTATATTTACATTGAAAGCGAGGCTACTCGCGGTACTGACGATCCTGAGCTTATTTGTGTGCCAATCAGCTATAATCTTGAAGATGACCTGCAAAGTTATCTGACTATAGGCAATATCAGATTGGGCACTGAGATAGGGGGCTTCCATTCTCTTATAGAGTTCAATAAGACCAAGGGCAATGAACATATAATAGGAGGAGACCCGCAATATATTTCTTGGTGTATTCATAATGTTGGCAGTTTCTGTATTCCAGCAGAAGAACTTGCTTTGTTGGAGGAGAGCAAGGTTGCTGCCTTTAAAGGTTTTACTGTCATAAGAAAAGGGGAGGGTATATTCGAATATGCCCCGTGCATCAACAGAGAGGCTTACCAGTTTCAGGAGAAAGTAAAGGAAATTAACCGGGAGAAATTAAATAAGCTATCATCAGAGCCGGATGATAGGGAGGAGGGTTACCGAGAAAGTGGGCCTGAAGCCTATGGCTATGACAGTTGGGAAGAAATGGCATATAGGGAAGCTTTTGAAGAAGATGATGATGCTTGGGATCATTATAACCAGTAGAACCAATATGCACTGTATTTTTATAGTTCCTTCCATATAAGACATTCCTATATTTACATAAACATTAAAGTTACAACATATTCATGGCTAAGAAGACAGCAGCGAAGAAGCAAAAGAGCATGGAAGAGACCTTGTGGGATTCTGCCAATAAACTAAGGGGCACCGTTGAATCTTCAGAATATAAGCACGTAGTATTGAGCTTGATATTCCTGAAGTTTGCCAGCGACAAGTTTGAAAATCACAAGGAGAAATTAATAGAGAAGGGGCTGGAGCAATTTGCCGAGATGACCGAGTTCTACGCAAAGGATAGCGTTTTCTTTTTGCCTGAAGAAACCCGTTGGAGCTATATCATAAGCAAAGCAAAACAAAATGATTTAGCCATCATCATTGATACAGCCTTAACAACCATAGAGAAAAAGAACCCTACGCTAAAAGGTGCCCTTCCTGATAACTACTTCTCAAGGCTGAACATGGAGCCGAGTAAGCTGGCAGCCTTAGTAGACACTATTAATAACATTGACACGCTAAAGGACCAACAGCAGGATGTTGTAGGTCGAGTGTATGAATACTTCTTAGGTAAGTTTGCCTTGGCAGAAGGAAAGGGTAAGGGCGAATTCTACACGCCAAAAAGTATAGTAAACCTGATAGCTGAAATGATTGAACCTTACAAAGGTATCATCTATGACCCTGCCTGTGGTTCGGGTGGTATGTTTGTGCAATCTATCAAGTTTATAGAGAGCCATCACGGCAATAAGAAAGAGGTATCTATTTACGGGC
This sequence comes from Pontibacter toksunensis, assembly GCF_042686245.1. NCBI lineage: Bacteria > Pseudomonadati > Bacteroidota > Cytophagia > Cytophagales > Hymenobacteraceae > Pontibacter > Pontibacter toksunensis. The sequence goes on along the minus strand of NZ_JBHUOX010000004.1, from coordinate 120,809 downwards.
AAGAGCAGACAGCGACAACCTACAAGCTGGCAAAAATGAACTTGGCTATACGGGGTATTTCTGCTAACATGGGAGCGGTGCCAGCCGATACATTCGGCCGTGACCAACACCCTGACCTGAAAGCTGATTTTATTATGGCTAACCCCCCTTTTAACCAAAAGGATTGGAGAGGCCCCAATGAACTGACAGATGACCCGCGTTGGCGTGGGTATGATGTGCCACCAACGGGAAACGCTAACTATGGCTGGATTCTGAATATGGTATCTAAGCTATCTGCAAACGGTGTAGCTGGTTTTATCCTGGCTAATGGTGCCCTTTCAGGTGGTGGTGAGGAGTACAAGATTCGCAGAAAGCTGATTGAGAATCGATTAGTGGAAGCCATCTTGGTGCTACCAATGCGAATGTTCTATACCACTGATATTAGTGTTACCCTTTGGATTTTGAACAACAATAAGCAGGCCCGAATTATTGAGCAGAACGGTGTGGTTAAAAACTACCGTGACCGTCAAGATGAAATCCTTTTTATGGATTTACGCAGGCTGGGTGTTCCATTTGAGAAGAAGTTCATTCAGCTCTCAACTGAGGAGGTGCAAAAGGTAGCTTATACGTTTCATACTTGGCAGCAAAACAGTTTTGAAACGGATTATTCTGATGTAGCGGAGTTCTGTTATTCTGCAAGCATTGAGGATGTGCAAGCTAAGGATTACTCTCTTGTGCCAAGTAAGTACATTGAGTTCATCAACCGCGATGAGAATATAGACTTTGATGAAAAAATGGCACAGCTAAAAATTGAATTTACAGACCTGCTTCGTGCCGAAGCACAATCTAAAAACGATTTGCTGAATGTTTTCAAAGAACTTGGATATGCAATCGAACTATAAGCCACTCGGTAAATACATAAAGCAGGTTAATACACGTAATGAGGGCTTATCTGTATCCTTGCTGAAAGGTATAAACATCAATAAGGAAGTTATGCCTTCAGTAGCAAACACAAATGGTACTGACTTAACAAAGTATAAAATTGTTGAGAGAGGCCAGTTTGCCTACAATCCGATGCACGTTGGCCGTGACGAGGTGCTGCCAATAAGTTTGTTACAGGCAGATGAGAGAGTGATAGTATCTCCCGCCTACACTGTTTTTGAAGTAATTGATGAGGGGGAGCTGCTGCCTGAATATTTGATGATGTGGTGTAGAAGGTCAGAGTTTGATAGAAATGTATGGTTTACCACAGACAACAGTGTAAGAGGGGGCTTTAGCTGGGACTCTCTGTGTGAAATGCAGCTTCCTGTTCCACATATTGACGAGCAACGGGAGATTGTAAAGGAATATAACATTATAGTTAACCATATTAAGTTAAACGAGCAACTAATCCAAAAGCTTGAAGAAACCGCTCAGTCAATATATAAGCAATGGTTTGTAGACTTTGAGTTTCCTGATGAAAATGGTCAACCTTATAAGTCAAGTGGAGGTGAAATGCTTTACAATTCTGAGTTGGATAAAGAGATTCCTAAAGGTTGGAAAGCCTGTAAGTGGGGCAAAATCTCATCATTAGAATATGGGAAAGGATTAAGGAGTTATCAGAATGGTAAGGGTGGAGTTCCTGTGTATGGAACAAATGGTCAGGTTGGTTGGACTACTCGCCCACTTGTAGATTCTGAAGGTATAATTATTGGTAGAAAAGGTGTATATCGAGGTGTGCATTTTTCAAACCTTCCTTTTTACGTTATAGATACTGCATTTTTTCTTCTCCCTAAAGTGGAGCTGAATTTAAAGTGGGCATACTATGAAATTCTTCATCTGAATTTAGATGAACTTGAGTCAGGTTCAGCCATCCCTTCTACAAGTCGTGATGATTTCTATGATTTAATTAGTGCTGTACCTTCAAAAGAATTACAAGATTCATTCGCGAAAGTTATGACAACACTTTTCAGCACAAAATTCTTGATGGAAGAGCAAAACAACACATTGCAAAATCTCTCAGTTCTTCTGTTATCTAAGATTTCAAAGGCTGCAAATGTCGAGAAAGCAGAAGTATTATGAAATTCACTGAACAGAAATTAGAGCAGGCCTTTATTGAGCTATTAGCAGTAGAAGATATTCCCCATCTTTCAGGTCAACTGATAGAGCGTGATGCTGCGGAGGTCCTTTTTAAAGAAGATTTAACAGCTTTCTTGCTGGAGCACTATGCAGCCGATGGGTTGACTCTTTCTGAAGTGAATGCAATCATAAAAGAGCTGGAGAACTACTCTGCTTTCGACCTATATGAAAGTAACAAAGCCATTATGCAGCGGGTGTCTGATGGCTTTATCTTTAAACGGGAAGACCGTAACATTAAAGACCTGTTTATTCAGCTTATAGATTATTCTGAGCAGGATAATAACATATACAAAATAGTCAATCAGCTTGAGATACAAGGCTACGAAAAGCGTATTCCTGACGGTATTCTTTATATAAACGGATTGCCTTTAGTCGTGCTCGAGTTTAAGAGCGCAATAAGCGATAACTGTTCTATTCACGATGCCTATATACAGCTTACTGTTCGCTATAGCCGCGATATTCCTGAGCTTTTTAAATACAATGCCTTTTGTATCATCAGCGATGGCGTAAACAATAAGGCTGGTTCTTTATTTGCCCCTTACGAGTATTACTATGCATGGCGTAAAACAGAAGGCCTTGAGAAAGAGGCAGACGGCATAGGCTCGCTTTATACCTTAGTAAAGGGTATGCTAAACAGGCACCGCCTGCGTGATATTATACAGAATTTTATTTACCTGCCTGACAGCTCCAAGAAAAACGAGAAGATTGTATGCCGTTACCCACAGTACTACGCGGCCCGCAAACTATTTGAGAATATAAAGCTGCACCAACGTCCGCAAGGTGACGGTAAAGGAGGTACCTATTTCGGGGCTACAGGCTGTGGGAAGAGTTTTACAATGCTTTTCCTGACCCGTCTGTTAATGAGGAGTGAGTATTTCTCAAATCCTACCATCGTACTGATTACCGACCGTACTGACTTAGATGACCAGCTTTCAGGCCAATTTACCAACGCCAAGAAGTACATTGGGGATAACACCGTTATCAGTGTAGAGTCAAGGGAGCATTTGAGGGAGTTGCTGCAAGGCAGAAATAGCGGCGGCGTATTCCTAACTACCATTCATAAGTTTACAGAGGATATAAACTTGCTCACAGATAGGACCAATGTTATCTGTATATCAGACGAGGCCCACAGAAGCCAAGTGAACCGGGAGCAAAAGATAAAGATTACAGAGAGAGGGGTAGAGCGTACCTACGGCTTTGCCAAGTATCTATACGACTCACTCCCAAATGCCACCTATGTGGGCTTTACTGGTACTCCGATAGATGCTACGTTAGAAGTATTCGGGGGCGTAGTGGATGCCTACACTATGACGGAATCCGTGAAAGACGAAATTACGGTTAGAATCGTGTATGAAGGACGTGCCGCCAAAGTATTACTTGATAACAGCAAGCTCAAAGAGATTGAAGCGTACTATGCCCGCTGTTCTGAAGAAGGAGCTAACGAATATCAGATAGAGGAAAGCAAGAGAGCGACAGCGCAGATGAACGCCATCATTGGGGACCCCGACCGTATTCGTGCCGTGGCACAGGATTTTGTTAACCACTACGAGAAACGAGTATCAGAAGGGGCTACCGTGAAAGGTAAGGCTATGATAGTATGCAGTAGCCGCCCGATTGCCTACAACCTTTATCAGGAAATCATTGCCTTACGTCCTGAATGGACTGAAGTGAAAACCAGCGAAGATGGTGCTGAACTGACCGAAAAGGAGCAAAAGGAAATCAAGCCCATGGAGCGAATCAAAATGATTATGACCCGTGGCAAGGATGATAAGAAAGAGCTCTATGACCTATTGGGCTCCAAGGAATACCGGAAGGAGCTGGACCGTCAGTTTAAAAATGCTAAGTCTAATTTCAAAATTGCCATTGTAGTCGATATGTGGCTCACTGGTTTCGATGTGCCGTTCCTGGATACTATCTATATTGATAAGCCCATACAGCAACATAATCTGATACAGACCATTTCCCGTGTAAACCGCAATTTTGAAGGCAAGCAAAAAGGTCTTGTAGTGGACTACATCGGTATCAAGAAGCAAATGAACTTGGCGCTGAACAAGTTCTCTAAAGTAGATGGCACCAACTTCGAAGACATTGCTCAATCAGTAGTAGTAGTAAAAGATCACTTGGATTTGCTCGCTAAACTGTTCCATAAGTTTGACGCTGCACCTTACTTTTCAGGGCACCCACTGGAACAGCTGGAATGCCTGAACAAAGCCGCTGAAAATGTGCAGCTGACACAGGACTTAGAGAAGCGCTTTATGGGCTTTGTGAGGCGCTTAAAGGCCGCGTATGATATAAGTTGTGGCAGCGAGGAGTTTACGCCGTTAGAGCGCGATTATATCCATTTTTACATGGCTGTACGCTCTATAGTGTTTAAGCTCACGAAAGGGGACGCGCCTGACACAGCACAAATGAACGCGAAGGTCCGCGAGATGATAAAAGAGGCTATTCAAAGTGACGGTGTAGAGGAGATTTTCAAGCTGGGAGATGATAAAAATAGCAAAATCGATATATTCGATGAAGACTACCTGAATAAAATCAGCAAGATTAAACTACCTAACACAAAGCTAAAACTCCTGCAACAGTTACTGGCAAAGGCTATAGAAGAGTTCAAGAAAGTGAACCGCGCCAAAGGTGTCGATTTCTCAAAGAAGCTGAAGACGCTGGTAGATAAATACAACGAGCGCAAAGAGCATGATGTGTTGCAAAGTGAGGTGCTCGAAGACTTTACTGATGAAATCATAGACCTGTACTACAGCCTGAAAAAGGAGAAAGACTCCTTCCAAGATATGGGTATAGACTTCGAAGAAAAGGCCTTCTATGATATTCTAAAGGCTATCGCTATCAGGTACGATTTCACCTACCCTGAAGAGAAGTTGATACACCTTGCAAAGGAGGTGAAGAAGGTAGTAGACGATAAAGCTAAGTATACAGACTGGAGCCAACGCGATGACATCAAAGCGGAATTGAAGGCAGACTTGATAGTGCTCTTGGCTATGAATGACTACCCTCCGATAACAAAAGACGAAGTATTCAAAGAGATATTCGAGCAGGCTGAGAACTTCAAGAAGTATCAGTCGGTGTAGAGCTGGATATAGCAAAGGGGGCACCCCCACCCTTCGAAAATCAATTACCCCTTCTTCCTGGCTGTGTCTCAACAGAGAGGTCCATATTTTCTTAATATTTTTTTAAAGCGTGTTACCGGGTAACCATGAGCAGAGTAATTTTAAAAGTAGCCGAAAATTTAGCACATGCAGCTGTAAGAATACAGTATTCTAATACCGATTTCAGGTTAGACCTTAATAGTAAACTAAGTCATTACTACAGCCCAGCAGACAAGTTGATGTTTTTGAATCACTTGATAACGCTAGTTCAGAAGCGCTATGATGAACACCACCCAAATTGTAGCAATCCTGAGAAGTGTCATACTGATATTATGTGTGAAAAGGTCCTATACTTTGCAAATCAGGAGATAGAGCAGGTAAAGAAGCTGACTGAGAACGAAGGCGTGCAGCGGGTGTTTGGTACCTATATCGGTAGCCTGTCAATTAATGGCTCAAACTCTGTTTTAAATTTTGGTGAAATTAGGGACTCTATAATCACAAATACACAACAGTTAGAGTCAGAAGGAGCTACGAACGTATCTGCCAGTATTTTAGAGCTTTCTAAAGCGATTGAAGAGGCTGTTGAAATAGAGTATCATGATAAAAATGAATACTTGGATAATCTGAAATTCTTAAGCGAGCAGGCATTAATTGCAAAGGAAGAAAGAGTTAACCTGAGTGTAATAAAGAGATTATTGAAAGGGATGTTTGACGGCTTAAGTGCAGTTAGTTCTGTATCAACAATTGCAGGTATGACATTAAAGGATATTTCCGACTATTTCCTTATAGCAAATTGAGCTTGTGAGGCCCTTTATGTTTAGGGTAAAAGGCCTCACAACCTTATGATACTAAAGAGCATCTTTAACAACGATTCCTTTTGCTTTAGAAATAACAGTTACAGTATTTGGCCGGTTATAGTAGATTTCTCCGTCAATTCTAAACTGGGCAGCTGAAGAGTTGAAGTTACTAATGGTGTCTAACCAAATTTGGTATTCTACTCCTTGCTGACGTAGCCTGCCCCAAATAAACTGCCTATTGTTTTCCATGCCATGTATATATGGCTCAAATTGCTCCTTTCGCCTTAATTCAGAATCTGTAAACTCCAGCACAAGAACCTGATGCCCCCTTATCGCACTTGATAATTCAAGTTGGTTCATTCGGGTTCTTATATAGTTTCTACCTTCATCGGTTAATTGAACTTCTACTTGCTCGTCTACAGGCGAGTCAGTGAACTCAATAAAAACAGTGGGCTTGTTTATGATATATATAAAACCTTCAGACTCCAAGTCTTCCAAATCAGATAATGAAGTGCTTTTGACATCCACATTATTAGCTTGAGAGAGATTATGAAAGAGATTGTCTTGAAACTGGTTTAAATAAAGTAGTACTGGGTGTAGCATTTTTTTTCGTTGGTTAGGTAAAGGTTTTATTCGGTTCTTTGATAGCCTTTGTATGCAAATTGTATGCAAATAAAAAAAGCCACTTAACGATTTTACTCGTAAGTGGCTGATTTTCAAGTGGTCGCGAAGGGAGTCGAACCCCTAACCTTCTGATTCGTAGTCAGATGCTCTATCCAGTTGAGCTACGTGACCGTTTTGTTCTGTGATGATGGTGCAAAGTAAAGGTCTTTTTCCCTTATACGCAAGTTCTGGGGCAAGATTTCGTTAACTTTTTTCAGCTGCTTTCCGCAGCGCGCGCTTCAGAGCCCTGTCGAAAAGGAAGTATAAACCGCCTATGGAAATGACAATCAGGGAAATCAACAGGATTTGCCCGCCGGCGCCGGCATCAGGGTCCTGCAGCACTGAAACAATGTCGCGGGCCTGCGTACCTATCCAGAAAAAGAACAGGGTACGCGGGAGCATCCCGATGATGCTGGCTATAATAAACCGCTGCCGGTCTACCTGCAGCAGCGAAAGCACGAAGTTCATGAGCGCGAAAGGCAGTACCGGCGAAATGCGTGTGAGGATGATGAGGCTCCAGCTCTGGTTGCGCAGCTCCTGCATGAGGATGCGGGCTTTCTCGAAGCGGTTCAGGAAGCTCATCATTTTGCCATGGTCTATAATCCTGGCGAGGCTGTAGCCTATCAGCGCAGCAATGCCATAGGACACCACAATACCGGTAAAACCACTCCAGCCCAGGTAAAACCCGCTCACCAGCGCTACAAAGGTAGTCGGCGTTAGGGCGAGCGCCATCGTTACGGATATAACAGTAAAGTAAAGCAGCATCTCCACCCACGACAGGTCTGTGAGCAGGTCTTGGTAATTGTACAGCACTACGGCCAGTGTAGAGCTTACCACCACCGGCACCACCACCAGCAGGAGCATAGAAACAAACGTAGAAGCGTTCTCACGAATAAAGGTGCGTATAATGGGGAGTCTCTTCATGAGGCCGTTTTTGTGTTGGTTTCGTTACTAAATAGACGAAATACAAAGGACAAAAGATTTTAGCGGTTTAAAAAGTGCTGTTTGTGGGAGTGAAGCAACAGTATGTGCGGCCATTCTTTCTTCTGCCTTTATTTTTTTAACTTGCAGCCTACCGATCAGTCTAAAACCATACTTTGAATATGAAATTCGGAACAAAAGCCATACATGCTGGCGTAGAGCCAGACCCGACTACAGGCGCTATTATGACGCCCATTTACCAGACATCCACCTACGTGCAACGCTCACCCGGCGACCACAAAGGCTACGAATACTCCCGCACCCACAACCCCACCCGCACCCAGCTGCAGAATGCACTGGCGGCACTGGAGAACGGCAATCACGGTCTTTGCTTTTCTTCGGGAATGGCGGCTGTGGATGCCATCATTAAAATGCTGAAGCCCGGCGATGAGGTTATCTCCACCAACGACCTTTACGGGGGCAGCTACCGCATTTTTACCAAGGTTTTCCAGAACTATGGCATCAAGTTTCACTTCACCGACATGGGCGACCTGACAAAAGTGGAGTCGCTGGTGAACGAGAACACGCGCATGATTTGGGTGGAGACGCCAACAAACCCGCTGCTGAACATCATCGACATAAAAGGCTGCGCTGAGATTGCCAAAAAACACAAACTGCTGGTGGTAGCCGACAATACCTTTGCCACGCCATACCTGCAAACACCCCTTGACCTGGGCGCTGACATAGTAATGCACTCCCTGACGAAGTATATGGGCGGCCACTCTGATGTGGTGATGGGCGCGATTGTGGTGAAGGATGATGACCTGCACCAGCAGCTGGCCTTTATCCAGAACTCCTGCGGCGCTACACCAGGCCCTCAGGACTGCTTCCTGGTACTGCGCGGCCTGAAAACGCTGCACCTGCGCATGGAGCGCCACTGCCAGAACGGACGCCAGGTAGCGGAATTCCTGAAAGGCCATGTGAAGGTAGAGAAGGTGTTCTGGCCTGGTTTCGAGGAGCACAAAAACCATAAAGTAGCACAGGAGCAGATGCGCGATTTCGGTGGCATGGTGTCTTTTGTGCTGAAAGGCGATAAGGTAGAGGATGCGATTAGTGTGCTGGAGAAGTTCAAGTTCTTCACACTGGCGGAGTCATTAGGAGGTGTCGAGTCACTTTGTGGGCACCCGGCCAGTATGACGCACGCCAGCATTCCGCGTGAGGAGCGTATGAAAGCCGGCTTAAGCGAGTCGTTGATTCGCCTGAGCGTAGGCGTGGAAGACATAGAAGACCTGCTGAGCGACCTAGAGCAGGCGCTGCGTTAGTGGGTTAGACTTTAGACGCTAGATAGTAGACGTTAGATTCTTTTCCTGATATTATGATAAACCGCATGCTGCAATAGCATGCGGTTTTATTTTATAGCTGATGCATGGTTTGATTCTTCAATTTGTAAACTTACTACTGGCGCTCACCCGTAGAAACTGAAACAAAAGCCAGGTCCAACGTCTAATATATAACGTCTGATAATGACAGAGCAAAACATACTCTTCAGGGAACGACAGCGCTTCACCCAGTTCTGGCTGTGGGTAGTGGTGCTGGTGGTAGCCAGTATCTTCTGGGCAGGCTTTGTGTCTCAGATAGTGCTCGATGGCGGTTTTGCCAATAACCCAATTTCTGATGTGCAGGTTATTGTGCTTTTCATTGTGATGGGCATAGGCTTTCCTGTTTTTTTCTACAGCATGCGGCTCACAACGCTGGTACAGCCGGGGGAGTTGCAGGTGCGTTTCTGGCCCTTCCACCTAAGTCCAAAGCGTATACCGCTGCATACGGTCCGGGACTATGCACGCATCACCTACCATCCCATCCGCGACTACGGGGGCTGGGGCATCCGGTGGAGTTTGAGGGGCAAGGCCTATAACATGTCAGGCAACGAGGGTGTGCAACTGCACTTCTACAACCGAAAGCCGCTGCTCATCGGCTCCCAGAATGCGGATGAACTATTTGAGGCTATCCGGCAGGCGAAGGAAATGAAAAGGTGAGGATTGTTGTAGATAACATTAGATGAGGCTAAAGAAGCCACCCCTACTCGGAGGGGTTAGGAGTGGCTTTTATTTCTGATTAACCAACTGCTGTTTTCGGATGTCTTTGTTTGTAAACAGACTGCCAGGGATATACTTGTTCCCGTATCTCAGTTACCGGGTCAAACCACCCCCGACTCCTCCTTGCCCAAGGCGGGGAGTTTGGTTCTTTTGTTCGCTGAGCGTTGGTTGCATGGTTGTTTTCTGTTTTGGCTACTTTAGTTGAATCTTAATTGAGTTTCAAAAAGGTATACCCTATAACTTCCGTACTAGCAGTTTCTATAACTTATAAGCAATCATCGATCAGCTCAATAAAAAAGCCGGTGCCCCTTAAAGGAGCACCGGCTTTTTGCTATCGGTTAGATCTAAATTAAGACTGAATACCTATAATTTTGTAGATCTCAGAGAAGTCTGGCGTCAGGATGATTTCTGTACGGCGGTTTTTCGCTTTTGCCTCAGCAGAACGGCCTGTGTCCACTGGCATGTAGTAAGAACGACCGGCTGGGGTAACTCTATCAGGAGAAAGGCCTTTCTGTGTCATCATACGGGTAATTTCTGTGGCACGCAGTACACTCAGGTCCCAGTTGTCAGACATGTACTTCATGCCGCCTGCTACACTTACGTCATCTGTGTGGCCTTCTACCATTACGTCCACTTGCTGGTTTTTCTTCAGCACATCTACCAGTTGGTCAATTGCTCTCTTGCCACCCGGGTTTACTTTTGTGCTACCAGTAGGGAACAGAAGCTTGTCCGACATAGAAACATATACTTTACCGTCTTTCACGTTCACGCTCAGGTCGCCCTGGTTAAAGCCTTGCAGTGCAGCGTTCACCTCGTTTTTCAGGTTATCCAGGATTTTTTGCTGCTCATTCATGGCACGCTCCATCTCCGCAAGCTTTTGCTCACGCTCTTTCAGAGAAGCAGAAAGCTCGTCTACTCTTTGCTTGGAGGCTGCCTGCTCGCGCTCGAGCGCTTCTTTGCTTGCCTGAAGGTCTTCGTACTTCTTGGATGATACGCAAGATGCCATTAGTGATGCGCACAGCACTAACGAAAGGGAGGCTTTTGAAAAATTGAATTTCATGTTAAGTAGTTAATTGTTGGTTGTTTAGGTTTATTAGAAGCGTTGCAAATATGGCAAAATATCAGGGGCAGTCGAAACAATCGCTGCAAAAATATGAAATCTTTCCGCCATTCTCGCTTATAAACGGCAGGTTATATAGAATATTTTATGCAGAGAATATTTTTAGATAAAAATATTATGATGTTCTGACAGTGAAAGCATAGCGGTTTATAATGCTACAGGCGTTGAAGGTAGCTTATTCAGCCGGGGCTGTAGAAACCAGATGCCAATGGGCAGGAACAGGAACTGCAGGTAAGCACCCGTAAACGCCCCGGCAGATACTACCTGCTGTTGCTCCACGCTCACCAGCGATCTTGCCGCAAAGTACACAATGTACAGAAAGCAGAAGGTGGCCAGCAGGTGCATCGGCGCAAGGAGCAACAGCATGCCGTAGGGGAAGTTTCCTTCCAGCACACTCTCTTTCACAAGGCTCAGTGTATAAACGAACAGCAGCGTGTACAGCACAAAATACAAAGCTCCCAGGTGCAGGTACACAGGGCTAATCTTTACCTGCACCGGCAACCGACGGTACAGGTGCAGTGCCACACGCCACATCCAAAGCATATACGTGGCAGAAGGCAGCGCATCAAGAAGTAAAGCTGTTGCCCAGTGCAAATCTACACCGACAGCACTAAATAACTCAGGCAGGCCAAACTGTAGCAGGAAAGGCAGTACAAATAGCAGCAGAAAAGCCTGCCAATGCTTCAGGCGGAGGAGGAGCGGCATGTTTTGCTTCGTCAATCAATAAGGTCCTGCTGTTTGAGCCAGTCGAAGATAAACTTGTCTACTGGCGATACCTGGTCCCTTTCCTGGTAAGTGAGCCAGGCAACTTCTTCTATTTCGGAGCTGGCCGTAATGGTGCCGCTGTAAAGACCTTTGTAGCACTGCATTTTTACTTCGATTCCGGCGGCATGCCCGTGTGCCTGTGCCTGGAATACCTGGATGAATTCCAGCGTATCCGGCTGGAGCTGCACGGTCAGTTCTTCCTCAATTTCCCGGATAAGTGTCTGGTGGTCTGTTTCACCGGCTTCGCGCTTGCCACCCGGTATATAGTAGGTGTCCTTGCCCTTGCTGCGGGTGCTCAGTATTTTCCTGTCCTGAATCTCTATCCAGGCCAGCTTGTCTATCAACGTCATGATGCGAAGATAAGGGCTGATACCGGAAAACGTAAACCTGCTTTTGGTGAAAAGGAATTTAATAGTGCCGCGTCGCGTTTTTACTTTCTCACGCAATTACGCTAATTTTAAAAGCGGCTTATAGGCTGCCTCATTGTGTTTTCTTTTCACTTTACATACATCATGAATAAAAAATTATACTTCCTGTGCCTGTTCCTGCTGGCTGGTTTCGTGGGCCTGGCACAGTCTAAGCCCGACTACAATAAGATTACCTTGGTGATACATGGCGGTGCCGGTACGATTACGCGCGACAACATGACACCTGAAAAGGAGAAGGCCTATAAGGAGAAACTAAATGAGGCGCTCAAAACAGGCTACGCCATCCTGGAAAAAGGAGGCAGTAGCCTGGATGCCGTAGAAGCCACCGTGCGGGTGATGGAAGACTCGCCGCTGTTTAATGCTGGTAAAGGCGCCGTTTTCACCAACGAGGGCAAGAACGAACTGGACGCTGCCATCATGGATGGCAAGACTCTAAAAGCGGGTGCCATAGCCAGCGTAACAACCATCCGAAACCCTATCAGCGCTGCCCGTGCGGTTATGGAGCAGTCGGAGCACGTGATGATGATTGGCAACGGAGCAGAGAAATTTGCAAAAGAGAAAGGACTGGAGCTTGTAGCCCCTTCTTACTTCCATACCGAAACCCGCTTCAACCAATTGCAGCAAATCAGGGACAAAGAGAAAACCCAACTGGACCATAATGGTGGAACCGGCAGTACGGAGAACATCTTTATCGAAGGCCAGAAGTTTGGTACCGTAGGTGCTGTAGCGCTGGATGCTTATGGCAACCTGGCAGCGGCCACCTCTACAGGCGGCATGACAAATAAACGCTACGGCCGCGTAGGCGATGTGCCGATTATCGGGGCGGGAACCTATGCCGATAACAATACCTGTGCTGTATCTGCAACCGGCCATGGTGAGTACTTTATCCGTTCAGTAGTAGCCCACGACATTGCCTCGTTGATGGACTACAAGAAATTGCCGCTCAAGAAAGCTGCCGATGAGGTAGTGATGAAGAAGTTGGTAGAGCGGGGTGGAGAAGGCGGCGTGATAGCCGTAGACAAAGACGGCAACGTGGCCATGCCATTCAACTCAGCAGGTATGTACCGCGGCTACATCAAGAAAGGCAAGTCAGAAGTAGCAGTTTATAAAGACTAACAGTATTTGATGTTTCAAACGAGAAGAGGACCTGTGAACGCACAGGTCCTCTTCTCGTTTACAGGAATTATCGCCAGTGTTTGCGGATGTTCCCCTTTGAAGGCGAGGCGGATTCATTCTATATTTTGTCATCCTGTAAAGGATCTTGTGGGCCAGTAGCGAAAGCTTAACCTCCTATCTACCAAGTTTCTTAACAGAATGACAATTACTTTGTTTACATATGCTTTATGCCCCTACGGCCTTTTTACTTGCTGGTGAAAACACACAGCAAGGGCATCAGTAGTACTTATCAGTAACAGGCACTATAACTTTGTCCTTTCGATGACCTTGCGCACTTATACTTGCTGATGAAAGCACCAGCAAGGGCAGGAGGAAATTGTTCAGTAACAGGCATTATTTCAGCCTTGCTTTCGAAGAGTGAAACAAAACCAACTTACGGATTCTGTACAGCAGACGCTCCCTCTTTAAACTCTATTGTCCTTAGGGAGATGATGTCATTGTTCGGCTTATCAGGCTTTACTACTATAAAGTAGACATCATGTTTCCCGGTGGTTGGCGTGGTAACGTCGCCTGTTACTTTGTTAGACTTATCCCAGGAGCCGGTGGCTTTATAAGGCGTTCTGCTGATAACGGGACCGCCCTGAGAGTCGATGCGAACTTCAATTTCACCATCCCTGTCTAAAGAAGCATACTCATACGTGAACTGCTGGATACCAGTCAGGTCAATGTTGCGGAGCAGGATGTAGGATTTATGATCGCCCTGACTCAGGCTGTTGCCCCACCTCGGGAAACCAACATGGGCATCGGCAAAGGCAGTTTTTACCTTGGCATTTCGCAGGGTGAGCACCTCTGAGTTTGTGAGCGGGCCAACTTCCTTGCCGCCGTTATCGGTGTAGATAGCTGCCAGGGTGTACCTGCCTGCTGGCTCATCTGCTTTATGCTCCTTGAAAGACAACTTTCCTTCTAATGACAATGCGGTCTGCTCTTTCCTCTTATCGGTCAGTGAGAAAATATACTTTACTATCTCCTGTGCATCCTGCTGTGTTAGTTGCGGATGGGCGCTCATCACATAGGTTTTGCCCCAGTTACCGCCCCCGCCTTCAATTATCTTTTTTGCCAAGGCTTCTACCGCGCCATCCTTCGTTTTATAACGTTTGGCTACGTCCATATAAGACGGACCAACGGAGACTTTATCAATGGTATGGCAGGCTTTGCAGTCGCTGCCGGCAATCAGGCTTTCGCCAAGAGAGAAAGATGCAGTGGTTGTTGCCTGGTGCCCCATTACAGGAGCAGCTGGTTTAGCACCCTGCTGCGGGTTATAGTTGAAGTACACCTTCACCTTCTTTGGGTCGATTTTACCGTCTTCTTTATCAGAGACTGCCACAGCATACTGCAGCGGCTTATTTTCCCAGAAGAAAGATTTGTTGCCAGGCGTGCTGATAGTGACAACCGGCTTGGCATTGCCTACTCTTACTTCAATTGTATCTGCGTCTACCAAACCTTGTGAGTCGGATACTCGCAGAATGGCATTGTAGATGCCGTTTTGAGTGTACGTGTACGTAGGGTTCGGTTTTGTGGAGCCGACGGTTTTGCCATCAAACTGCCACTCATACGTCAGTTTGTCATCCTCGTCAAAGTCGCGGGTACCACGGCTGCTGAACAATACACGCAACGGGGCCTGGCCTATTGCCTCACGTATCTCCGGCAGGTCCCGCTCTGAAGTCAGGAACACGCGCTTATTAATATCCGCTACGGCAGCCGAATCTGTTACAGTGGCCTTAGCGATGGGTGCACGGTTTCCCCTGTTATACTCAATCTTCACTAGGCGTGCATCATCGTTATCAGCTCCATAAACGGAGCCATATTCCAGCATGTACATTACGCCGTCTTTGCCAAACGCCATGTCGATAGGGCGCCGGAAGTCACCGTTAGCCGTCATAAAGGGCTCGCTTCGCAGGTAGTTCTCGTTCTCATCAAACCGCACCGCCATTACCCAGTTGCGCATCCATTCCATCAGGAATAGGCTACCGTCGTAGTATTCCGGGAACTTGTTAGTTGAGGTAGAACTCGGGTCAAACGTATAAAAGGCTCCGGCCATGGCGCTTCTTCCGCCCACACCCAACTCCGGGAACTCTTTTGAGGCGGCGTAAGGGTACCATATCATAGCGGGCGTGGCAGGTGGCAGATTGGTGAGCCCGGTGTTGTTAGGAGAGTTGTTTACAGGCGCTTTCGGGTCGTGGAGCGGACCAGCCGTTTTGGTGGCAAAGTCCCATTCTGAGTAGGCGTAGTTGTTACCTATAAAGTAAGGCCAGCCATAATTACCCGACTTCTTCGCCTGGTTAAACTCGTCATACCCTCTCGGTCCCTGGATGCTGTCTTTACCGGCGTCCGGACCTATCTCTCCCCAATACAGCACAGAGGTTTTCGGGTTGACAGCAATACGGTAAGGATTGCGCGTACCCATCACGTAAATCTCCGGCCGTGTTTTCTCCATTCCTTTCGGGAACAGGTTACCTTCCGGGATAGTGTAGGTGCCATCGGGTTCCGGATGAATACGCAGGATTTTACCTTTTAAATCATTCGTGTTGGAGGCAGCGCGTTGCGCATCCATGCTATAGTACTCTTTGCCCGGGCGCTCGTCTACCGGTGCATAGCCATCCGAAGGGAAAGGCGTGGTGCTATCGCCGGTGGAAAGGTAGAGGTTGCCGTCCTTGTCCCAAGCCAGCGAGCCGCCATGGTGGGAGCCGCTGTTCTCCTGCACCGGCACCTGCAGCAGCACTTTCTCCGAAGCCAAGTCCAGTGTGTTATCATCCTTCACTTTAAAGCGGGAGAGGTTGAAGAGATAAGGCTCTGCGGCCTTTGGCGGAGAATAGTATAGGTAAATAAAACTGTTTGAAGCAAAGTTCGGGTCCAACGTTACGCCGATCAAACCAGTGCCGCCTTTCCTTACCACCGGAAACTGATGCAGCAGTTTGTTCTGACCAGTTTTGGTGTCATACATGAAAAGGTTGCCGCTCAGTTCTGAATAGAAAATCCGCCCATTATCCGACACGGCCAGTTCCATAGGTACATTTAGGTCGTTCACCAAAACGGTTTTCACGAAACGGTTCTGCTCCGGTACCACCTTTGCATAAGACTTGGTGTAATCCAAAGGTTTGCCATCACCCATGGTATACTGCAAACCACCGAGTAAATGCTTTACAAAAAGCGGGTCACTATAGCTCTCATCCATATGGCCGCCACCGGTATAGAACGCACGGCCGCCGTCAAACGCGTGGTACCAGGCAATAGGGTGGTTTGCCCCGTTGGTTCCGCCCTCATAGGTGTTTTCGTCAAGGTTAGCCAGCACCTTCAGACCAGGATAGAAGGATTTGTAGCTGTACCACTCGTCGGTGCGCTCCCAATGGTCTGGCAAACCTGCCGTAGCGGGATGGTTCTTGTCCAGGACTTCCACGGTAGCCTTGCGTTCGCCGGGGTTCAGCGGGTGGCTCGAGAAGTGCGCACCCATCAGCTTGTCGTACCAGGGCCAGTCGTATTCGGTGTCTGCCGCTGCGTGAATGCCCATGTAGCCGCCGCCTGCCTGTATGTAGCGTTCGAAGGCTGCCTCCTGTTCCGGGTTCAGCACATTACCGGTAGTGCTCAGGAAGACAACTGCCTGGTAATTCCGAAGGCTGTCATCTACAAAGTAAGCAGCGTTCTTAGTTGTATCCACCCGAAAGCCGTTCTCCTGTGCCATCTTCTGAAAGGCAGCAATACCATGGGGAATAGAGGTATGTTTCCATCCTTTAGTTTTTGAGAAAACCAGCACGCGTGGAGTGGCCGCCTCTTCTGAAACTTGTTGTTTTGGGTTAAGGCAGGCATAAGCGCCCAGGGTGATACCTGAAAGGCACAGAAAGCGAAGCAAACGCCGCGATGCCTGTTGCAAATGTGTCATGAATGGGAAGTATGGTTCAGTTTAATGTGAGTACGCAATCACAAGATAGAAAAGAATGATACAAAAGGCACAGAAAGCTCGGGATTAGTTGCTGATTAAAGGCGGTTTCGTTATACTTGGTGTAGGGCCTGTATTTCAGGTTGCTGGCACAAGCGCGCAGCAGTCCCGCTGGAACTTAATAACAAAACAAATGCATGTTTGCGTAGCATCATCGGCAAACATCATAAGTACAGAAGCTCTTTGCTAATAACTTTTGTTAACACGTATATGAGAAAACTAACCTTTATCATGAGCCTGATGTGCCTCCTGCTCTCTGGCTATAGCAGCGTGCTCGCCCAGAAAGGCAAACCGCTCTTTCCGCAGACTCCTGGTATGGCGGCCTACACCTATCGCTATAGTTTTCCGAAAGGAGTGGAGGCTACGCTGGATACGATCAGGGCGTTGGGTATAACAGAAATAGAGGTGGGTGTGAATCCTTATAACCTGGAGCCGGAGGCATTCCGGCAGATGCTGGATGCCCGCGGTATGAAAGCGCCGTCTGTGGGAGTAGGATACGAGGAACTGATGAAAGACCCGCAGGAAGTGGCTCGTAAAGCGAAAGCCTTAGGAGCGAAGTATGTGCAGGTGGCCTGGATACCGCATGAGAAGAATAACTTTAAACTAGAAGACGCTCAGAAAGCAGCGGCCGACTTCAACCGTGTGGGCAAGGTGTTGCAGGAAAACGGCCTCACTTTTAACTACCACACGCACGGCTACGAAATGAAGCCCTACCAGAACGGCACCCTCTTCGATTACATCGCCCAAAACACTGATCCTGAATACGTATCGTTCACCATGGACATTCTGTGGGCCTACCATGGCGGACAAGACCCTGCCAAATTGCTCCTGAAGTACCCTGACCGCTGGACTACCATGCACCTGAAAGACCTGAAAAAAGGCGTAAAAGGCGATTTTACCGGGAATACACCAGTTGAGAACGATGTAGCGCTGGGAGAGGGGCAACTGGATATTCCGGCAATACTGAAGGCAGCGAAGAAAGTGGGTATCAAGCACTACTTTATTGAGGACGAAAGCCCCCGCGTGATTACGCAGGTACCCAAAACAATGGCTTACCTGAAAAGCCTGAAGAAGTAAAACAGGGGATGGCTTTATGCTAGCTGTTGCTCCAATTTTTTCGCCCGTACAAGCCTGCTGGGAATATGAGTATCAGAATAGAAGTTAGAGCAAATGCCGGTGCCGATGAAGTAGAATCAGCTTTTCTGTTTGACGAGGTTAATGTGTGCTGGCTGCTAAACGGCCGCCATTGCTGCATGTTTTCACCAGCAAGCGAAGGTGCCAGTTAATTTTAGTTGTTGGTGAAAGACCAACAACGGCAGTGAAAGTTAAAGAGCAGCAGGATGATATTTCCTGCTGCTCTTTAACTTTCACTGTCTATAACATGTGCCAGTTTCCATAAACACACCTTTTACTATTCAGAGTGCTTAGGCAGGTGATTGCGGGCTTTGCGCTCTGGCACCTGCAGGTGGAGTCCCATCATGAACCCATTCCCAGGCGGCCTCGCGCTGGCTAAAGTCAAAATACTTTATTTCGGCGGTCGTGAAGGGGCGTGCTGCTGTTGCTAACCAGTCTATCCACTCGCGGTCGCCAACAATGGCCGCTTTGCTGAAGTCAGAGGCATGCTTCAGGTCAAACTTGATGTCTTCGTACAGGGCACGCAGGCTATAGTTCTGAACATCCTGGACCTCGGCATATACTTTGATTTTTCCGTGCTGCTGAATTTTTTCCTCCAGCACCGGGAGCATGACATTGTAGTCGCTTTTGTCGACATTTCCGGAAATACGGAAGGCAACCAGATTTTCCTGTGACTCTTCTAGTAGTTGTAGCATAGCAATAGATATTGAGCTTATCAGACTATACTTTTCATACGTGGCAGCAACAGGACACGTTTGATAAAAGCAGCAGGCTATTGTTGCTCTATCCGTTCCAGTTCTTTCATCAGCACTTCTTTTGTTTCGGCAATGGTGCCGTCCGGGAATTTGATTTTATAGGCTTCTCCGGTCATACCAGATGCGGAGGCAAGCTCTGTTATAAAATCCTTGGCGCTGCCTATTTTGTCCTTATGCTTTTCCCATTTGGCCTGCAGGTGATTTGCAGCTTCCTGGCAATTGTGCTCGGTGCCGTTCCGGATAAAAGTGGCTCCCTCCAGCCCACGGACAAATTCAATCAGTCGCTCTACTTTCTGGACCTCTGTAAGTTCGGCTACAGTGCTGCTGCATACAGTTTCTATTGGGTTTGCCGCGCCCCCGGGTGCAGCCTGAGCAGAAAGAAACGATGTTAAAAGCACTGTCCCTAACATTACCTGTATCTTCATTTTTTTATTCCTCAAATATGTAATTATATTGTACGTAACACGCTTAATTATTAGCACCTTTGCTGCACTTATATTAATTTTTTGTCGTTAAGGTTTTCAAATTTCATTACCTCTTGCAACAGCACAAGCCAAACAACATACTGTATGGGAAGATTCCTTTCAGTTCTGCTGATGCTGCTGATTTGCTTTAGGCTTTTGCCCAACGTAATAATGAGACCCGCCTCGGGTACACTTACAACCTCGACAAGAACCTGTGCAACTGCGGCGACAGCAGCTGAGGCAGGTATAACCCTACTCAGGCTCTTGCGTTTTTGGTGGTATGCAGGAAGCTTTTGATATGATTTTCGGCTTACATGAAGAAACGCTGACCTGGTGGCAAATGTCTGCAAGGGCCATCGGCGTGTTCTTTGCCGCTTTGTTTATCATCCGGATCGGGAGCCACCGCATTTTCGGCAAAAACACGGCTTTTGATATTATCCTCGGTATTATCTATGGCTCCGTGCTCAGCCGCGCCATTACGGGCAACTCACCTTTCTGGCCTACTTTAGCGGCAGCCTTTACCTTAGTGATGCTACACAAAGCGCTGGCAGTTATAGCCTATCACTCCAACTTCGGTTTCGGGAACATGATCAAAGGGCAATCGCAGTTACTCGTAAAAGACGGGAAGATACAGGAGAAGGAGATGCGTGCGAACAGCGTAACAAGAAACGACCTTCTCGAAGCCCTACGTAGCTCAGGTTCGGCCACAGAACTGGACAGGATAAAAGAAGCTTACCTCGAACGGAGCGGTAGCATCAGCATCATACTGAAGAAGGACAAGGAATAAAGAAATTAACAGAAAAGTAAAAAGGCTCTCCCGCTATAGCGGGAGAGCCTTTTTATATAAAGTTTAATATGATGTAGCTTACGCCATTTGTGACTCCAGTTTCTGAGAAAGCACGTTTTTAGGTACAGCACCTACCTGCTTGTCTACTACTTCGCCATTCTTGAAAACAAGAAGGGTTGGAATGCTTCGGATGCCGAATTTAGCAGAAGTCTGCGGGTTAGCATCTACGTCTACTTTGCCAATAACGGCCTTGCCTTCGTATTCGCCAGCCAATTCTTCTACTATAGGGCCTACCATGCGGCACGGTCCGCACCACTCTGCCCAAAAGTCTACTAATACTGGTTTATCTGAATTGATGATCTCATCAAAATTCGCGTCTGTGATTTCTATTGCTTTGTTAGCCATAATTTTAACGGTTTGTTGTGTTAAGTTCTATGTTTAAATATAGTAACAATTATAAGTTTGGCAAATATACGCCCAAAGTCAAATTACCTGACAAGCTGTCTTGCTATCTGCCCTTGTGGTCGCCGTATGCAATCATTACTCTATATACTTACGGTGGCAAGGCCTCTCAGGGTATTATTTAATTTGTACCAACAAGTATATACTGAAAATGTTTGAACTGCGAGGGGGGATTGAGCAAGCTTAGTTCTGTAATTGTTAATCCAGAATTAAACCTGAAGCGGATTTTCTAATCCGCGTTAACAGGAACACCAGTACGGAGATAAGGAAGTCTCCGGTAGAAAGCTTTCGGACTAAGAAGTCCGAAAGAGCATAGAGGGCCGCTAGCTAATAGAAACAAAAGGGGTTCGCCACCACAGCAGCACACCCCTTTTGTTATTGGGGCTTTACACCCGGCAGCTATATTAAATCAACTTACATTCCCCCACGCCCATATCCTTAATTGTTGCCAAAAACTGCTTTGGATCGATGCGGTACTTGCGGGAGTACATCGGCAGGGCCAGCTTTTCTTCCGGCACGTGCAGCGTTATCTCCAGGCGCTTCTGGCCTGGGCTGGCTACAATGGCGCCTTCCAACGCTTCGGCCAGGTTAGGTGTGAAGTGCTGCAGGTTAATGTTGAGTTGTACGCCCTGAGCCATTTTATCAGTAATGTCGCCTAATAGCTGGATACTTTGCGGTTTCAACTCCCACTGGTCTTCGGATTTATAGCGCAGCTGCACTTTGCCCCGGATGAACAGGTATAAGCCCATCTTCAGGTAAGGCGAGAACTTGACGTAATCCTCTCCGAACAGCGCCATCTGCATCGATGTGTCATAGTCCTCTACCGTAAACAGCGCAAACGGATTACCGTTTCGGGCGGTACGAATCACAATGTCCGTCACCATACCGGCTACGTTTACGTCGCGGTTTTTATACTCTTCTATCCTGTTTAGCGGGCAAGTGCAGTAGGAGTCAATCTCGAGTTTAAACTGGTCGAGCGGGTGCCCCGACATATAGAAGCCGACCACCTCTTTCTCGCGGCGAAGCATCTCGGCCTGCGTCCAGGGGGCTACCTCCGGTATCTTTGGCATAGGAGCAGCCACAGCGGCTCCGCCTCCAAACAAAGACTGTTGGGCAGCCTGCAGTTCAGCCTGGTAGTTGTTGCCAAAACGCACCGCTTTCTCCAGTAAGCTCATGTTTTCGCCTTCCGGTACCTCTACCAACTGGGCACGATGGTATAAATCCCACGAGTCAAAGCCACCAGCCAGCGCCAGGCTTTCAAATGTTTTCTTATTAACGGCACGCAGATTCACCCGCTTCGCGAAGTCGAAGATATCCCGGTACAAGCCATTCTCGCGCTCCGCTATAATAGCATCCACCGCAGATTCGCCGGTTCCCTTTATCGCGGCCAGGCCAAAACGGATATTGCCCTGCTCGTTCACATTGAACTTGAGTAAGGATTCGTTTACGTCCGGCCCCAGCACCTGTACGCCCTGCTTGCGTGCCTCCTCAATAAAGAACGTCACCTTTTTGATGTCGTTCATGTTGTTGGTGAGCACGGCAGCCATATACTCGGCAGGGTAGTGGGCTTTCAGGTAACCTGTTTGGTAGGCTACTACAGAGTAAGCGGCAGAGTGGGAACGGTTGAAGCCGTATTGGGCAAACTTCTCCATCACGTCGAACACCTCGGAGGCTTTTTTAGACGGGATGTTGTGAATCTCTTTGGCACCGGCAATGAACTTCTCCCGCTCCTCTGCCATCTTCTTCATATCCTTCTTACCCATGGCGCGGCGCAGCAAGTCGGCACCACCCAGTGAGTAGCCAGCCAGGACCTGGGCCGTCTGCATAATCTGCTCCTGGTACACCATGATACCATAAGAGTAGTTCAGAATAGGTTCCAGCAGCTCATGCGGATACTCTACCTCCTCTTTGCCGTGCTTCCGGTTAATGAAGTTCGGGATGAACTGCATCGGGCCCGGGCGGTAAAGGGCGTTCATGGCAATCAAGTCTTCAATGTTGGTAGGCTGCAGGTCCTTGAGGTACATGCGCATACCCTCCGACTCGAACTGGAACGTGCCAATGGTATCACCGCGCTGATACAACTGGTACGTTTTCTCGTCATCTATCGGAATGTTGTCGATGTCAATCTCAACGCCGTGGTTCTTTTTAATCAGCTCCATGGCATCCTTGATGATGGTCAGTGTCTTTAAGCCCAGGAAGTCCATCTTCAGCATGCCGGCGCTCTCAATCACCTTACCGTCAAACTGCGTTACGAGCAGGTCAGAATCCTTGGAGGTAGAAACCGGAATGTAATTCGTGATGTCGTCCGGGGCGATGATAACACCCGCTGCGTGTATACCCGTGTTCCGGATAGAGCCTTCCAGCTTCTCGGCCAGCTTCAGTACGGCAGCGCGCGCGTCGGTTCCTTCGCGGATGGCAGCTAATTCCAGGTTTTCTATAAAGGCCTTTGCCAGTGTAGTACCCGGCATGTCCGGCACCATCTTCGCCATCTCGTTTGCATCGGCCAGCGGCAGAGAGGTAGAGCGCGCTACGTCTTTGATAGATGATTTGGCAGCCATGGTGCCAAATGTAATAATCTGGGCTACCTGCGTTTTGCCATACTTGTCCACCACGTAGTCAATTACGCGCTGGCGGTTCACGTCGTCAAAGTCAATATCAATATCGGGCATCGACACACGCTCCGGGTTCAAGAATCGCTCAAACAGCAGGTTGTATTTAATCGGGTCGATGTTGGTGATACCGATGCAGTAGGCGACTGCAGAACCAGCCGCCGAACCACGTCCCGGGCCTACAAACACACCCATGTCGCGGCCACGGTTAATAAAGTCCTGCACAATGAGGAAGTAGCCAGCAAAGCCCATGGTCTCCACAATGCGCAGCTCGTAATCCAGGCGCTCTTCAACTTCGGGCGTAATGTCAGTGTATCGCTTTTTGGCACCCACGTAGGTGAGGTGGCGCAGGTAAGCATCGGCACCCGCGTGTTCCGGCGGTATCGGGAAGTTGGGCAGCAGGATGTCGCGCTTCAGCTTCGGGGGCGTTATCTTGTCTACAATCTCGTTCGTGTTATCCACCGCCTGCGACACATCTTTGAACAGCTCGTTCATCTCCGCCTGCGTTTTGAAGTAGAACTGGTCATTCGGGAAGCCGAAGCGTGTCTTCGGGCCAGCCTCATCAATGCGCTGCAGCATCTGCCGTACGCTGGCGTTGTTGCTGTACTTGTTCCGGACGTTATCGACCGTATCGTAAATCACCTTCTGGTCATCTGAAAGGAAGCGGTAGTAGCGCGTGGCAAAATCGCCCACCGGTGTTGACTGGTCCTCACCGGTGTTCACGCAAAGCAGAATGTCGTGCGCGTTCCAGTCGTCCTGGTCCACATAATGGGAGTCGTTGGTGCAGATAACCTTTACATCATACTTCTTCGCCCACTTCAGCAGCACCTGGTTGATGTCTTCCTGGCTCTTGCCTGTGCCGTCGATGTTCTGCAGGCCGTGGCGCTGTATTTCGATATAGTAATCTTCTCCGAACACATCCAGCCACCACTTAAATATTTCTTCTGCTTCCTCCTCAGTTTTCCAGAGAATGGCTTGGGGCACCTCGGCACCAATACAGCAGCTGGTGGCAATCAGGCCTTTGCTATACTTCAAAAGGAGCTCTTTGTCCATGCGCGGCCACTTGCTGTATACCCCCTCTATATATGAGAGGGAGCACAGCTTTGCCAGGTTTTGATAGCCTTCCTGGTCTTTGGCAAGCAGCAGCTGGTGGTGGCGCACATCTTTCTGCTCTTTGGTAAAAGTTTTCTGATGGCGGTCTTTTACCAGGTAAAACTCGCAGCCCACAATCGGCTTCACGTTATACTTGTTCGCCTCGGCCACAAAGTTGAAGGCGGCGAACATGTTTCCGTGGTCCGTCATGGCTACGGCGGGCATGCCATCGGCCTGCGCCTTCTTCATGAGCGCGCTGATGCTGGCCTGGCCGTCGAGCAGCGAGTACTGCGTGTGTGTATGTAAATGAGAAAAAACTGGCAAATCTCTAGGAATTAGAAATTAAAAATTATGAAGTGGAAATAGCTTATGTATTAGTGGAAATCTATGTTCTGGGGCCATTCCTGGGATGTTAAAAGTACGAAAAATAGGGCGGCTGCCCAAACCAAAAAGCAGCTTCTGGGACAACAAATAAGAGGTATAGTTTATCTCTTTAAGGGCACTCGTTTTTGCTTTTAATTTAACATGCTGCTGTTTAATATATAACTCCGTGGAGGTGTTACTACGTAAGTAAAAAGCTGTGCCGGTGCAGGAGTAATTCGTTTATGGGAGAGGAAAAGTCAGAAGGAAAATTAAGCAGCATGTTCAGGGCGTTGAAGTCGCGCAACTACAAATTATTTTTTGTGGGGCAGGGGATTTCACTTATAGGTACCTGGATGCAACAGATTGCCCTGAGCTGGCTCGTGTACCGCCTCACTGATTCGGTGTTCCTGCTTGGTGCTGTTACCTTCTCCAGCCAGATTCCGTCTTTTTTGCTCGGCCCTTTTGCAGGTGTTGCCGCCGATAAGTTCGACCGCCACAAGGTATTACTTGTAACGCAAACGCTTTCGATGCTACAGGCCTCCACACTGGCCGTGCTGGTATTAACGGAAACCATTGAGATATGGCATGTGCTGGCATTGAGTGCCGTTTTGGGTATTATTAATGCCTTCGACATCTCTACCCGGCAGGCCTTTGTTTTTGAACTGGTAGAGAAGCGGGAGAACATCAGCAACGCTATTGCCCTGAACTCCTCTATGTTCAACATGGCGCGCCTAGTTGGGCCAACCATAGCAGGTCTGATCATCGCA
Organism: Pontibacter toksunensis; assembly: GCF_042686245.1. NCBI lineage: Bacteria > Pseudomonadati > Bacteroidota > Cytophagia > Cytophagales > Hymenobacteraceae > Pontibacter > Pontibacter toksunensis. Next base: position 95,281 of record NZ_JBHUOX010000004.1, on the reverse strand, counting down.
GTTGTGGGGGAGGGTATCTGTATCCTCATCAATGCCCTCAGCTATATTGCGGTGCTGGCCTCGCTGCTGCTGATGCGGCTGAAGCCTTTCGAGCGGGTGGCGCAGCAGCGTAAGGCCTGGCAATCCTTGAAAGATGGCTTTCAATATGCTTTTGGCTTTCCGCCTATCCGGGCATTGATTTTAATTGTAGCGCTTCTAAGTCTGTTTGGGATGCCCTTCAGCGTGTTGCTGCCCGTTTTTGCCCGGGATATTTTACACGGTGGCGCTAACACGCTAGGCTACCTGATGGGTGCCTCTGGCTTCGGTGCTTTAGCTGGCGCTATGTTCCTGGCGCAGCGGAAATCTGTGCTGGGGCTAGGGAAAATAATAGTGGGAATGATGGTCTTATTTGGCTCCTCGCTGATTGCTTTTTCCTTTTCAACGATGCTGGTGCTGTCTCTTATGCTGATGCTTTTTTCCGGCTTCGGCATGATTGTGTCCATGGCTTCCTGCAACACCCTGCTGCAAACCATTGTGGACGATGATAAGCGGGGACGCGTGATGAGCCTGTATGCGACGGCGTTTATGGGCATGGCGCCTATCGGTAGTATGTTGGCAGGGGCTGTGGCAGAACATGTAGGCGTAGGGTATACCCTGGCAGGCTGCGGTCTGCTGTGCGCGCTGAGTATTGTGCCTTTCGCAGTAAGCCTGCCCCGCCTCCGGCAGATGGTGTGGCCCATCTATGAGCGTTTAGGTATTGTGCCGGAGATTGCCACCGGGCTTCAGTCAGCGTCCAACCTTACGGCTCCTCCGGAAAAGAGGTAAAGCAAGAAAACTTCCAAAACAGGAGGTATTTTATCTAGGTATAGATTTATAACCTTTATCCCTTTCTGCCAATTCCAAATCAATTGTCAAAGCCAATCATTTCCTGCTAGTTTTTCGCCTCGCCGGCTGGGCCTTACTTTTCTCCTTGATGAGAAAAGTAAGCAAAAGAATCAAGACCCTTTAAACTCGCTGAACGCTCGTACAGTGGAGTGTCATTAAGTGCACCTGGCAAACTTATCTGCCTTGTAGCTTTAAAGGCACTTTAAGCCCTTTTATACCTTTCTCGGTTTAAGTTACTTCTGTAATTCAATCACTGATGTTGGACTACAGTAACAAGCATACTTAAAACAGCTTCACCACAACTTTTGAATCCGTTAGCACGAAGTGAGTATGTTTCCAGGCTTTGGGTTGAGCGCCTTGTAAATGTTGCGGTGCTGAACGAAGTGAGGCAGCCCGAGCAGAGCGAGGGCAGCTTCAGTTACACAGCGCGATGCCCAAAGACGAGGCCTCTCGGCCTAGAGAGCTAAGACAAGAGCTTTGAAACTATTGGGGAGATGGTACTGGATTAGCCTTAGCCACGGAAGCTTAGACAGAAATGCAAACGAACAGGTGCTCGTCATGATGCCTCTCAAAAGATACAGTCGAACATACGCTGGGGCAAAGGCTATACTCTCCCTATAAAAAGCAAGAGCCTGTCAATGGCAGGCTCTTTAATATTCTTGTAATCAATAAAAGTCTTACTTCTTCTTAATCAACAATTTCTCCCCGACACTCACAGCGAAATCAGACTTATTATTCCACTCCATAATGTCTTTGATGGTGACACCGTACTTGCGTGAAATCTGGTACATACTTTCGCCGCCTGCTACGGTGTGGTAGCCGGTGCTTGGCAGTGCACTTGCTTCTGATTCTGACTCCGTAGCTCTAGCTGGTGCTGCTGTACCTGCGGGAGCCTTCACGCGCAGTTCCTGGCCTAAGCGAATGTTGTTGTCTGTCAAGTTATTCCAGTTACGCATATCTGCCAGCGAAACATCGTACTTCTTTGAAATCTGGTAAAGTGTTTCACCCGCAACTACAGTATGGTACTCACTGGTGGAGGAGGGCATAGTAGCAGACACCTCTTCTGTCGCTGCCTGCTGTTCAGGTCGAACCAACGGTTCTGCTATCAGTAACTCCTGGCCCACGCGAATCGGGGCATCACCCAATTTGTTCCAGGCATTCAGGTCATTCACCGTAACAGCATACATTCTGGAGATGCCATAGAGCGTCTCTCCCTGCCTTACCACATGCCTTGCCGGTTTCGGTGCTGGCTGTGGTGCTGCCTCAGGAGCTGATTGCTGCTTTTTAGCAGTAGCGGCTGGCTTTGTAGCAGGCGTAGTGGCTGGCTCTACAAATATGTCTTTTGGTTTTGTCTCCGTTCCGTCTTCTGCTGTTGTTCCGATGTTCCATTCCTCTGTCTGTTCTTCAGGCTGTCCTTCTTCCTCTGCAGGCACGGGGCTGGTAGAAGGGAGTGCAGTCACCTCGGCAGGGAATGTTTCTTCTGTGGCAGGTACAGGCAGTGAATCAACTGGGGCTTGCTGTGCAGGCACTTGTACAGCAGGTACAGTGTCCTTTTGCGGATACAGCACCGACTTCTTCTTCTGAGGCTCTGCTGCCGGCACCGGAACTACTTTCACAGGGACTTCCTTTACGGTCTCTGTTGCTGCTGGCTTCTCCGGCTGCACCCATTCCTCTTTATCAGCTTCTATCCATTCTTCCTCCTCCGCTGTTTTAGCTTTCACAACTTCGGTGGCTTTAGTAGATACAGCGGGGGCGGGAGCTGATTCCTTTGTCTCCACTACTATTTTTTCAGCAACAATGGCTTCTTCTTGCTCAAATTCTTCCTGCTGCTCAGGCTCTGGCTTTTTGAACCGCTTTAAGCTGTTAATGAAGCGTTTAAAGATATTGCCCTCTGAAGCTCGCTCTGTTTTAGTAGGTTTATCATCATCCTGCTTTGGTTCATCCTGTCTTCTTTGGGCAGCGGTAGCTTCCGGCCAATTCTGAGTTGATGCAGTGGCAGCAGTTTTTGCCTGCGACTTGTTCAGGTCACGCACTTCCACTGGTGTGCTGGCTGGTCTGCGGTTCTGAAGCCACAGTACGCGGCCCGGTACTGGTGCCTCACTGCGGCTCATGCGGTTCTTAAACAGCAGGTAATTTAGCCTGATGCCATAATGCTGCGAAATCAGCTGCATCGTTTCCCCTGGCTGCACCACATGGTATTCCGCATCGGCGGTCATGTTTTTCTTTTCTAGGTAATAGGTGGAGCCAGGCACAATGTCATCGAAGCTGTGCATGTCATTATACTTCAGGAATTTCTTAGTAGAGACACCTGCTTTTCTTGCCAACTTTTCCTTTGTATCGCCCGGGCGTGCGGTAATCGTGCTCAACCCGTTGCGCTTCGACATCACTGCTGCGCCCAGACCTTTTCTTGCTGCCGGTGTAGATGTACCTTTTGAAGCCAGCAGACCTGCATCGCTGCCGCCGTTGCGCACCGGAATCATCACATAATAATCTTTATCAGATGGAATGGAGCTGCCTAACAGCCACTTGTTATACTTCTCCAGTTCAGCGTAGTCTGTCTGGGTAGACATGGCGATGTCGGCTAAGCTCTGGCCTGGGGTGCCGCGCATCTCGCGCAAAGACAGGGCAGGAGGGTTTGCCTTGCCAACAAAGGCATCATAGGCTATTTTGTGGGCCAGGAACGTGATAACGTATGGGTGCGACCTCTCTGTAACATCCATTTTGCGGGAACCAATATCCGATGGACTGGTGTAAGCCTTAGCTCCGGTATAACCCAGGTAGTACGAAAGCAGCGAGTTAAACCAGTTGTCATAGTACTTATTGCTGCGCAGGAAATACTTAGCGGCACCACGGCTGGCTTCTATGATGTGCCGGCGTTCGTCTATCTTATTGTCCATGCGCAGGTTGAAGTCCAGAGCCGCCTCCCGCTTAAACTGCCAATAGCCAACAGCATTAGAAGTAGAAACAGCGTCTCCCAGCAATCCGCTTTCCTGCAGGGCCAGGTACTTGTAGTCATCCGGCACACCTTCCTCCTTAAATATACGCTCGATAACAGGGAAATAAGCATCTGCCAGATCCACTTTCATCTTAAAGTATGTCTGGTTGCGGTGCAGCGCATCTACCTTCTTCTGAATTTCCTCCTGTGCCCCATCTGATATCCGGAGGTGGATGTCGGCGAAGTACACGTTTTTAGGCACATTAACGAGTTGCGCCAGCGCCAGCAAGGGCAGGAACAACAAAGCTAGAAGGCTGCTGAAGGATTTTCTCATGGCTTGGTACTTTACAATGTTGGCTAAACGTTGATTTTGGTGTTCTACTTTCTGTTGAGTTAAAGCTGCTTAAATAGCTAAGCTCTAATATGTTCGAAAGGTAATATATACCTTCACAAAAATAACGCAATTTGCCTCGCTTTTTAAAACGCTTCGCCAAGTTCTTACATTATATTTTAGGGCAGCGGGTGGCCCAGAAAAGAGAGGGAAATGCAGTGTTGAAAGTAAGACGCAGTAGGATAAGTGATTAGGAAAAATAAAAGTAGATTCGGGCTGAAAAGAAAAGCGGTAGAACTTCTTACCCGTCCTCCCGCTCTACTGATTTTATTTTTTCCGTGCCACCATCAGGCCATCCCGTATGGGGACTAAGATATTTTCCACCCGCTCATCATCCTGCACTTTCTTATTGAAATCAATCACTGCTTTGGTGTCTTCGTCGAGTTTGCGGCGGTACTTCTCGAGCACCTTGCCGCTCCAAAGCACATTATCAGCGATGATGTAGCCTCCGGCGCGCACTTTGTCAATGACCATGTCGTAGTAGGTGGCGTAATTTATTTTATCGGCATCAATAAATACTAAGTCAAAGGAAGCACCAATGCCCGGAATAATCTCCAGCGCATTGCCGATGTGATAGTTTATACTACCTGACAAGCCAGCTTCTTCAAAGTAACCCCGCACCCGTTCCTCCAGTTCTTCATTGATGTCGATGGTGTGCAAGGTGCCACCCGTTTGCAGCCCTTCGGCCATGCAAAGCGCGGAGTAGCCGGTATAGGTGCCAATCTCCAGAATCTGCCTCGGCTGTATCATTTTCGAGAACATAGACAGTAAGCGCCCCTGCTGGTGCCCCGAAAGCATGCGCGGCCGCAGCACGTTCAGGTGTGTCTCGCGGTTTACCTTGTGCAGCAAATCGCTTTCCGGTGAGGTATGTTCCTCCGCGTACTGCAGCAGTTCTTCGTCTATGAATTCCATCTCTTTTGATTGTTGATTGTTTATTTATTGCTGAATGGTTCTATCGCTGAACGGTAAGGCTTTGTAGAATCTTATACTGTTAAAACGAACAACAATGAACGATTAACAATCACCGACTAAGCTGGCACATAATTCAGAAAGCTGAGCTGATCTTCGCGGAGGGCATCGTTAGCGATGTCCACGAGGTCGGTGGCGGTGATGTTCTTTATCTGGCCAAAGATCTCGTTCAGCGAGTCTACCCGGCCCTGGTCCAGAATACTCTTGCCGATCATCATCATCAAGCCCATGTTGCTTTCCTCGGCCATGGCCAGCTGCCCCATCAATTGCTCTTTGGCTGTGTGCAGTTGCAGCGAGCCCAGTGGCTTCTCACGCAGCTTTTTCAGTTCCTTCAGCACCAGCGAAGTAGTGCGCTTCAGTTGCTTTTTTTCTGTACCGAAGTAAATGGTGAGCAGGCCGGTATCGAGGTAAGTCGCGTAATTGGCATCTATGGTATACACCAGGCCGTGCTTTTCCCGCACCGCCAGGTTCAGGCGTGAGTTCATGCCCGGGCCGCCCAATATGTTTACAAGCATGAAAAAGGGTATGCGGCGCTCATCAGAGAGGGCGTATGCGGGAGTGCCTACCACGCAGTGCGCCTGCGAGATGGACTTCTCAACGGTGACAGACTTCGGCACATAGTGGCTGACTGGGATGCGCTCCCGGTGCTTCCTAATCTCCGGAATATCACCCAGGTACTTCTCTGCCAGCTTTAGCACCTTTTCGAAAGGCAGGTTGCTGACAGAGCAGAAAATGAGCGAATCGGTGCTCAGGTTGCGGTCCAGGAAACTCAGGAAATCCTGTTTATGAAAGCTGGAAACGCTCTCTTTCGTTCCTAAGATGTTAGCTCCTAAAGGATGGCTGTCATACACTACGGCGTCGAATTCATCTACAATGGCTTCTTCCGGGGTGTCCAGGTACATCGACATCTCTTCCAGAATCACGCCCCGCTCTTTCTCAATCTCCCGCTCCGGGAACACAGAACGGAAGGTGATATCAGTCAGTAGTTCAAATGATTTATCGAAGTGCTTGTCCAGCACGGAAGAGTAAAAGCAGATTTTCTCCTTTGTAGTATAGGCGTTCAGTTCGCCTCCCACAGACTCGAGCCTGTTCAGGATGTGGAACGACTTGCGTTTTTCAGTGCCTTTGAAGGCCATGTGCTCCCAGAAGTGGGCTATTCCCGTTTCGTTGGAGAGTTCGTCGCGGCTGCCGATGTCCATAATAAACCCGCTGTGGGCTATTTTGGTATGCTGCACCTGCTTGTGTACTATTCTTATTCCGTTGGGTAAAGTATGGATATGGTAATCAGGCATTCAATATCAAATTTAGGCTTGCAAAGGTACGGAAAAAGTGCCAGAATCTTTTCAATGCTACCATTACCGGACAAAGGCTATACCTGCATTCCCGCTACACTAAGTTCGGCCTGATGGGGGTGGTGTGTCTTTATTTGGTTATGAATGCCTTTAGCGTACTCCCTGCTTATTGATGCCTGCCTTGTTCTGCGTTGTGTTGCGGCCTCCTACATTGATTACAAAGCCCAGCGAGAAAACAGAATAACCGGCAGTAAGGGCTTTGCGGTTCTTCAATCCAAAGTTAGAGCCGCTGGTATACTGAAGCTGCACCGATGGGTTCAGGGTGAGGCGGGTGAAGAAAATTGGCTCCAGGAAGATGTTGTCTTCTTCCTCTGCTGGCAGCCCGTTGAACAAGTGTTTGCTCATATCGATGTAGCTGGCCCGCAAAGCAGTGCCATAGTTCAAAGGAAACTCGTTACCAAACAGGCGCAGCGACTTTTTCCTTTTGGAGCTGAAATTTACCTGCACAAAGTATTTGTTGAAGTTTGCCTCGCGGCGCTCAGCCGTAATCACCCCCTCGTCATCTTCTTTTTTTTCAGTTCGGTCGCTGCTGCCGCCACCAAAGCCACCATAGACTTCCAGCACCCGGTTGTTGTCCTTGCCAAAGGTGGTAAAATAACCTGCCCCCGCTTCAATCAGGTTGTGGCGCAGGTCTCTTTTTCTGCGCTCGCTGTTGAGCATGGAGCCATTCACCAGCACAGCAAAGTGGTCGGTCACGGCATAGGCTGTATTAAAAGTCACGTTGCCTTTTGGTGTGATGTGGCCACCTGTACTCAGCTCCCCTTTTTGTGTGAACATAGGCACATTGGGCACGTTGGGCATGTACGTAGAAACGCAGCCAGACACGGAAAGCAGAACGCTTAGCAAGCCTAGAAAGAGTACTGGTCTTGTCATAACTTTATAATAGATGGGAAAGGTTATGCTGATTCCTTTCCTGTTTATGTTGTTTTAGCTCCTGCTAAGGCAGGTAGTGCACAGATGAATAGTGGCAGCCGAATGAAGGACCGCCACAAAACGTTGTGAAGGCACCATGAAGATCCGGGAAAGCCATCTGCCTGATTTACGGCTGCAACCAGCCACAAATATCAAGACACAAATCCATATTTTATAAACAAATCAGAAGTATTAAGTCAAAGTGGCTTTATGTTTAGTTTAAAAATAACTTTCACTTTGCTTAAAACAGTAGTATACTATATATTGCTTTTTAGCCTGGACAGCAGTATTTATTTTGACTGAAATCCCCTCCTGTTGCTCATTTCAGGCTTTATTTTTTAACTCAGCGCGCTTTGGTGTAGTTTTGTCCGAAGCTTAAACCCGGCATGGAAAAAATTCTGGTAATTCAAACGGCTTTTTTAGGAGATGTGGTACTCGCCACAGCACTGGTGGAGAAGCTGCACGCCTTTTACCCAGAGGCGAAACTGGATTTTCTGCTGCGCAAAGGAAATGAGGGACTACTGAAAGGTCATCCTCTGTTACGGGAAGTATTAATTTGGGACAAGCAGCAAGGTAAGTACAAAAGCCTGCTGAAGCTGCTGAAGCGCATAAGGGCGGAGCAGTATGACCTGGTGGTGAACGTGCAGCGCTTTGGTGCCACTGGTATTCTGACTGCTTTGTCTGGGGCGAAGGAAACAGTAGGTTTCGAGAAAAATCCTTTCTCCCGCCTCTTCACCCGCCGCTATGTGCACGATGTAAAGTCGGGTACGCACGAGGTGGAACGCAACGATATGCTGATACAAAGCCTCACCAACGCCATACCTTCCAAACCAAAGCTATATCCTTCTCCGGTAGATTTTGCGAAAGTACAGGAACTAAAGCAGGAGCCTTTTATTTGTATGGCGCCTACCTCTGTGTGGTTTACAAAGCAGTACCCGCAGGAGCAGTGGGTGCAACTCATCAACAGCATCGAAACAACCTATAGAGTCTACCTGCTGGGCTCACCCGCCGACAAGGCCCATTGCGACGCCATCATCAGCCAGAGCTCCAACCCTCGCGTGGAGAACCTGTGCGGGCAACTGAACCTGCTGCAATCGGCGGCGCTGATGCGGGATGCGGTGCTCAACTATGTGAATGACTCCGGCCCGATGCACCTGGCCTCTGCGCTGAATGCACCTACCTGTGCCATCTACTGCTCCACAGTGCCGCGCTTCGGTTTTGGCCCGCTGTCTGACTTTGCGCATATAGTAGAGCGGGAGGAGCCTTTGTACTGTCGCCCTTGTGGCTTGCACGGCTACAAAGCCTGCCCGGAAGGACATTTTAGATGCGCCCGCGACATTCGGAATGAGCAGCTTTTGGAGGTACTGCAGCTAGCCGTAAGCTAATAGCTCATTTCTTTCGCTTTTGCCTTGCGACGCGTAAAAGCTAAATTTCTTAACTATAACTACCCAGTCGAGTTGACAGCGCCATGGCTCCCGGTCTATCATAAAAATAGTAGAACGTCTTCTCTTCTCGTTCTCTTTCCCATTGTTTCAGGTAGTGGCGTTTCACCGCATACTTTTTATAAGTGACGTTAGCCTTTGAAGACACACAGGCGCAATTACTTTAAAAAGATTTTTTGTATTAGCTTTAAGTTGTTGATACAATTGTTCCAATCTTCAGAAAACTGAATCAAATGAAATATGTACCAATAGGGCAGGAGCTTTTTGAGCAAAACCGCCGCCGCTTTGTAAAGCAACTCAAGCCTTCCTCCGTTGCCATTTTCCATTCGAATGACCTGATGCCTTCGAATGCAGACGCCACGATGCCTTTCCGCCAGAACAGCGATTTTTTCTACCTAACCGGAGTTGACCAGGAGGAAAGCATCCTGCTGCTCTTTCCGGATGCAAAGGACGAGCGCATGAAAGAAGTACTTTTTGTGCGCGAAACCAACGAACACATCCTTACCTGGGAAGGATATAAGCTAACAAAGCAGCAGGCCCAGGAGGCTTCCGGCATAGAGACCGTTTTGTGGACTCACCAGTTTGAGCAGATACTCAGGAGCCAGCTATTTGAGGCGGAGCACCTCTACCTGAACACGAACGAGCACCTGCGGGCTGTAATAGAGGTGGAGACCCGTGATGCCCGCTTTATTAAATGGTGCCAGCAGCACTACCCCCTGCACAAGTATGAGCGCAGCGCCCCTATCATGCACCAGCTCCGTGCAGTAAAGTCGGAGCAGGAGATAGCGCTGATCCAGCAGGCCTGCGACATCACAGGAAAAGCATTTCATCGCCTGCTGGGCTTTATCAAGCCTGGCGTGAAGGAGTATGAAATAGAAGCAGAGCTGTACCACGAGTTCCTGCGCAACCGCTCCAGGGGGCCGGCTTACCACCCCATTATTGCTTCCGGTGAAAATGCCTGCATCCTGCACTATGTGGATAATGACCAGGTATGTGAAGCAGGGGAACTGGTGCTAATGGATTTCGGGGCTGAATACGCCAACTATGCCGCAGACCTGACGCGAACGGTGCCTGTAAACGGTAAATTCACGCCGCGTCAGCGCGATGTGTATAACTCGGTGCTAACGGTGATGAAGGCTGCCACCCAAATGCTGGTGCCCGGTAACACCTTGGACCAGTACCACAAGTTTGTAGGCACTGTCATGGAAAATGAACTTATCAGGCTGGGCTTGCTGAGCGAGAGCGACGTGCGTAACCAGGACCCGGCAAAGCCCATGTACAAGAAATATTTCATGCATGGCACCTCGCACCACCTGGGCCTGGATGTACACGACGTCGGGAATAAATTCCGTAGGTTTGAAGAAGGTATGGTTTTTACCTGTGAGCCCGGTATTTACATCAGGGAAGAAGGGCTGGGCATCCGGCTGGAGAACGACATCCTCATCACGAAAAACGGAGCACAGAATCTAATGCAGGCTATACCGATTGAGGCAGACGATATTGAGCGCCTGATGCAGAAATAGGCTTTTACCTTGGGAAAAAGCCTCAGAGGGAAGATTGCCGTAAGTATGCTGGCAGCCTTTTTTCCTGTACTTACACTTAAATTAGAGCCCTTGCGTCAAAATTTTTTTTCTTGTACAACCTTGTGCCATTGTATCAGTTGAAGTATACAAGCGTGCCCAGCAGGAGCTGAGGAGCAGCAGTAACTAAATGCAATGGTATTCAGCCAACTGCAAATGTTCAATTTTCTAAAGTGCCTATGGATAAACGTTTCCTCCTCCTACTATTTGTATCAGCAGAAACTCTACAGTTTTCATCTGTGGTGTCTTTTTTTAAACATTACAAAAACTCCTTTCCACACATGCACGTATTGTCATATCAAAATACTTTGTAAAATTATGCAAAAACGACTTACACAACTTAGTAAACTAGCTATGGCGCTCGTTTTCTTGCTGACAGCAAGTAGCGGGGTATTTGCCCAAAGCTCAGATCAACGAATGAATATTCAGATATACGGAAGTGCCTTACAGTATAAAGGCGAGATTGATGACCAATACTTCGAAAGCAATAAGCTGGAGTGGGGTGGTGGTCTTAATCTGAACCGATATCTGACTTCTGGTCTGGATGGTGGTCTTCACCTTACCTATGGTAGTGTAGAGGCCATGAACTCTGGTGACTTGAATGGTGCTAACTTTGATGCACAAATGGGTACTGCTATGCTGGCCCTGCGTCTGAAGCTGTATGGTAGCATCCTGAAAGAAGATGCCTTTATAGGGCCATACCTGCAAGTAGGGGGTGGTGGTGCCTGGGCTAAAACAGATGCCATGACAGCAGCTGGCATGAGACAGGAAGATGATAAGTTCTTCACTGCTGCTTTAAAAGGTGGTGCCGGTATCCGTTTCCGCTTCTCAGATGCTGTGAGCGCTTTCATCGAAACGAACTACCTGATTATTGGTCAGGATAAAATCGACGGCTACTTCACAGATGACAAGAACGACCGCTTCCTGCAGCACAACATTGGCCTTGGCTTTAACTTAGGCAAAGCCACAGACACTGACGGTGATGGTGTGCCTGACAGAAGAGATGACTGCCCGGATACCCCAACTGGCGTACAGGTAGACAAGAGAGGTTGCCCTCTTGACGGCGACGCAGACGGTGTTCCGGATTACCAGGATCAGTGTCCTACAGAAGCCGGTACAGCTGCTACGCAAGGTTGCCCAGACCGTGATGGTGATGGTGTAGCTGACAAAGACGACCAATGCCCAGACCAGGCCGGTACTGCTGCCATGAGAGGTTGCCCGGATGCTGACGGAGATGGTGTAGCTGACCCAAGTGATGAGTGCCCAGACACACCAGCCGGTGTACAGGTAGGCGCCAACGGTTGCCCTGTTGACACTGACGGTGACGGTGTGGCTGACTACCAGGATGCTTGCCCTAACACTGCAGGCCCAGGTACAACGAACGGTTGCCCTGAACTAACTCCTGACGAACTGCGACTAATTGAAGAGAAAGTACGCTTTGAGTTTGACCAGGCTCGTGTGCAGGATGCTTACAAGCAGCTGCTGGATAGTATTGTAGTAGTACTGCAGAAGTATCCGGATCACGTACTTCTAATCAAAGGTCATGCTGACTACATTGGTTCTGAAGAATACAACCAGGCGCTATCTGAAGCCAGAGCACAGAACGTGAAAGATTACCTTATACAGCAAGGCGTTCAGAACCCTGACCGTCTGATAACAAGAGGTTATGGCGAGTCCAGACCATTGGTACAGGTGAATGAGCGTCTGCCACGTCGCAGAACGGAAGCTCAGCGACTGATTAACCGAAGGGTTGGTTTCGAAATGAACACCCCGGACATGCAGCTGAATCTTGATTAAATTGCTTAAAAACTATAAAAAGGCCGCAGGAAAACCTGCGGCCTTTTTGTTTGTAGCTGTTTTTATGTTCTACGGGAGGGCTACTTGCTCTTGCCGGCAGACACAGCAGATCTAAACCTGGTGCTGGTTGGGTGCGCGCTTACAGACCTTTCCTGTAGGATGCACCTCTGAAAATGGTAAGATACCTACCAGTAGGTTCATCAAAGAAAAAACAAAGGGCCTGTTCCATTATCTGGAACAGGCCCTTTGTATATCAGAAGAAGCAGGTTTAACCTTGGATGCTGCTACTTTTGAGCAAGCAGGAACAGCACTGCCATCCGGATAGCCACACCGTTCTCTACCTGGTTCAGGATGATGGAGTGGTGAGAATCTGCTGCATCACTGCTCAGTTCCACGCCACGGTTTATCGGGCCGGGGTGCATGAGTGTTATTTGTTTGTCGAGGCTGTCAAGCATTTTCTTGTCAATGCCATAGTATAAGGTATACTCGCGCAGCGACGGGAAATACTTCATCTGCTGGCGCTCCAGCTGTATTCGTAGCACGTTCGCCACATCGCACCATGCCAGAGCTTTCCGCACATCCAGTTCCACTTTAACGCCTAATTGCCTGATGTGCTTTGGCAGCAGGGTGGTAGGGCCACACACCATTACTTCGGCTCCCAACTTCTGCAGCGCAAAGATATTGGACAGCGCCACCCGCGAGTGCAGGATATCCCCTATAATCACGACTTTTTTGCCTGCTACATCGCCCAGCCTTTCCCGGATAGAGAAAGCGTCAAGAAGCGCCTGCGTCGGGTGCTCATGCGTGCCGTCGCCGGCGTTGACTATGTTGGCGTTGATGTGGTTGCTCAGGAAGTGGGGAGCACCAGGGCTGGAGTGGCGCATCACAATCATGTCCACTTTCATGGCCAGGATGTTGTTCACCGTGTCCAGCAGGGTTTCGCCTTTCTTTACAGAACTGCTGCTGCTGCTGAAGTTGATAACATCGGCAGAGAGCCTTTTCTCGGCAAGCTCGAAGGAGAGGCGGGTGCGCGTAGAGTTTTCAAAGAAAACATTGGCAATGGTAATATCGCGCAGCGAAGGCACTTTCTTTATCGGCCTGTTCAGCACATCTTTAAAATTATCCGCCGTCTCAAAAATGAGCTGGATGTCTTGGGATGTAATATCCTTGATGCCTAACAGGTGCCGGACGCTGAGCTCTTGCATGGGGAGAATTTATTCTTCGTTTTTGGTAATTAACCATATATTATCTTCCGGGGCCTGCTGCTCTTTCCACTCTACCAACACCCTTTGGCTCTGCAACGAGTTAACGTGGCGGCCCACATACGTTGGCTGTATAGGCAGGTGGCGCGAGTAGAGGCGGTCAATCAGCACCAGCAACTCTACATTGGCAGGGCGGCCATAGGCTATCATCGCATCCAGCGCAGCCCGTACGGAACGCCCGGTATACAGTACATCGTCCACCAGAATCACCTTTTTGCCTTCAATCAGGAAATCGACTTTGGTGGCGTTGGCGGTGAGCGGTGTATCGCGGCGGCGAAAATCGTCACGGTGAAAGGTAGTGTCGAGGTAACCGGTAGGTACCTGCCTGCCCAGTATGGTGGCCAGAGTGGCCTGGATGCGCTGCGCTACAAACCTGCCGCGCGGCTGCAGACCCAGTATAACAGAATCAGAAAAGTCGCCGTGGTTCTCGATGAGCTGGTGGCAAAGGCGCAGCACCATGATATCGAGCAGTTGGTGGTTTACGATGAGTCTTTTCTGCATAGCCGGAAATATTGATTGCAAATATAACGTGTCTGATTAAGATGCGGAAATAAATGTTCGATGGTGAAGGAACAAGACTGTAGGATAGCTGCTCGCTCAGTTGTTGAATAGCGCAGTGTGATAATGGACTACCAGAAGGAAACACGCCCGCAAAAGTGTCCTCATAGCTGGTGCAGCCGCCGGCAATTCAGGCTTAACGAGAGAGGTGACGCTTCCTTAAGATGCATGTACCTGGCCCGTGCCTCCTCCCGGTTGATGATGCAGCAAAGATGCGTATAGCAAGCAGCTTAATCGAATGTGATCTTGTTAAGGTAGAAAATGGTGCGGGAAGCTTCAGCCTTTGGCTTGATACGCTGAAAACCGAATGCTACGAAGTTGTCGCCGTACCAGCGTATAATACCAGGGCTGAAGGTGGCCTGTATTTTTTCGTTTTCCTCGTAGGTGAGTATTTCGAGTTCTGTCTCCTCTTCCCTGAACTTGCTGCCGTCCATGATGTGGTAGATGATCTTTTCTTCTTTTGGATAAGCCACCACCACGCGGCCATCTGGTAGGCGGCCTACCTCAACAGTGTGCACTAGTTGGTAACTGGCTACGTCCTTAAGCGGAAAGGCATTGTCCCAGAGCAGCCTGCCCTCCTTCGTAAAGCCTAAGACAACAACATGGGTGCGTTTATAGGCTTCTTCCTGGCGGCCCAGGGAGAAGGAGCGGTCGAGGCCCCAGTTGCTGCTTGAACTACGGTACTGGGGGTAGTATACCTCTGCTGCCATTACGTAGCCGTCAGGAAAAGGAATCAGATCGTGGAGCAGCAGGCGGTAACGGTATCCCGGGCCTTTGCCCGATTTCAGGCGGGCTGCCTCCCTGCGGCGGGTGCGCTCCTCCTGGCGGGGCTTGAGGTACTTAAAAAAGTTCTCTAGCTGCGTCATACTGTAAAAGTTGCCTTCCTCATCCACCATGGTCGTGTTCACCGGGGTAGTGAAAAAGCCCTGGTTGTAGCGCAAGTCACGGGCGCCATAGGTGCCAAAAAGCATTTTCTGGGAACTGTCGCCGGGAGTAATCTCTGCGTTTAGCAGGGTCTTGTCTTCCTGTTGCAGTATGAAGCGGTTATTAAGTAACCTGCCATAGGCATCGAAGCTTTTTACCTGCAGCCGCGAAATGCGCCCGTTAGACTCCGACAGAACTGCATAGATACGGCCTTGTGCGGGATCGGCTAAAAGGTCAGAAAAGGTTGACTCTTCTCCGTATACCGATGGCAGCAGCTGTACCTTTTTCGTGCTGGTGTTCACGTGCAGGAGCACTGGTCTTTTTTCTTTCTTGTTTCGGCCAATCACAAAGTAGTTGCCCTTTAGTACATTGAACTCATATACCGCATCTATCGGCTCCAACTCATAATGGCTGTGCTGTAGTTGCCCCGTTTTGTTGTTTAGCTTCACAAACGTATACTCCTGCAGGTCATCCTCGCCAAACACGAAATAGGTATAGGGGGCTTCTGTGTAATGCCGGATGTAGTAAGAGTTCGCAGCAATATTCACAGTGTCTGACCATACCTGCTCGAGCTCGTGATTGAATTTCGAAAAGTTATAAGAGGCCTCAGTCTGCCAAGTGTTGCTGACCCTGTAGTATACCAGCAGACTGCTATCCGGGAGGGCTATCACTTCTGCGTCGGTTGCCTCCATGTCGAGGGGCAGCTCGAGGCGCACGGGTTGTGCAGGACCCTGAGCGAGCGCCGGGAACAGTAGAAGCAAGAAAAGAAAGGTGATCAGGTAACGAAAGAGAACCATAAATAACAGGGTGTTAATGCTATTAGGTACGGGTAAATATAAAACAGCAGCTAAATCATTGTACTGAATTTAGCTGCTGTTCGTTGTTATGGCTGACCAGTTTTTAAGTTCTGTCTTAATTCCCCAATGCGAGGAGTACATCAAACTCTTCGCCGGTAAGCGGCATGACCGATAGGCGTGACTGGCGCAGGAGCGCTATGTTTTCCAGGCGCTTGTCCTGCTTTATCTGCTTCAGTGTTACGGGCTCCTTAAAGTCGCGGAAGGGTACCAAATCCACCACCACCCATCTGTCGTCATCAGTGGCTGGGTCCGGGTAAGCGGCTTTTTCTACTTTCGCGATGCCTACTACAGCCTTTTCCGATACGCTGTGGTAGTATAGTACCAAGTCACCGGGTTGCATCTGCTGCATGTTGTTACGCGCCTGGTAGTTCCGGACGCCGTCCCAGGTAGTACGGCCATCTTTCACTAAATCGGCCCAGGCATATTTCTCGGGTTCTGATTTTACGAGCCAGTGTTGCATGTATTGTTGTATAGGTAAACTGTTGAATTTCTGAAACAGAGGGAACGAATTTGGAGTATTATTCTGCTCTACGGCGCTGCAGGTACATACTGTACTCCGTGAACAGCAGCCCAGCAATAATGCCCCCGATAATGCATCCAAGCAGGTTTTCTATGTTAGTCATAGACAGCGTGAAGATGAACAGAACTGTCAGCGCTGCTAAAATAATTATTCTCGCCTTTAGTGAAAGCTTCTTATACATGAGGGCAGGTTTAAACTGTTCAACTCTCACAGGCTGTACCAAACAGAGGAACAAAGCCAGCCGGAAGTAATACTTAATTACTTCCGGGTATAGGCTGTCTTCTTATTTTCAGCACGTCGCCCTCAAGTGAAAGTATTTGCACCTGGTAATGCTGCGGCGGGTTGCTGTCAGGCTTCATCCGGATTTGCACATTGCGCTTGTCTATCACTTCCCATTCCCCCAGTTTTTCCTCCAGCCCGTCGGTTGGGGCAATTTCATAGCGTTTTATCACGCCGCCAGACTCCAGCATAAATCCGGTGCGGCCACGGGACGGTGGAAACTCGTAGGTGTTCGGGCGGTATACAAGCGTGTCACCGTTGTCTTCCTCAAAAGAATGCAGCCAGGTTTTATCTATCAGCGCTGCTGCCAGCTTATCGGTTTTTTTGCAGGTAACCGCTGCCAGCACGAGGCAGAGCAGGCAGAGTAATGAGGCGTATTTCATACTTAAAATGGGTTTACAAGGCTAAGTTAGGCATTTCTTCTTTTATATAGAAGCCTGCTAATGTAAAAGCCTGATGTGCTAAGGTGATTTAGCTACAAGTGCTGCTGCAAATCAAAAGTATACGGGTGGCGGCTGAATATAGGTGGTGTGGCAGGCAAGGTTCAGCGGCATTTTCTATCTTTGCAGGTATACAGAACAGCGCTTTGGAAAATAAGAATATTATAAAACTGTTTAAGCTGACAGCGGAGTTGCTGGAGCTGCACGATGAGAATCCTTTTAAGGTACGCTCTTACGTCAATGCGGTAGCCGCACTGGAACTGGTGGAGGCACCTTTGGCCGGAATGAGCCAGGCCCAGTTGGAGGGAATAGGTGGAGTAGGCAAAGGCATTGCCGCCAAAATTGTAGAAATAAACACCACAGGTTCTTTTGAAGAACTGGACCAGATGCTGGCGGCCACACCGCCCGGGGTGGTGGAGATGCTGCGCATAAAAGGCATAGGGCCTAAGAAAGTCCGTACGCTCTGGAGAGAACTTGGCACCGAGACGGTGGAGGAGCTGCTGGAGGCGTGCGAGCAGGACAAGGTAAGCAAGCTGAAAGGCTTTGGAGCCAAAACACAGGAAAACATAAAGCAGGCCCTGCTATTTACGCAGCAGAACCGGGGTAAGCTGCTGTTCGCCGAAGCCGAGTCTGCCGCTCATGAATTGCTGCAGAGCGTAAAGGAAGCTCTCCCGGAGGTACAGGTAAGCCTGACGGGGGATATTCGCCGATGCATGGAAATAGTGGAGCAACTGCAACTGGTGGTGGCAACCGATGCCCCTGCCGACGCAACAGAAAAGTTGAACAACCTACAGACGCTGGAGCAGGATGAAAAAGCATCCGGGCCGCTGGCCTGGCGCGGCAGTCATACGCTAAGTGGGTTATCAGTGGAGGTAAAGCTGGCGCCGACAGCGCGTTTTGCCAACGAAGTGCTGCTGCATTCTGCTGCGCTGGAGCACCTGGCACAGCTTTTTACCAGCACTACCAACCTGCTAACGGTCGTGCGCGAGCAGGCATATGCGTCTGAGGCAGATATATACAAGTCGGCAGGTATGGCTTATATTGAACCGGAACTGCGTGAGGGAACTACCGAACTGCAACTGGCCCTGGAGAACAAACTGCCGAAACTGCTGGAGCTGTCAGACCTGAAAGGAAGCCTGCACAACCACAGCACCTACTCTGATGGTGCGCATACGCTGGAGCAAATGGCTGCCTTCTGCCGCGACATGGGATACGGATACCTGGGTATTTCAGACCACTCCAAAACAGCCTCGTATGCCGGAGGCCTGCGGGAGGGAGATGTGCTGCGGCAGCAAAAGGAAATTGATGAACTGAATAAGAAACTGGCACCGTTCAAAATTTTTAAAGGAATAGAATCTGATATTCTGGGTGATGGCTCGCTGGATTACAGCGAAGATATCCTGAAGACATTCGACTTTATCGTGGCCTCTATCCACAGCACGCTGAACATGGATGAAAAAAAAGCCACTGCCCGTCTCATCACTGCGATAGAAAATCCCTATACCACCATCCTCGGCCACCCGACAGGCCGCCTGTTGTTGCGCCGCGAAGGATACCCAATAAACCATAAGATGGTGATTGATGCCTGTGCTGCCAACAACGTCATCATCGAAATCAATTCTAACCCGTGGCGCCTGGACATAGACTGGCGCTGGGTGCAGTATGCAATAGAAAAAGGGGTGATGCTGAGCATAAACCCCGATGCTCACCATACCAGCGGATTCGACGATATGCGCTATGGCGTGCTGGTTGGCAGAAAGGGAGGCCTTACAAAAGAAATGACCTTCAACGCTAAGCCTGCAGAAGAGGTGGAGCAGTACTTCAGAGCGCGGAAAACAAAATAAAATAGAGAACGCACCACCCGGCGCATTTAAAAGCAAATGCCTAAAATCCTTATACTACGCTTTTCCTCTATCGGCGATATTGTGCTGACGACGCCTGTGGTGCGCTGCATCAAACAGCAGGTACCTGATGCGGAGGTGCATTACTGCACCAAGCAGGCTTTTAAAAGTATACTGGAGCACAACCCCTACGTTGATAAAACGCATTTGCTGGGTGGTAGCCTGAAAGAGCTGGTACAACAGCTGAAGGCCGAGAACTTTGACTATGTCGTGGATCTGCACAATAACCTGCGCACCCGCATTATCAGGACCCGCCTGGGCAAGCCTGGCAGGAGCTTTAAAAAGCTTAACTACGAAAAGTGGCTCATGGTTAACTTCAAGCTCAACCGCCTGCCGGATGTTCATATTGTGCAGCGTTACCTGGATGCCGCCGCTTCCTTGGGCGTAAAAGACGATGGCAAAGGTTTGGACTACTTTATACCTGCCAAAGACGAGGTTGATGCACATACTTTGCCATCCGCGTTTCAGAAAGGGTATGTGGCGTTTGCCATAGGTGCCCAGCACTACACCAAGCGCCTGCCTACCGAGCGTATTATTGAGCTGTGTGAGCGCCTGCAGCAGCCTGTTATGCTGCTAGGCGGCAAAGAAGACGCTGCCACCGGAGAAGAAATAGCAGCCTACTTCCAAACCCGAAAAAAGAGCAACGGACAACAGACAACGATACACAACGCCTGCGGCAAGTACAGCTTAAATGGTTCTGCCTCGCTGGTGCGGCAGGCTGAGAAGGTGGTCAGCCATGATACCGGCCTGATGCACATTGCAGCTGCTTTTGGGAAAGACATCATCAGCGTGTGGGGCAATACCATTCCGGAGTTTGGCATGTATCCCTTCCGGACAAAGTATAAAGTACTGGAAGTGCACGGCCTCAGCTGCCGCCCCTGTTCCAAGATTGGCTACAGCAAATGCCCCAAAGGTCATTTTAAGTGTATGCGGGATATTTCTTTTGAAGATTTGAATATTTGAAGAAAAGGAAGTTTGAAGATGCCGAAGTATAACCTAATGTGGCAGGAGACAGATTCACAGTTCCTTGAGGCGCTGCTGCTGGTAACTGCTGGAGAAGGAGGAGCCAACTTGCAGGATGTACTGCTGATGGCCGATGCCATAGATGGCACTGTGTTCTCACTAAAGGAAGTAGAAGCGGCGCTGGAAAAGCTGGTGGCTGCAAATTTTATAGATGTGCTAAAGAACAAACTATCGCTCTCTCCGGAGTTTCATCAGGCGCATTCGTCGGTGGAGAAAGGTGCTGATGAGCAAGAGCAACTGCTGCAACTCTTACAAAGGCAGGAACTGACGGAGCAACGTATAGAAGAGGCGAAGGTCAAGCTCAAAAAGTATAAGCTGAAAAATTATTATCAGCAGTACCAGGAGCAGTTTGGCGGCTAACGTTGAAATGTGGGGATAAGGAGACTTGATAATGCGAAGGATCTACAGCCTTTCACCGTTGTTGGTGAAAGCAATAACAACGGCATGTAAAGGCATGTACAGTACGAGGGCGAGTCACTGCATAACAGTAAAGCCAAGCACAGCATAATGCAGAACAGCCGATGAATCTACCTTTCATCGGCTGTTCTGTTATGTGCCTCCTGGAGACTCAACCATCTCTTCATCACCAAATCTTCAAATCAACCTATTTTCTCAAAACCTAGGTAAGGATGCAGCACTTTCGGCATGTTAATGCCGTCTGGAGTCTGGTTGTTCTCGAGTAAAGCGGCTACAATGCGTGGCAGGGCCAGGGCGCTGCCGTTCAGTGTGTGCAGCAGCTGCGTTTTGCCAGACTCAGTTTTGTAACGCAGCTTCAGGCGGTTTGCTTGGTACGTTTCAAAGTTAGAGGCAGAACTAACTTCCAGCCAGCGGCCCTGAGCAGCAGAATATACTTCCATATCAAAGGTAAGCGCAGCGGTGAAACCCATATCGCCGCCACACAGGCGCAGTACCCGGTAGGGCAGCTCCAGCTTCTGCAAAAGTCCCTGTATGTGCTGGCTCATTTCGTCCAATGCCTCATACGATTTCTCCGGCAGCGTTACCTGCACAATCTCTACCTTGTCGAACTGGTGCAGGCGGTTCAGCCCGCGCACGTCGGCACCCCATGAGCCTGCCTCGCGGCGGAAGCAGGGCGTGTGGCCGGCATTCTTAACAGGCAGCTGCTCCGCAGGCATTATAACATCCCGGTAAATATTGGTGATAGGCACTTCCGCAGTCGGTATAAGGTAGAGGTTGTCAGCTGTGGCATGGTACATCTGGCCGTCCTTGTCTGGGAGCTGGCCGGTTCCGTAACCAGACGCCTCGTTTACCAGGATAGGGGGCTGCACCTCCATATAGCCGGCTTTGGTGGCCTCATCTAAAAAGAAGTTGATGAGGGCACGCTGCAAACGCGCTCCCTGCTTTTTATAAACAGGGAAACCTGCTCCTGAAATTTTATTGCCAAGCTCAAAATCTATGATGTCGTACTTCTGGATAAGCTCCCAATGCGGTAGAGCCCCCTCAAATAATTCAGGAATTTCCCCGTGTTGCAGAACTACTTCATTGTCTTCTGCTGTTCTACCAGTAGGCACACTCTCATGCGGCAGGTTCGGCAGCCTGTATAAAGCTTGCTGTATCTGCTCTTCCAGGGCAGAAAATTGCTCGGCCAGTGATTTGGTCTTCTGCTTCAGTTCAGATGTCTCGGATTTGTAGGCTTCTGCTTTCTCGCGCTCCCCGTTCTTCATCAGCACACCTATCTCTTTTGAGATAGTGTTGGCCCTGCTCTGAAGCTCATCGTGTTCGCTTTGTACCTGGCGGCGCTGCTGGTCAAGGTCTAGTAAAGTGTTAACTTCATCGGCCGCGTTTTTGTAGTTTTTCTTGTTCAGACCTTCAATCACATGTGCTGTCTGCTCTCTTAAAACTGTTAACTGTAGCATAGTTGGGTGTTATGTATACCCACAAAAATATACTTTTTTGAGGAGTTAGAGGCATTTACGAAATCTTTTCGCATAAAACTGAAACTTTTTTTATTAAATACTCCGTAATATTTGTTAATTAAAAGGCATTGCAATAACATTGCGTTACAATTACTGAGTAAGGCTCTTCCCTGCGCCACTCTGACTCTTTCGCAACCTATTCTATTTTCCTGATTGATAACAGATTTCTCGCTGCGTTCGCTCAAGTGCGACCTGGCAGGCTAATAAACTACCATACCGTTATTTATGTATAATATTGATGAATTGAAAGATAGACTTCTTTCAGAACTCAAGGAAATTGCTGAGGACTTAGGCGTAAAAAACTTCAAGAAGCTAAGCAAGCAGGACCTTGTGTATAAGATACTTGATCAGCAAGCAGTTACCCCTCCTGAGAAATTACCTAAGAAGTACAAATCTGCCCCTGTAGCTGCTCCAGTCGGTGTGGCTGAAGCGCCTGAAAGTGCAATTGCGGCAGAGGAAGTACCCGTAGAAGTAGCAGCAGCACCGGCTCCGGCAAAACCTGCACCTGCAAGAAAAGAAAGGCGCCCTGCACGTGAGCAGGCAACTGCACGCAGCGAGAATGCTCCAGCTACCGCTGCTGTACCGACACCGGCACCAACCAAAGACCATGGCTCTCAGAACCATCGTGAGCGTGTGCAACGGGATGATAGCAAAGACAGCAGGGGCAACAGCGATGGCAGAGATTCCCGCACCGACAGAGAAGGCCGCAACGATAACAGGGGAAATGACAACCGAGGCGAACGCAGCGAAAGAGAACCCCGCAACGATAACCGTGGTAACGACAACCGCAGCGACCGTAACGAGAGGGAACCCCGCAACGATAACAGGGGCAACGACAACCGCAGCAGCGACAGAAACGATTCTAATCCGCGCCGTAACACGCAACAGCAGGCCGCGAATAGCAACAATTTTAAAGAGTTTGATGGCATTATCCTGAACGAGGGTGTGTTGGAACTGATGCAGGATGGGTATGGCTTCCTGCGCTCTACGCACTACAACTACCTTGCCTCTCCGGATGATATTTATGTGTCGCCGTCGCAGATAAAGCTCTTTGGACTTAAAACAGGAGATACAGTAAAAGGACAGATTCGTCCTCCGAAAGAAGGAGAGAAATATTTTGCCCTTCTAAAGGTTGAGACGGTAAACGGCCGAACCACTGAGGAAATCCGTGATCGTATCCCGTTCCAGCACCTGACGCCACTCTTCCCGGAGGAGCGCCTGAAACTGACAACAAAACCAAGCCTGATATCAACACGTGTACTGGACCTCTTTGCTCCAATCGGTAAAGGCCAGCGCGGTATGATTGTGGCGCAGCCAAAGACAGGTAAAACGGTATTGCTGAAGGAAATTGCGAATGCCATTTCTGAAAATCACCCGGAAGTATACCTGATGATTTTGCTGATAGATGAGCGACCAGAAGAAGTAACAGATATGGCACGCAGCGTAAATGCAGAGGTAATTGCCTCTACGTTCGACGAAACTGCCGAGCGCCACGTGAAGGTGTCAAGCATTGTATTGGATAAAGCCAAGCGCATGGTAGAGTGTGGTCATGATGTAGTTATCCTTCTGGATTCCATTACCCGCCTTGCCCGTGCCTATAACACGGTTGTTCCTTCTTCCGGTAAAATATTATCAGGTGGTGTGGATGCCAATGCGCTGCACAAGCCGAAGCGTTTCTTCGGTGCGGCCCGTAACGTAGAGAACGGTGGTTCGCTTACCATCATCGCCACTGCCCTGATAGACACTGGCTCTAAGATGGATGAGGTGATTTTTGAAGAATTTAAAGGTACCGGTAACATGGAACTTCAGCTGGATCGCAAGTTGGCGAACAGACGTACATATCCTGCTATCGATGTTCCTGCTTCCGGTACACGCCGCGAAGACCTGCTTATGGACAGAGACGAATTGAACCGTATCTGGATTCTGCGCAAGTTTATGTCCGACATGAACTCTATAGAAGCAATGGAGTTCCTGAAAGACAAAATGGTGGGAACCAAGAGCAACGAGGAATTCCTGATCTCGATGAACGGCTAAGCCATTTATCGACACTGAAAACAAAGCAGCCCGCTTGCCGAAAGGTAAGCGGGCTGCTTTGTTTTCAGACAAATGCGGATTTTACTTACTGCCAGAAATTGTACTCCGGCTGGGTGAGCAGGT
Organism: Pontibacter toksunensis; assembly: GCF_042686245.1. Taxonomy (NCBI): domain Bacteria; kingdom Pseudomonadati; phylum Bacteroidota; class Cytophagia; order Cytophagales; family Hymenobacteraceae; genus Pontibacter; species Pontibacter toksunensis. The sequence continues at coordinate 71,184 of NZ_JBHUOX010000004.1, read as the reverse complement.
GAAAGGTATAGGTGACGACAAAGCCGAAAACAATATGGGCAAAAATAAGTGTGATGAGGTAAGTCTGTAACTTCAGGAGCGGCGGCTTAGGGTGTACCATGAAAAAGAAATACCAGACCACCATGGCAATAATGCCGTGCCCCAGGCCGAGGAAAAGTCCCCATGAGGCAGTTAACAAACCCACTCCGGAATTCCAGGTGGCCAGGTACATCAGGGCAAAGAAAACACCTACGGCATAATGGGCGAGATTGCCGACTGCTCTGGTACTCCCTGCATCGGAAAGGCCTCCGTCAGGCTGTGTGCGGTATAGCAGCATGGTCCCTAAAATCTTCGTCACCTTCATTACCCGGTGCGTGGCGTAGGAAAGCAGGTAAAGAAAAGCAGTCATGGCGGCGGTGGCAGCTAAGCCAGCAAGTACAGCATAGAGGAACATCATAAGTACACCAGCGTTTTACCTGTATACGATGCCTGAAGCTTAAGTTTTAAATGTGCTACAGATACAAACCTGCTACAATAATGGAAATAAAGGCTAAGCTGATACAGATAGAGGAAATCTTGTTCATCTGCATGGTGTTTTGATAATTCACCACCTGCAGGTCGCGTTGCGCCTTTAGCATCCAGCCAGTAAAGAAGTACAGGATAGGTGCCGTGAAGACCAGGAAAATAAAAATATTCCATACCTGTTCTGTATTGTAATACAGGTAAAGCAACACGGCACTTCCAAGAGCCAGGCTGACTCCGGCAAAGAGATAGGTGCCCTTTACACCCAGAACCAAGCTCAGAGTTCTGTCTCCGCGCAGGCTGTCTTCTTCATGCTGGTAAATCTGGGTGAGGGGATAGGAGCCACAGAGAAAGAGAGTACTGACAAGGGCAAACCACACATTGGGAGATTGCAGCACCGCTACCAGGGAAAGGCCAATACCTACCTGCACCATAAAATAGGTAAAAGCCCCCTGGAAAAAGGTGACGACGAAAGTGCTGAGAACCGGGTACTTTTTCAGGCGGATTCCGTCGTAAGAATACGCCTTCGAAATAAGCAGGTACAGGGCAACCAGTGCACCGAAAAGCGGTGACAGTATAATCCCCAACACGATGGCTAGCATGTCAAACAGCAAGACAAGGTGCATCAGTTGCTGTGTTACCTTAGGCGGATGTTTGAGTCCTCCTATGCTGCCCTCGTCCCGGTCGTAGTAGCAATTGTAGCCGTTGCTGGCAGGGTACACCAGCAGGTGTAGAATTAAGAATACAGCTACTGCCCGCCAGATATCATAATCTGTCACCGTACTCAATGCAAACCAGAAGATGGGCATCAGGTAGATAGAAAATGGAATACGCATCAGCGTGAGGGCACTTCGATAGCTATTCATTTATCAGTTACTATTAACAGATGCTTTTGTGTTATATTATAATATTGTGTCTTCCTTCTTAAGGAGGGCTTTCTTGCAAAGTTGTCCTTTCAACAGGCAGGGATCTTGCTTGAGTTTTGCAGGTCCCTACATCATTTGCACATTCAATCATAAGGCAATCACATTATTCTGCCGGATACCCTATCAGGTAAATAACATGCTTGCCTGTGCGTGAGCCAACTTTACCAGTGCGCCAGGTATAGCCGGGGGTATCAATTTTATTTGTCATGTGCTGCAGCATCTGCGGTGTGTATATACGAAGGAGCGAAACAGTGCCGTCCCAGATAATGCCCAGTGGAATAAGTGGAAAAAAGTAGGTGAAAAAGATTCTGCTAACCTTGAAGGGCCGAATAAAAGGCGTTGCGACAAATATAATAGCCGGAAAGAATAGCCACAGCAGCAGCAGTTCGTACCATTTTTTACTGGCTCCCTCAAAAATACCAATCGCCGACTTCTTGTTGGCCGCATCCTGTAGTATGGCCTGCGCAACGGAAGGCGGAAAGTGATGGAAAGACGAAAAGATAGTGCGCACACCGGTAATGCTCTCAGGCACGGCTGTTGCATCTATGGGCTGCGGAATAAAATCAAGTGCCCCTCCTGATGACTGCTGCAGGTACCGGTATGCTTCTAAATTAGGATATAAGTCGGTAAGGGTGACATAGATGGTGGTGCCCATGCGCTGGCTCAGCGCCTGCTGGATTCCTTCAATGCCTCCTCCGGCACCGGAACAAAGGTCTGTGATATGGTGCCGGCCAGTGCGCTCTAACAGCTCCTGCAACAGGGGAAGCGCTGGTTTATAGGCTCCTAACTTCGAGATCATAAAACGCAGGAAGTCCAGCATCCCCTGCCGGATGACGTGCGGAAACCACTTCTGGTCTTCCAGTTCAAAAAGTTGAAGGCGTATGTTCAAGGCAGATGCTTTGTAGAACCATACTATGCCACCACTTGAAAGGTTACTGCGGCAAGTAAGGGCGGCTGGGCGTAACTAAGGATGTCCTGAACTTTCTTCCTGATGCAGTAGGGTAGGGCAGTTAAACTATTGGCTGCTTTATCTGAAGAACAGAGAAAATATCTATTCTGAAAGTGACAAAACCTATACTCTGATACCGTCCTGGCCAGCGCCAGCTTTCAGGCCATCCCCGGTGTTACTGAACAGCTGCCAGTATTCTTCTGCCGGCTTTTCAGAGTTAGGAGAGACAGTGAGTGTGGCTTGAGCAGTAAAGTGAATAGCCAGTCCAAAGTTTTCCAGTTGTTCCACGTGCTCTACTGCAAGGCTTTTGCCTGCTCTTATAAGCTCCATCAGGCGCTGGTCGCGTAGGTTAGCACCTGGTATTTTCCAGTCGAATTTAAGCGAGGGCAGGCCTGCTTCGCGCTTCCGCATGAAAACCTCGCTGTGCCTGATAGGTGCCTCCTCCGGCTGCTGCAGCTGCCAGGGGCAGTTCACAGCCAGAGTGAGTTCCCCTATGTCCAGCACTAGGCCTTGCGGTGTAGTATAGTGGGTGCTGCCGAAGTGAAAGTACTGCACCAGCTCGTTCCGGGTGGTTTTGGTGAGCGGCAGCCCTTTCAATCTATCCAAAGCCTGTTGTAGTGTTTGTTGCATTCCTGATAATCGCATATACCACAAAGATAGGCAGCCATCAGAAAAGAACGGTTGTGTTGACCCGATCTTCACTAAGTTTTGTGCTGTTACATCTTAGTTGTTGCGTACAAAAGGTATATTTGCAGTCGTTTACGGATCATGTTTGAACTTTGGTTTGCCCGTGAAAAGGAAAGACCACAAGTGCCGGCAGAGCTTATTTTTAGTCAGTAGCCGGAACTACATGCCTGTGTTCGTAGTTTTGGATTTCTGGTATCTTCATTTTGCGGTTCCAGGGAAGGGCTAAACGTGCGGTGTGAGCGTGAACGGGAATTTAAAGATAGTACCCTCTGTTTGATTACAATGCTGAAGGAGCAAGAAAAGATAGAAAAACCGAAGCGGCCGGTATATAAAAGTGTGATAGGGTTTGTCTGGAAAGTTTTCTTTCTGGGCTTTGCTTTTGTGCTGGGGTACCTGCTGAGTGTAGACAACAACCTGTTCTACCTGTTTGGCTCTTCCCCAAGCCTCGACAGGCTGGAAAATCCGCGCTCTGATATGGCGTCTGAGCTTTATACATCAGACGGAAAGCTGATTGGGAAGTACTTCAAGGAAAACCGCAGCCCGATTGGCTACGACAGCCTGTCGCCGATGCTGATAAAGGCCCTGGTTGCCACAGAAGACATCCGGTTTTATGATCACTCCGGCATTGACCCGGCCGCTATTATGTCGGCAGCTTACGGCAGCTTACAGGGCGATGCCCGGGGCGCCAGTACCATTACGCAGCAGCTGGCCAAGAACCTCTACAAAACCCGTACAGCCGATTCCAAAGGCGTGCTGGGTCATGTTCCTGGAGTTAGCCTTGTTATAGCCAAAACAAAGGAATGGCTGACGGCCATTAAGCTGGAGCAGCGCTATACCAAAGAGGAAATCCTAGCCATGTACCTGAACACGGTGGATTTCGGTTCGAACTCCTTTGGCATTAAGGTGGCCTCCAAAACCTTTTTTAATACCACACCAGATAGCCTCAAAACAGAGCAGGCTGCTGTACTGGTAGGACTGCTGAAAGCCCCTTCGTACTACAGCCCTAAATTTAACCCTGAAAATGCAACCCGCCGCCGTAACACTGTGCTTGGGCAGTTGGCTAAGTACAAGTATATTTCGCCTGCACAAGCTGATTCGTTAAGTGAACTGCCCCTGGTGCTGGAATATAAGGTAGAAAACCACTATGATGGCCCTGCCACCTACTTCAGAGGGGCCGTGGCCGAACACCTGCAGGAGTGGACAAAAGAAAATGGCTACGACCTGTACCGCGATGGCCTGAAAATATACACCACCATAGACTCCAGGATGCAGGTACACGCAGAGGAGGCAATGGAGGAGCATATGCGCACGCTGCAGCGCCGCTTCGATAACCATTGGGAAGGCAGGAATCCCTGGGTGGATGAGAAAGACCAGGAGATTTCAGGCTTCATAGAAGAAACAATCAAGCGAACCGCCTACTATAAGCGCCTGAAAGAAAAGCATGGTAATGATGAGGCTGCCATCAACAAAGAGCTGAACACCCCGCGTGAGATGATGGTGTTCACCTGGGACAACGACTCGCTGGAAAAGAAAGTGATGATGAGCCCGCTGGACTCACTGGCGTATTACAAGCACTTCCTGCATGGGGGCATGATGACGATGGATCCTTTCTCCGGTCATATCAAAGCCTGGGTTGGAGGTATCAACTTCAAGTACTTTAAGTATGACCACGTGAAACAGGCGCGTCGCCAGCCTGGCTCTACTTTTAAGCCATTTGTGTATGTGGCTGCCATTGACAATGGCTACTCGCCCTGCGATAAGATTGTAGACAAGCGCATCACCATTAACTATGTGGAGGACGGGAAGAAAATGGACTGGTCGCCTACTAATGCCGACTGGGAATATACCGGTGCTCCTATGACCCTGCGCCGTGCCATGGGTAAATCAGTGAACTCGGTAACTGCGCAGCTTACAGAGCGGGTAGGGTGGGAGACTGTGGTGAACTATGCACACCGCCTGGGCATTACCAGCCCGCTGCAGGAGGTGCCTTCTATTGGCCTTGGCCCGAGTGATGTCTCCATTTTCGATATGGTAGGTGCCTACAGCACCTTTCCGAATCAGGGTTTCCATACAGAGCCCATGTTCATTACCCGCATCGAAGACCGAAATGGTAACCTGATTCACCAGTTTGTGCCGAAGCAGAAGAAGGTGCTGAGCGAGGAAACAGCTTTCCTGATGATGCACATGCTGAAGGGCGGTATTGAGGAACCGGGTGGTACATCGCAGGCGCTGTGGGAGTATGACCTCTGGAATGGCAATGAGATTGGCGGTAAAACCGGTACGACCTCCAACCACTCTGACGGCTGGTTTATGGGTGTGACGAAAGATCTGGTAACCGGTGTGTGGGTAGGTGGTGAAGACAGAAGTATTCACTTCCGTACATCGCAGTTGGGGGAGGGTTCCAAAACGGCACTGCCTGTTTTTGGCCTGTACATGGAGAAAATTTATGAAGACAAGTCGCTGGGCTATACCAAAGGCCGTTTTCCGGGACCAACTGTTGATATAAGTAAAAAGTATAACTGCACTACCGTGCTGCCAAGGCAGGTGGAGCCGGATTCGACCGCACTGGATGAAATGCTGGAACTCCTGAACGTAGGAGGAAGTATTTTATAGCATCACCAGAACGGAGAAAACATAAAACGGAGAGGGCCAGCTATTTGTAGCTGGCCCTCTCCGTTTTATGTTGCGAAATATAAAGAACCCTATCGCTTCTTTTGCGCCAGAAGCTTTCTGACGCCTTTATCCGAAAGAAATAATATTGTCTCCTATCCTTGTACTCATGTATTTTTTAAAGTAGAGTTTTATCCATTGTTTTCCTCCTTATAAAAAGACTCTAGGGCCTCTTCCAAATAATTATATTCAAAGGTAAAACCGGTTTGTAGTACTTTATTAGCACTTACACGAAGGCTGGCCAGTATTACATCGCTCATTTCTCCCATCACCAAGTTAATGGCAAAAGCAGGTACTTTGGGTAGCACGAGTGGCCTTTTCATGGCCTCAGCCAACTCTTTCATAAATACCTTGTTTGTAACGGGATGTGGTGCGACAGCATTGTAAACACCCTCAAACTGGGGATCCTCTATGGCCCTGATAAAGAGGCGGCAGGCATCATCAATATGTATCCAGGACATATACTGCTTGCCGGAACCCAGCGTAGCGCCGGCCATCATCTTTACAGGTCTTGCCATTTGTGGTAAGGCGCCACCTTTTGTACTCAATACAATGCCAAGCCGCATGATAGCCGTGCGCAAACCCAACTCATGCATCTGCCATGCAGAGTCCTCCCAAGCCCTGCAAACCTCCGCCAGGAAATCATTACCGGTGGTGCTTTCCTCTGATACCAGCTTGTCGCCGGAGTCGCCGTAAGCATTGATACCCGAGGCAGAAATAAACCCTTTCACGTGATGTTCAGATTCTTTCAGGCATCTGTAAAGCAGGTTAGAGCTTTGCACGCGGCTGTCGATTATCTCTTTCTTCCGCTCTTCCGTCCATTTCCCTTCTGCCACACTGGCACCTGCCAGGTGCACGATGTAGTCTGCGTAGGTGATGGCGTTCTCATCAATAGTGCCTCCCTTCACATCCCATTTAAAGGTTTTATAGTTGGAGACCTTGTCAGGGTTTCGGCTCAGGTGCGCTACTTCGTAGCCCTGGTCGATGAGCATCTCCGAAAGACGCATACCGACTAATCCTGATCCCCCTGTAATTAATATTTTTCCAGACATAGTAATTCTTGAACGGGTTTAGGCGTTGCTTCCCCTATACGCAATACAAGTATATTTAAGTTTTCTAATATTGCTTAGGAGGAAAATAAGCGGGTAAATTGGCAAAGCCAGTGGTGCAATGGCAGGAGTTAATGCTTGCTGCGTATATGACTTAAAAATTCAGTGCGGTATTCCTGCTTGTCAAACAGGCCGGAATACTCAGCGGTGATGGTACTGCTGCTCACATCGCCTACGCCACGGCTCATCACACATAAATGGTCAGCCTCTATCATTACGGCTACGTTTTCTGTCTGCAGGGCCTGCTTCAGTTCATCGGCTATCTGCATGGTCATACGTTCCTGCACCTGTGGGCGGCGGGCATAATAATGCACAATGCGGTTCAGTTTTGAAAGGCCTATTACGTGCTCATTCGGGATGTAAGCCACGTGTGCTTTTCCTATGATAGGGACAAAGTGGTGCTCGCAGGAGGAGTAAACCGTGATATCACGCTCCACCAGCATTTTGTTATACATGTACTTGTTTTCGAATCGGCGTGCCACCGGCTTGTTTTCCGGATTCAGGCCGCTGAAGATTTCCTTCACATACATCTTGGCTACGCGAAGCGGAGTGCCTTTCAGGCTATCATCTGTTAAATCAAGACCCAACGTGTGCATAATTTCATGAAAGTGACCCTTGATGATCTCAACTTTCTCTGCGTCAGAAAGAGCAAATGCATCAGCCCGCAGGGGTGTATCCAGCGAACTCATCACGTGGTCATCTATCGCCTCCTCATCTCTGTCAATATTGTTGCTGTGGTTATCCATTGTATTCCACAAAGTTTCTTTCTGTTTCATAAAGTGTTACGGCTAATTCGTAATCGGTGCTGATGTTAGCGCGAAGCTTCTCCCATATCACGATTGCTATGTTCTCTGCAGTCGGGTTCAGGTTCCTGAATTCTTCTGTATCGAGGTTCAGGTTTTTGTGGTCGAACAAATCTATTACTTCCTGTTTTACGAGATCGCTCAGCTTTTTGAGGTCATACACATAGCCTGTTTCAGGATTTACGGTGCCAGTTAGCTTTACAAAAAGCGCATAGTTGTGGCCGTGGTAGTTGGGGTTGTTGCACAGTCCGAAAACTTCTTGATTTTTCTCATCAGTCCAGGCGGGATTGTGGAGCCTGTGGGCAGCGTTGAAATGTTCCTTTCGGCAAATAGTTACTTTCATAGTATCTCCAACAACATCAGTTGTATGTTTGTTCGGTGCCAGGGCAAAACCATTTCGGACTGCGAAAGCTATAAGTTTGCAAAGTTAATGTACCTACCCTGAAACCCAAACCAATTTCAGGTGAAAATAATTTCGCCGGCACACACTCTTTCTCCGCCTGTTTTCCTATTTTAGTACCTGCAAATCAATACAAATAGTACAATTATACCTTAGCTGATGAGAGGAATTATACTTGCAGTGCTTTTACTGATTGCAGGAGTTTGCCAGGCACAAACATTGCATGTAATAGAGAAAGAACGGGAGATAAATGGGGTAATCAGGCGTGGACAGCAGCTTTCGGTAGAGCTTGACCCGAAGACAGTAGAGAAATCCTGGAAAGAATACTTGGGCAAAAAGGCAGGGAAAGTAAAAACCAGTAAAGGTTTGTTAACGGTTGAGGGTGCTGTGATTGATACAATTTCAAGCACTCCGTTACGTGTTACTTCCATGGTTGGCAGCAACGCGCAGGGCAGTAATATCTGGTGGAGCCTGGACATGGGTGTGGCTTATGTTGATAAAGACGCCACGCCAAAGGAGTATGCCGCAGCCGAAAGCTTTATGCGAGGCTTCGCCCGTAGGCTGTATCGCGATGATGTGCTGCGCCAGATAAACGAGGCGGAGGAAGTGTTGCGCGCCAGAAAATCAGAGCAGGACAGGGTGGTGAAGGAAGCCAACAGCATTCAGAATCAAATTGACAAGAATAGACAGCGGAAGCAGGATTTGGAGGCTGAACTGGCACGGAATACGGAGGAACTGAAACAGTTAGAACTCAATGTGGAGCACAACGTAAAGCAGCAGGAAATTAGCCGCCAACAGGTGCAGGATATGGAGAAGTCTGTAGAACTGGTAAGAGAGAAGCTGAAGGCAATAAAGTAACACAGCTTTTAAGCTGTAACAGCCAAAGTGTAAAAACGCCCGCTATACCGCATGTATAGCGGGCGTGCTGTTTTCTGTCATCCTGTAAGGATCTTGTTGGCGAGTCGCTAAAGCTTCTTATATGCTTTTTCGGATATCTCTGTCCGAAACCAAACTGCTGGGGACTTCCCAGACCCTGTTTCTGCTTTACCGGGTCAAACCACCCCTACCCCTCCTTATCCAAGGAGGGGAGTCTGCTGCTTCAGTTTTTAGGGTCTTGTTGTGTTGTGAATAAAATTAATTTTGAGCACAAATGAGCTAAACTAGATTGCTTTTTATCCTGCTTTTATGCAGGCTAGTAGGTATAAAAGAAAACTAACCCTATAGTTTCATCCAGCGCTGTATTTCTTTGTCTGCAAATTTTTCGTCGCGCCAGCCTACGAAGCTGGTGTGGGCGGCGGGGTTGTAGTTCGCGAACCAATTCTGAAGGATGGTTTTAACAGCAGGGTACTCTTGGGTGAGGGCGACAAAGCTGGTGACATCAATATAACGCTCGCTTGGCCTTGCTGGCACTGCCACCACAATGTGCTGCAGCTCTCCGGCTGTTTCCAGCTGTATCAACCCTACAGGTATCACCTCGACCACAGTGCCTGTCTCTGTTCGCTCTGAGAGTACCAGTATTTCCAGCCCTTTGCCGTTGCTGTCTATTTCTGTGGAGGGAATAAAGCCGAAGTTGCCGGGGTAGGGCAGGAAGCCAATCACGCGGTCCATGTCGGCGGCTTTGTCGCTCACAAACGCCTTCTTTTCGCGATTGTACACCAACTTGTGGTTGCTGCCGGCAGGGGTCTCTATTACAGCCTGAAGCTGTTTATTCCCGGTGTAAGCAGGCAACTCGGCATAATCATTTTTGCAGGAGAAAAGCAGCAATGCCAGCAGGAGCAGGCACAGAGCGGTGTACAGTTTCATCTTTCGCTTTTTTGATTCAGGGTATCACAAATATAGCAAGCCTGTGCCGGAGAGGAAAGTAATGCCGGAGCGTGTTACAAAATCCGGTAAACAAAAAAGAGGAGCCGACGTTGGTCGGCTCCTCTCTCACTAAAACTATTATAATTATGAAAACAGGTATTTTTATCTTCTTTCTTTGATACGAGCAGCCTTACCCTGCAAACCTCTCAGGTAGTACAGTCTGGCTCTTCTTACCTTACCTTTTCTCACCAGGTCGATTTGCTCGATAGATGGAGAAAGTAAAGGGAAAATACGCTCTAATCCGATTTGGTTAGATACTTTTCTTACAGTGAAAGTTTCGCCGTTCGTGTTCACGTTCTTACGCTGTATCACCACGCCCTGGAACTGCTGGATACGCTCTTTGTTACCTTCACGTATTCTTACGTGTACGTTTACAGTATCGCCCGCCTGAAAAGATGGGAAAGAGGCACGCTTGTCTGTAGATTCCTGCTCAATGAATTTAATTAATTCGCTCATGATGGCTATGTTCTTAAAGTATCTTCTTCAAATTTCGGACTGCAAAGATATGTAATTATTTCTTACATAAGAATATCTGCAGTAAAAAAATATTGTTTTTAGCTACCTTTTCTCTATGACTGTGAGGCTCGTAGCTATAAAAGCCCCGCAGTAGTAGTGCTTGTATTGCTTTACTTAGTCGTTTAGCAGGTCGGGTCGGCGCTGCTTTGTGCGCTCCACCGCCTGCTCAAAACGCCACTCATCTATTTTCGGGTTGTTTCCGGAAAGCAGTATCTCCGGAACCTGCATGCCTTTGTACTCCGCTGGCCGGGTATAAACAGGCGGAGCCAAAAGCCCATCCTGAAAAGAATCCGTCAGCGCCGATGACTCGTCGTTCAGCACACCAGGTATGATGCGGATAATGGCATCTGCCAGCACAGCCGCACCCAGCTCACCACCAGACAGCACATAGTCGCCGATGCTGATTTCGTGGGTAACGAAATGTTGCCGCACGCGCTCATCCACCCCTTTATAATGCCCACACAGGATAACCACGTTCTGCAGCAGCGAAAACTGGTTTACCGTTTTCTGGTTTAGCGTCTGCCCGTCTGGTGTCATGTAGATGATGGCATCATACGTGCGCTCCGCTTTCAGTTCAGACAGGAGCTTGTCAATCGGTTCAATCATCATCACCATGCCGGCACCGCCACCAAAAGCATAGTCATCTATCTGGCCGTGCTTGTTCACGGCATACTTGCGCAGGTCGTGGATGTGGATTTCCACAAGTCCTTTTTGCTGCGCACGCTTTAAGATAGAATGGCTGAAGGGGCTGTGCAGCAGGTCAGGCTGGCAGCTGATGATGTCAAAACGCATTAGTGTTTTTCCTCCGAATCCTCGTCGCTGTCATCGGCTTCGTCAGGGCCGCCCGGTTGGGTGTATACCTCCAGCAGGCCCTCCGGCATATTCACATGCAGTTGCTTTGTCTCGTGGTCTGCACGTAGAAAGACTTCGTCAATCACCGGCACCAGCATCTCCTGGTTCAGGTACTCCATGGCCATCAGTTGCTGCTGCGGCAGGTCGTAAAACTCTTTCACAATACCCAACGGGCCATAGTTCTGGTCTACTACCTGGTAACCGATCACGTCATGAAAGTAGAACTGGTCATCTTCGAGTTCCGGCAGCTCATCGAGCGGCAGGTAAATGGCCGTGTTGCGTAGTGCCTCGGCCTGTTCGATGGTTTTAACATCCTCGAACCGGATGATAAAGCGGCCTTTCTGCACCGGCTCCATGGTGTCTATAAAAAAAGGAACCAGTCTTCCTTTTTGCTCAAGGAAAACTGATTCCAGATCTTCATAATCTTCAGGGTAGTCTACATCAAAAAACGCGACTACTTGCCCCTTGGTGCCATGGGTCTTGACGATAAAGCCTAACTGAAAGCAGTCATCAATGTTCATGGCAATGTTATTTATGCTTGCTCTTCCGTAGTTGCTTCGCCTTCGGCAGCAGGTGCCTCCGGAGTTTCTTCTTCTGCAGCAGGAGCAGGGGCGTTAGCAGCAGCCTTCTCTGCCTCACGCTGACGGATAGCCTCGGCACGCGCTTCCTTCACTTTGGTTTCAGCATCGAAAGCAGCTTTTCTAGCGGCCTCTTTAGCAGAACCAACGTTCTGACGCTTGTCTTCGATTTTAGATGCTTTCGCTTCTTTCCACTCTGTTAGACGGGAATCAGCAGTTTCCTGAGAAATAGCACCTTTGATTACACCAATCTGCAGGTGTCTTCTGTAAAGCACGCCAGTATAAGAAAGCATTGCTTTTACAGTGTCAGTAGGCTGTGCACCGTTCATTAACCACTGGAATGCCTTGTCTTCGCTGAAGTCAATAGACGCAGGGTTAGTGTTAGGGTTGTAAGTACCCAGTTTCTCAATGAACTTACCATCACGTGGTGATCTTGCATCTGCTACTACGATATCATAGATAGCTGCTTTTTTGCGGCCTCTGCGGGCCAGTCTGATTTTTACTGCCATTTTATATATAAAATTTACGTCGGTGGAACCCGTCCACCAGTTTAGAACCGCAAAGGTAAGAATTTATAGCGGAAAAATTGCAAGTATATCTGAATTAAAGTTGTGCCTACTTACCAGTATCTCAGTTCGGTAGCACCGGACTGTATTAGGCAGGAAGTGGGGCCGCAACATTGTTCGGAGGTAGCCGAGCCATAAAAAAAGCCCTCCGTTGCGGGAGGGCTTCAATGAGTTGTCTTGTTATGCTGCTGCCTGAGAGTTCTGTCTTGGCGCTTTTACCTTCACCTTCGCTGACTTTAGTTTGATGATGTGGAGCTTGTTTAGCGTCCAGATAACCGGCCAGGTTGGGTCTACTTCCCACCATTTCACTCCGAAGTTTACGCGGTTAGGCAGCTTGTGGTGGTTGTTCTGGAACAGTTCACCTCCTGTCAAGAAGTCGAAGAAAAGCGAATTTCTGGATTTGTCGTTGTTGTCAAAGTTCTGATAGCCGTACTTGTGGCCGCTCCAGTTTACAATAGCGCCGTGCACTGGTCCCATCAGGAAGTGAAAAGGCAGCAGCAGGAACATCCACCACTGCGTAGCGAAGGCAATGTAGAACACCACGTAAAATACGCCCCATCCAATTCTGGAGTAGTAAGAGTCACCTACTTTCTCCAGTGCGCCCCAAACAGGGTAATCACCTTCGAAGCGGCGCTCTGCCTCCACACGGTTATGCAGTACGTTGTTATAAATGTTTTTTGTCTTCCACATCATCGTAAATGCATTGTTAGAAAAATGCGGCGAGTGCGGGTCTTTCTCTGTGTCAGAGAAAGCATGGTGCATGCGGTGCAAAATAGCATAGGCACGTGGCGAAAGGAAAGAGGAGCCCTGCGCCATATAGGTTAACAGGTAAAAAGCCTTCTCCCAGAATGGGTTCATAGTGAACATTTTGTGAGCGGCATAACGGTGCAGGTAAAATGTCTGGACGAACAGCGACAGGTACCAGTGCACCACGAAAAAAACAAGTATAACCATTAACTTAAGAAATGAAAATTATTGTTTGAGTCTGTTATATAGCAGGTTGTCATAACCTCGCCATGCATTTTTGCAAATCTACGACAGGAATCGAATGTAAAATAGAGATGAGGGGGTAAAAGTTCATAAAAATGATTAAAATCATTTTTATGAGTTATCAAACCTGCCGGAAGGGTGACCAGGTGGCATTATGTGGCGGCAGGGCACTTACTGTTATTTTTGTTTTGAGCGTGGGGTGCTCAAATTCCAACTGACGGGCATGCAGGGCAATGCTTTTATCGGGCAGTGGCTGCGGAGCACCATATTTCAGGTCGCCGAGAATAGGGCAATGCATGGAGGCAAGCTGCACCCGTATCTGGTGCGACCGGCCTGTGATGGGGGTCACTTCCAACAGGTGCTTGTTCTGCTGCGCACTCAGGAGCTTAAAATGCAGTTCAGAGCGCTGCCCGCTTTTATTTTCTTTGGCAAAGGCCTTTGTGATGTTTTTTGAGCTATCCTTCACGAGCCAGTGTACCAGCGTTCCCTCTTCCTGTGCCGGCCTGTTATGCACCACAGCCCAGTAAGTCTTTTTCGTCTTCTTGCTTCTGAACAGTTCATTCAGGCGTGCCAGGGCTTTAGAGGTTTTGGCCAGCAGTATAACACCGCTCACCGGCCTGTCGAGGCGGTGGACTACGCCTATAAACACATTGCCTGGCTTGTTATACTTCTCCCGGATATATTCCTTTGCCAGGTCAGCCAGTGTCGTGTCTCCTGTCTCATCGCCATGCACCAGCAGCCCCGCAGGTTTATTTACCGCCAGCACATGGTTGTCTTCAAACAGAACCTCTATCATTTAGTTACGAAATTACGGATTAAGAATTCCGAATCAGAACTTGGAGTGGCGGTAATAGTACCTCTCTTACGTCATCCAGCGCATGCACAAGAAGGCAATTCAGAACCTCACCCATTCGAAATTCTTAATACGTAATTATTCAGTAGGCTTCTTTCTCGTTCGGGAAGTCGAGGCTTTTCACGTCTTTGATGTAGTTGGTCACCGCATCGGTCATAATGGTGTGCAGGTCGGCGTAGCGGCGCAGGAAGCGGGGCTTAAACTCTTTGTTGATGCCCAGCATGTCGTGCACCACCAGTACCTGCCCGTCCACATGAGGGCCGGCACCAATGCCGATGATGGGGATTGTCAGCGTCTCCGCCACGCGCTTGGCCAGCTCGGAAGGTATTTTCTCCAGTACAATGGCGAAGCACCCCAGTTCCTGCAGTAACTGCGCATCGTCTACCAGCTTTTGAGCTTCTGCCTCCTCCTTGGCGCGCACCGTGTACGTGCCGAATTTATAGATAGACTGCGGTGTCAGCCCTAAATGCCCCATCACCGGCACGCCCGCACTCAGGATACGGGTCACAGACTCCTTTATCTCGGCTCCGCCTTCCAATTTGATGCCATGCGCCCCGGACTCTTTCATGATGCGGATAGCAGAGCGCAGTGCCTCGGAGGAGTTGCCCTGGTAAGAGCCAAAAGGCATATCCACTACCACAAAGGCCCTGCTAACGCCCCTTACTACAGAAGAGGCATGATAAATCATCTGGTCCAGTGTAATCGGCAAGGTGGTCTCGTGTCCAGCCATTACGTTGGAGGCAGAGTCGCCCACCAGCAGTACATCTGTGCCGGCAGCATCCAGAATGGTTGCCATCGAGAAATCATACGCCGTTAGCATGGATATTTTCTCGCCGCGCTCCTTCATGTTCTGCAACTGGTGCGTGGTTATTTTCTTTACGTCGCTTTTATGAACAGACATAGTTGATACAGTTTTGAGCTGTAAAGCTATAAAATCTAGAAACAAAAACAGCCACATTGGGTGTGGCTGTTCTGCATTCTTATCTGTAAAGGCCGGAACCTCTGCTTCTCTTCGTCAGCTTCAGGTCACGCAGCAGCGCTGACCGAGCGTTGATGGTGACGTTGTAGCCACGCATTATTCCAAAGGGAACCCAGCCAATGCTCATGTCCCAGCAGTGCAGGTCGCGGTGTATGTTTACGTTGGCATGGGCAATGTTCTGGTTTACGAAATCGTACTGGGCGTTGTAGGATACCTGCCACTTTTCTGTGATGCCCAGGGTACCATTAATACCAAACGTTTGGTTGATTTTGCTGGCTTCCTTTATAACTGTTATCCTGTTTACAACAGTCCTTTCGAGATTGCGGTTATAAGACAAGGTATAGTCCAGCGAGAGTGTCCACGGAATTTTGAAGTCAACATAGTCTGGCAGCAAAGGGTCCATATCCTGTTGCAGGGCGGGCAGGTTGGTCGGGGAGGTAGTTTCCGATTTTCTTGCAGCCGGGTTCAGGTTGGTGCGCAGGTTCAGGTTGGCATTGGTAACCCTTGCTAGTCTTAATTTTGTAATGTCGAAGTAATATTCATCCAGCCTTCTGACAATACCCGCATCATCAGCCCCGATCCTGTAAGGGTCGAAGCTCGATGCCAGGGTAACATCCACCACTTTGAACAAGCGGGTGTTCATGGTGAGGCGGATAGGAGCAAGCTTGAAAGAGTCTGCCGCAAAGTCATAGCCGGAACTCAGCCTGAGGTTGTTAATCAGGGTCACCTTCTCGAATTTGGTTGCCGCTGTGTCGGTTTTAGCCCGCACCTTCATCTCAATGTTATTGTCAATGGAAAAGCCCATCGCGCTGCTGAGAGAGGAACCTGGCACCCCGGAACGGAAACGTGGCAGGGTCCGGTACAACGGCAGGTTAGTTGTTGGCTCTGCCCCCACCAGTACATCCTGATAAAAGCCAAAACGGGCATCGCCAAAATCCGGGCGGTAGTTATAGCTGATGCTTGGCCTTATCAGGTGGCGGATGGCCTCTACCTTCTTGCCCTTGATGTAAGCCGTACCGTAAATAGTGGTACTGAGGGAAGCGCCTGCCGCGTACTGGTACACCCGCCCAAAGTTGGTGGTGTCTATTTTAACTTTTTGTGAATCCGGATCAAAACGGAACGAGTACTTCTCATCAAGCCAGGTCTCGCTGTAGCTGACACTTGGCGAGAAGTTGAAGAACCGGAAAACTTTATAATTACCAAGGCCAATGCTTAGGCTGTGGTCGGCCTGCCTCTTGCCACTCTCCCAAAGCTTTTGGAGGTTACTGAAGTTTAAGGGAATAGTGTCGGCTGCTGTTTCGCCGATGATATTGTCATTGTTCAGTCCTGGGAATGACCGGGCAGGAAGATAATTGGTTATTTCGTTCCGCGCCCGCACGTTGTAGCCTATTGTAAAATTCTCGTACCAGGCGCCGGTGGCAGGTGCCTTACTGAAAAGCTCATAAAGACTTACTGTCGTCATGCTCAAACTAATGTCGGGAAGCACAAAGGACATGCTGCCGGCACCGGGAGCAGTGCTCTGTCCCTCACCGCGCACGTTAGTCTGAGCCCTGGGAGAGTTGCTCTGCGCCTGGCGCGCATTGATGGTATAGCTGAATGGCGAGTTCGGTATTGTCTTCTGGTAGGATATGGAGGAATTGAACTGTGCCGCCAGGTAATTCGCGGTGCCATTGTAGTTTACGCGCTGGTGTCCCGGGGTTCCTGCCCGCACGTTCGCCGAAAAGCGGCCGCGCCCTGGTTTCTGCACAGGCGTATGCGACCAGTCAATCCAGAAACTGCGCTGTGTTGGCGGAAGCGGATTGATGTTGGTTGACCTGAAAGCGATATCCGCCTCATCGTTCTTCAGATAATTGTACTGAAAGCCGAACGACCCTCTGTAACTGTAGCGGTTCACATAGTCTGTTTTCGCATCTAAGTTATAGCCTCCCAAAGAGTAGATATCTGCTGTTACCAGGGTGCCGATATAGTCGTTCCAGGCAAAGTAATAGCCCAGGTCCTGCAGGTAAAAGCCCCGGGTGTTTTCTCCGAAGCTTGGCACCTGAATGCCCGATGCCCTTTTTTGTGCCTTCGGGGTAGGGAAGAGGCCGAAAAGGAAGCCCAGTGGAGTCGGAATATCTCCAATAACAAGGTTAAAGGGTCCGGACATCACCTTGTCGTTTGGGATTACCTTAAACTTCTGTGAGCCGATGTAGAAGTGCGGGTGCTCCAGGTTGCAGGTGGTATAGCGGGAGTGCAGGCCGAAGAACTCATTGTTCTCGTTTCTTTTTACCACCTCCGCATGTATATAACCCTCGCCTTGCTGCGTTACTACTTCAGAGATGCGTCCTCTTCTGCTTTTATAGTTATAGGCGATTTTTTTGGCTGCGTACGTTTCGCCTCCATCTGTAAACAAAGGTACGCCAATCTCCTTTCCGGTTGAGTCGGTCTGGGCGAGGGCGGACAGCATGTTGGTCTCGTAGTCTATCTCAATATAGGCAGCGGCCAGCGACATGGTACCATAGTTGATTTTGGCATCGCCGTATAGGTGTACCACCTTGCGGTCTACCTCAAAACGGATGGAGTCCCTGGCAGAATATTTGATAGTCGTTGCGATGTCGCCTTTTGGGGCAGAAAGGGTGACTGAGTCCTGCGCGGCAAGGGTTGTATCCTGCCCTGCAACAGGCATTTGCTGCAATACCTGGCCCTCCACCAGCAAAGGGGTGAGTAAAGCGAAAGGCAGCAGGAGTAAAAAAATTAAAAAGTGGCGCAAATCTTCAGAGTTCCCTAAAAGTTTACTTATTTTGTACAAAGTTATTGTTTAACTTTTAACTAACGAAAGTTGTGAAAAATATTGTTGGTGTTTCGTTTCTGGCTATCGTTTTTATGCTCTTCTCCTCAAACAAGCTGGAGTTTAAGAGAAATTACAAAGTGCGTACCGTAGTAATCGACGCAGGCCATGGTGGGAAGGATGTAGGGTGTAACGGAAGGGTGTCTCATGAAGCCGATGTTGCCCTGAAGCTTGCGCTGCAGGTTGGTTCTCTTATTGAGCAAAACCTACCCGATGTAAAAGTTGTTTACACGCGGAAGAGCGATCACTTTGTGGAGTTGATAGACCGTGCCGGCATCGCGAATAAAAACAACGCTGACCTCTTTATCTCCATCCACCTCAACTCCGGCCCTGCCACTGCCTACGGTACAGAAACCTATACCATGGGTATCCAGAAGTCTGAGGGCAACCTGCTGGTAGCTAAGCGCGAGAACGCCGTGGTGTTGCAGGAAGATAACTACAAAGAAAACTACAACGGCTTCGACCCGAACTCCCCGCAGAGCCACATCCTGTTCACGCTGCACCAGAGCGCGTATATCGATAACAGCCTGCGCTTTGCCGACAAGGTGGAGAATGAGTTCCGCTCAAGGGTGGGGCGCAAGAGCCGCGGTGTGAAACAGGCCCCCTTTCTGGTGCTCTGGAAGTCTTATATGCCTAGTGTGCTGATTGAGTGCGGGTTCCTGACAAATCCGGAAGAGGAGAAATTTCTTAACGATAAAACCGGGCAAACGTATATGGCATCAGGTATATACCGGGCCTTCAAGGAATACAAGAAAGAGTTGGAGGTCATGAATTAATACTAAACACTCTTACGTGAAGATTTCTAAAGAAGTAAAAGTAGCCCTGTTGGCTATAGTTGCCATTGTTATCCTGTACTTTGGCTTCATGTTCCTGAAAGGCTCTGACTTATTCTCCGACACCAATACCTATTATGTAGTGTATGATGATGTCGACGGCCTGACAGCATCAAACCCTGTGATGATGAACGGTATCAAAGTGGGTACCGTACAGGAAATGGCCCTGCTGTCAGACCAGGGGAATCAGATACAGGTACAGATTGAGGTGCTTAAAGAACTGGAGATAGGAGACTCTACCATCGCGGCCCTCGGTAACTCTGACTTTTTAGGAGGTAAGGCCATCACGTTATACCTGGGTAATAGTACAACGATTTTTGATGGCGGCGAAAGACTAATTGCCTATAAAGAGAGCAGCATCGCAGATATCATCTCTAATAAGACGGTGCCGGTAATAGACAGAGTAGATACTACCCTTGCCCGTGTAAACAGGATACTTGAAAGCGAGGCGAAAGGCAACGTACAGGAAATACTGGCCAACACTAAGGCAACCACCGATGCCATCAACGAGATTCTTCGAGCCAACCAAGACAACGTAAGGCAGATAACGTCTAACCTCAGCGCACTTACAGCTTCCCTGCAGCAGACAGAACGCCATATTAACCGCCTGGCCCTTAACATGGCTGATATCACAGACACGCTAAAGCAACTGGAAGTAAAACAACTGGTGCAGAACGCAAACAGCGCCGTAGCTGAGCTGGAGGCGGCCGCCAACAAGCTTAACTCACGGGAGGGGACTGCGGGTATGCTGATAAACGATGAGACACTGTATGAAAACCTGGCAAGCTCTACGGCAGCGCTTAACTCGCTTCTGCTCGATTTCCAGACCAACCCAAAGCGTTACGTGAGCTTCTCCGTTTTTGGGCGGAAGGATAAGTATAAAGTAGATGAAACAGGCCGTGTGGTGTCGCTGGAAGAAGTAAAAGAGATACAGGAACGCAACCCACAGGAGTTTCGCACAGTGCCGGACACTGTCTACGTACCGGTGCCCGAGCCAAAAACAGGAACCGGGGCTGCTGTAAAGCCTGCTAAAGCCGGGGCAGTCAAATCAAACTAAACCTTCAAGGCTAAAAATGGTATATTTGTGAAATCCGCTTCCAAGGGCGGATTTTTCATTTTACTCTGTCAGTTCTACACCTCAAAACAGTCTGCATGGATATTGAATTCAACAAAAACGAAGATGCATTAAAGCAGCTGACGTACCAGCTGAAAACAAAACTGAATAAAGTATACCTGGGAGGAGGAGAGAAGCGCATCCGCAAGGAGCATGAGAAGGGCAAGATGACCGCACGCGAGCGCATCAGCTACCTGCTCGACGAGGAAAGTGAGTTTTTAGAGGTTGGAGCCTTTGCCGGAGAAGGCATGTACGAAGAAGTGGGCGGATGCCCGAGCGGGGGCGTGGTAACAGGCATCGGGTACATCAAAGGCCGGCAGTGCGTGGTGGTGGCCAACGACGCCACCGTGAAGGCAGGTGCCTGGTTTCCCATCACCGCCAAGAAGAACCTTCGAGCGCAGGAAATCTCCATCGAAAACAAGCTCCCGATTGTGTACCTCGTGGATAGTGCCGGCGTTTTCCTGCCCATGCAAAACGAGATTTTCCCCGATAAAGAACACTTTGGCCGCATGTTCCGCAACAACGCTGTCATGAGCTCTATGGGCATTGTGCAGATCGCTGCCATCATGGGCAGCTGCGTGGCAGGTGGTGCCTACCTGCCCATCATGAGCGATGAGGCCTTAATTGTGGAAGGAACAGGCTCTGTATTCCTGGCGGGTTCTTACTTAGTGAAATCGGCCGTTGGTGAGACCATCGACAATGAAACGCTGGGCGGAGCGACTACCCACTCTGAGATATCCGGTGTTACCGATTACAAGTGCAAGGACGACCAGGAGGCCCTAGACCACATCCGCAACATCTTTGATAAGTTGGGCGACAACCCTTCTGCAGGCTTTAACCGCTCAGAGCCCGCTGCCCCAAAGCTGGACGAGCAGGAGATTTACGGCCTGCTGCCATCCGACCGCGTGAAGCCCTACGACATGATGGACATTATCCATCGCTTGGTCGACAACTCTGAGTTTGAGCCTTACAAAGAACTATACGGGCAGACACTTATCTGTGGCCTGGCCCGCATCGACGGCTGGTCGGTGGGCATTGTGGCGAACCAGCGCAAGATTGTGAAGAGCAAAAAAGGCGAGATGCAGATGGGCGGCGTTATCTACTCCGACTCTGCCGACAAGGCCGCCCGCTTTATCATGAACTGCAACCAGAAGAAGATTCCGTTGGTGTTTCTGCAGGATGTATCCGGGTTTATGGTGGGCAGCAAATCAGAGCATGGCGGCATCATAAAGGACGGAGCCAAAATGGTGAGCGCCATGTCAAACTCTGTGGTGCCTAAATTTACCATCCTAATAGGCAACAGCTATGGAGCCGGCAACTACGCCATGTGCGGCAAAGCCTACGACCCGCGCCTGATCTACTCCTGGCCAACAGCCCAGCTAGCCGTGATGAGTGGGGCCGCGGCCGCTAAAACACTGCTCCAGATCCAAGTGTCTTCGTTGAAGGCCAAGGGAGAGGAAATTACACCGGAGGCCGAAGCAGAGCTGCTGGAGCGCATCACGAACAAGTATAACGAAGAGTTGTCGCCGTACTACGCGGCTGCCCGCCTGTGGGTGGATGGCATCATCGATCCTCTGGAAACGCGGAAAGTGATTTCCATGGGAATTGAGGCCGCCAACCACGCACCCATTGAAAAGCGCTATAATGTGGGAGTGATACAGACGTGATTAGTTGGTGAAGTATCTGAATTTATAAAGTAAAAATCGGAACCAGACGGATACCTGCCGTACAATTAAAAGAGGAAAATAAAAGTACAAGGGCAATTGAAACTGCATTTAATCTCTGTGTACTTCATACAGCTCACAGGCTGAATTTGAGTATTAAATTTTTATATAAGAGCGTATAGTGACGAAGAAAGAAATTAAGGCGATGATCTCACTGCTGGAGGATCATGACAACGAGGTGGCGCAGTATGTGGAGCAGCGGATAGTGGCGTTGGGAGAAGGAATAATACCGTTTCTGGAGGAAGAATGGGAAGAAACGCTGGACTCAGACCTTCAGAAGAAAATAGAGGATTTGATTCATAACCTGCAGTTCGAAGGGCTGCATTCCAGGTTGAAAACATGGAAAAATAACGGAGCAGAGAACCTGCTGGAGGGGTTGTGGCTCGTAAACTCTTACATGTACCCGGATGTGGAGTTTGCCGACATCTCCAGAATAATGGATCAGCTGTATTTTGATGCCTGGACGCACATGAAGGATGAGATGCATCCGTATGACCAGGTGAAGTCGCTGAACAACGTGCTGTTCCGGGAAAAGCGCTTTTCAGCCAACACTAAGAATTTTCATTCGCCGGCAAACTCCATGCTGCACCTGGTGCTGGAGACAAAGCGCGGAAACCCGCTCACGCTGTGCGTTATCTACATGACGCTGGCGCAGCGACTCGGGATGCCGGTATATGGCGTAAACCTGCCAAACCTGTTTATTCTGACTTATAAGCTGGATGGGGTGCAGTTTTACATCAACGTGTATAACAAAGGGCTCATCCTTTCTAAATCAGACATCGATAACTACATTCTGCAACTGAACCTGAACCCGGTGGATATCTTTTATGAGCCTTGCTCTAACCTGGATGTGGTAAAGCGGGCATTGCGTAACCTGTCTTTCTCATTCGAGAAAATGGATGACCTGGAGAAGGCAACAGAAGTAACCAAGCTGCTCGCCGCCATTACTGATGACGATACTCCTGCTTAAGCAGGGGAAGGATTAAAAGAAGAAGGCCATCTCTCAGGATGGCCTTCTTCTTTTATCAGGTGCTGCTGGGGCTAGTATCTTTTAATCAAACAGCCAGTGGCACGTTTATCGAGCGTAGCTACTGTTTTATTAGCCAGTACAGAATCAATGACGCTTTTAAGGTAATGATTTTTTACCCCGCTCTCCACCTGTGGGTTATCATCTATGGCACCTTTGTACTTTAGAACAAAGCCATCGGCGGTGTTATGCAGCACAAATGCCTCTGGCGTTTTAGTAGCACCAAACTGCTTGCTTACTTTCTGGCCTTCGTCGGCTAAGTAGGGGAAGCTGTAGTTTTTGGCGGCCATTGCCTCCAGTGTCTCAGTTCCATCGCCCAGGCCCGGGTTCACAAACACAAACTGCACGCCTTTGCTGGCATAGCTGCTCGCTAGAGTAACCAAGCGGTTTTCGTACAATTTTGCATAAGGGCACTGGCTGTTCGTAAACACCAGGACTACCGTCTTGGCATTGGCAAAATCATTCAGTGAAGTCGTCTGGTTATTGCTGCCCTTCAATGAGAAGTTTGTCACTTTATCACCCAATTGATAGCCTCCAGACTGAGCAAACGCACCAACTGAGAGGAACAAAGCTGTAGCAAGAGAGGCTAAGTATTTCATATCGTTTTTAGTTTATTGTCTTTTTATTTACTGTCAACGCAGTAAGTGAGTATGTGTTCCTGAATAACTTCGTGATAAATCTGATACAATTTAGAAAAATTTTCGACTTGTACACGACCCAGTAATAAATTTGGTTCTATTCCAGGAACTACCACTAGATTTTCTTTGAAAATCAACTTTTTACGGCTGTATAATTTGTACAATGTTTCTTTTGCGCTCCAGTACAGGCAGGTCGCCGTTTCGTTAGATGCGGTATGTTGCTTCTCCGCTTCTGTCAGGAATTTGTCTGCCACACGTAATGCCTTTGGTGACAGTAGTTCAATATCTATGCCAACCTGATGCTGCCCCGAAAGTATAACGGCAGCCAGTTTTGGGGAGTGCGTAATAGATACGTGCAGGGGTTGGTTCGGGAAATAGGGCTTGCCGTGCTCGTTGCGCGCGAGCACCAGCGGCTCATTTGTATAAAGCTGCAGCAACTGGTATACCAGCACTCTACTGGCCAGCCATTCCTGTTGCCGCCTAGGGTGCACCTTGCCTTCCATAGCGCTGGTGTCAGCGTGCGGTGGCAGCAGGGCGAGCAAGTCCTGTACAGGTTCCTGTAGTTGCCAGATGCCGAGCCAGGTGTCTTTTTGTAATTGTCGGGTGAGCAGAAGGGGCATAGGTAAACTTCCTGTTGGCGGTGGTTTTATACCTGCAGGCACCGCAGGTTCGGCGTATTTATTGTAAATTTAGCTAAAATTAGAGATTAAAAGCGCTACGGCATTATGGCCAGTAAAGTACAAGTACAAAAAATAACAACCCTCACCGGTCATCGCGACTGTGTGTATACCCTGGAAAGGTCAGAGGAGGAGCACGTTATTTTCTCAGCTGCCGGCGACGGCATGGTGGTTGCCTGGAACCTGGATGATCCGGAAAACGGTGAGCTGATGGCCCGGGTGAGTACTTCTGTTTACGCGCTCCGCTACATGCCGGACCGTAACCTGCTGCTCATCGGGCAAAACCAGGAAGGGCTGCAGGTCATCGATCTAAAGGATAAGAAAATACTTAAGTCGGTGCCGCTGCCGAAGGTGGCTATTTTTGATATTGCCTATGCCCCTGCTTTACAGAAGATATTTGTAGCTATGGGCAACGGCGCCATTTGTGTCATCAGCAGCGATACCTTTGAGCTGCAAACCAGCGTCCGGAAAACAGGCCAGAGCGCCCGCAGCATGGGCTATAACCAGCAGACGCAGGAACTGGCAGTGGGCTACAGCGACAACATCATCCGGATATTCGATGCCGGCACCATGGATCTGAAGCACGAGCTGACCTCTCATGCCAACTCCGTATTTACCGTGGCCTACTCACCGGATGACAAACAATTGCTGTCAGGCAGCCGCGATGCGCACCTACGAGTGTGGGAGGTGGAGCAGCACTACAAAGAGCGCGGCTATACCATTGCGCACATGTACACCATCAACCATATTACCTTTAGCCCCGACGGACGCTACTTTGCCACCTGCAGCATGGACAAGTCCATTAAGATATGGGATGCAGAAACCTTTAAACTGCTGAAGGTAATTGACAAAGTGCGGAATGCCAGCCACGGCACATCGGTTAACAAATTATTTTGGTCGGCTCATCAGAATCAGTTAGTTTCGTGTAGTGACGATCGCACCATTTCGGTTTGGGATATTAAAGAGCTTGAGTTATGAAGATTACACCATTAGAGATCAGACAAAAAACGTTTGAAAAGGCTTTCAGAGGATTAGATAAGGATGAGGTGAATGCCTTTTTGATGACGCTCTCGCAACAGTGGGAAAAGTTGCTGGATGAGAACAAAGATTTGCGCATGAAGCTGGACGCTTCGCACCGTGAAACCCAAAAACTGCGTGAAGTAGAATCGTCGCTTTACAAAACCCTCAAAACAGCCGAAGACACTGGTAGCAGCATTGTGGAGCAGGCAACCAAATCAGCAGAACTGAGAGCCCGCGAAGCAGAACTAAAGGCCAATGAACTGCTGAACCAGGCCCGAAACCAAGCCCGCCAGGTGCTGGAGGAAGCTACCAAGCAGTCGGAGAAGCTGATAGCCGAGATGAAGCAGGAGGTAAAAGTGCTGGAGCAGGATTACCAGCGCATGGAAGGACACCTGGACACGATGGTGCGTGACCTGAAGAACCTGGCCAACGAGGCACTGGAAAGAGCCGAGAAGACAAAGGCAAAACCTAAAACCAACACACAGAGTATCCTTTCAAGAGTCGCCGACGTGAAAGTAGAAAGCGCCGAGCTGCTGAAAACCTTGAAAGAGATGAAAACGACAACCGAAACTACAGCCTATCAGCTGCCAGAATCTACAGCTGCCAATGCGCCTGTAGCCATCAGTAATGCCAACGGGTACCACCCGCTGGGTGATCCTGCGCCAGACGTAACGCAGCCACAACCAGAGGTGCCAAGCCCCATTGAGCCAACGGTTCCTAATGTGCCGTCCCCGGAAATAGAGCCAGTGCAGCCGGATTATCCTGGCCGTGTGCCAGCGCCGGACATTGAGCAACCCGTACCCGAGATACAGCCTGTGCAGCCCGACAAGCCCGAGATACAGCCTCCGCTTACAGAGCCGTCACGCAGCTACGCCAACAGTGCCGCCGCTCCTGTAAGACAGCCTGCAACTGCCGGTTCTTTCTTCGATGAAATAGGCTAAACTATACCAATGGGACAGATTGCGCTGGAGGGCATGGAGTTTTTTGCTTTTCATGGGTACTATGATGAAGAGCAGAAAATAGGCAACAAGTATGGCATCGATCTAATCATAGATACTGACCTTCGCCGGGCTGCAGAAAGCGACGACCTGCACGAGACAGTAAACTACGAGGTGCTGTACAAGCTGGTGCTGACTGAGATGAAGTCTCCTGCCCGTTTGCTCGAGCACCTGGGCCACCGTATCATAGACAGAGTGTACGAGAAGTTCCCTTTCGTTTCTTCTGTTAAAGTAAACGTATATAAGTTTAACCCGCCCCTAGGAGGCATTTGCCAATGGGCAAAAGTTACTCTGGAAGAAGTGAGATAGTATAGAAACACGTTCCAGGACATAAGACACAAGACTTTTTCCTGAACCCAATACACTAGAATAGAAGCGGCTGGTCCTGGAAAGGGCCAGCCGCTTGTGTTATTTATTTAGCTCCCACACTGCCTTCAAAGAAGTAAAAGTTTAAAATGAATGAAGCTGTTCTATTCTGTCATCCTGAAAGAAACTTGTGAATTACCTGCAGGTATCTCACAAGTTTCTTTCAGGATGACAGGGACGAGAAAGTTCCTTTTTGTATGTAGTTGGGTTGTATAAGCTACGCTAAAAATTAACTCAGGAAGGCGTTCAGCATCCAGAGCGTTTTTTCATTTTCATTAATGTCTTCGCTGATGAGGCTTACGGTACCTTCATCGCCTGTTTCAGCGGCTAACTTCAGAATCTCGCGCTCCAGGTCAAGTAAGGTGCTCAGGTTCTGGTGTGTCACCGTTATAGTCTCTTTGTCGCCACTCAGCTTGCCAGCTTCCTGTATGCTCGATACCCGCACATAGTCAGAGAAGGTATGCAACGGCTGCTGTCCGATGGTCAGGATGCGTTCTGCAATGGCATCAATTTTGGTGAGTGCCACCGTGTACAGCTCTTCAAATTTGGTATGCAGCTGGAAAAAGTGAATGCCCTTGATATTCCAGTGGAAGCCACGCAGGTTCTGATAGTATAGATGATAATTCGCCAGCAACTCATTGAGCTTCTCTGCTATCTGCTGGCTATCTTCTTTTTGCAATCCTATATTAGTTAGTCTTTCCATAGTCGTTTTATTAAGTAGTTGTCTCTGAGTTTATGTACAAAGATGATGCAAGTATTTTTATCAATCAAATTGATATTAGTTATACATGTATCAGTTTTATCTATTTGCTAACTTTGCTGCAATGCTCAACAATTGGAGCCGAATCCATTTTATTTGAATATAATTCATTGAGCCAATGACACTCGTGCAGCTAGATTATTTAGTGGCGGTAGACACCTACCGGCACTTTGCCACCGCAGCAGAACATTGCTTTGTAACGCAACCCACGCTCAGCATGCAGTTACAAAAGCTGGAAGAGGAGCTTGGCGTACAGCTTTTTGACAGAAGCCGCGTGCCGGTACGCCCCACAGAAGTGGGCAAGGACATTATTGCGCAGGCCCGGATAGTGCTGGCAGAGGCGAAGAAGGTGCAGGAAATAGTGCAGAACCAAAAGCAGGAGCTAAGCGGGGAACTTCGCGTGGGAGTGATTCCGACGCTGGCACCTTACCTGATTCCCCTCTTCATCACAAACTTCCTGGATAAATACCCCAATGTGCGGGTTGTGGTGCAGGAACTGCTCACAGACCAGATTGTGGAAAAGCTGAACCATGAGTTGCTGGATGTAGGGCTGCTGGTAACACCGTTGGAGAACAAATCCATCAGGGAGCTGCCGCTCTTTTATGAGGCATTCGTAGCGTACGTAAACCCGAACCATGCACTGGCCAAATCAGAGGCGATAGATCCGGCGGAGCTGGACCTGGAAGAGCTTTGGGTGCTGAACGAGGGCCACTGCTTCAGAAGCCAGGTGCTTAACATCTGCAACCGTGGCGTGCATGTAGGCGCAGAGGGCAAAGGCCACCTCGATTACAGGAGTGGTTCCCTGGAAACCCTGAAACGTATTGTGGAGACACAACACGGCCTCACGCTTCTGCCGGAACTATCAGTGCTGGACATGCCGGACGAAAAGCTCCGGCTAGTGCGCCCTTTCCAGGAGCCGCAGCCGCTGCGCGAGGTAAGCTTGGCCGTGCACCGCAGCTTCCTGAAGAAAAAACTGATTGAAGCATTACAGAAAGAGATTATAGCCGCTGTGCCGCAAAATATCAGCACAAGAAAGAAAGAGCAGGTAGTGGCGATAAAGTAAGTTCTATCACCTGTGCCGTTTCGCCCTTGCTGCGTCTTTTGACCAGCAAGTTCTATAGGTGAGAATTTGCAACAACGGCAAACGCGGTGGAATGTGTATGTCCTGTAATGCCACCTGGTTTCAGTATCTTCCAACATTTTTATCTTCAACATGACTCCTGATTTTGCATCCAAGGCTGGAGCAGAAACAACCCACCAACCTGAAACGAGGTAAATAGCATATAAAAAATACTTGTGTACGAACCAAAAGGACAGTAACAGGTTAAAAATATACTATGCGATTTCTTGCCTCCATATTCCTGCTTCTACTAGTTACATATTCAAATAATTTACACGCTCAGTCTTTAGACTCTTTAAGCATGAAGGCTGCTGCAAGGCCTTTTCAGCTGAGTGGGGCAGTGGATGTATATTATGGGTACGATTTTTCAGAACCCATCGGGCTAGACCGCCTGTACACTACGCAGGCCTACCGGCATAATGAGTTTAACCTGAACTGGGCATTTCTGAGAGCTGATTATGCCACGGACCGGGTTCGTGCCACGCTGGCACTACATACAGGAACCTATGTACAGGCAAATTATGCTGCCGAACCGAACGAACTGACGCAACTAATAGCGCAGGCAAATGCAGGTGTAAGGCTGGCCGAAGGCGTGTGGCTGGATGCTGGTATTCTGCCATCGCATATCGGATATGAGTCTACTTTCTCCGGCAATAACGAGATATATACCCGGGCACTGATGGCCGAAAATTCGCCTTACTATGAGACAGGAGCGCGGCTAACGGCAGCGGTGTCAGAGAAGGTAACGATGAAGTTTCTGGTGCTGAACGGCTGGCAGAACATTCAGGAGACAAACAACGCCAAGTCCTTGGGCTTTGGCATTAGCTATACCCCAACAGAGGAACTGGAGCTGAGTTACAATAACTACTATGGCAATGAAGCGCCAGATGAGATGGAGGCAAAACGGCGGTTCTTCCATAACATCAACGCCGGCTACACCTTCTCCGACAGGTTCTCGATGGGAGCCAGTGCTGATTATGGACGACAGGAATTGTTTGGCAGCGATGAAACAGGCAGCTGGTACGCAGGAATGCTGATTGCCCGCTACAGGCTAAGCAAGCACTTTGCCCTGGCTGGCAGAGTAGAGCATTACAACGATGCAGACCAGATCATCATCACAACCGATACTCCGGGCGGCTTTCAGACCTCCAGCACCTCGCTTAACTTCGACTACATTCCAGCCCCAAACTTCCTGTGGCGGTTGGAGGCCCGGGGCTACAATTCCAAAGACAGCATCTTTTATGGGGAAGAGGAGGCGGAAGAAAACAACCTGCTATTAGTCACTTCATTTTCCTTTAAGTTCTGAAAAGCGCAGAATAAATTATTCACCCATACTCATGAACAGGTTGTTCAGCGACTCCAGGTAAGTTGGGTGCGCAAACACGCCTTCCTGCAGCTCTTTGTAGCTCAGCTTGCCCATCATCGCAATCTGTAGTGCCGTCATAATTTCGCCTCCCTCGGCAGCCAGTATGGCCGCTCCAATTATCTGCTCGTTTTCCTCGTTTACCAGCACCTTCATGAAGCCTTTAGTATGGCCGGTTTCAACTCCCCGTGCCACCTTCGCCATCTCCAGCTTGGCTACCTTATACTTTAGTCTCTGCTCTTTCGCCTGCTTCTCGCTTAGTCCTATGCGGCCCAGTTGCGGGTCGGTAAAAACACAGTATGGTACAGGCCGGTCATCGGTGGAGCGGTGCTTGCCGTGCAGCAGGCTGTCGCGCAATATGCGGTAGTCGTCGTAGGAGATATGTGTGAATTGCGGACCACCCTTCACGTCACCGATGGCATAGACATCCTCCGCAGAAGTGTGCAGGTGCTTATCCGTTTTGATATTGCCTTTCTCGTCCCCTTTGATGTCTGCTTTGTCTAGGTTAAGGTCTTTTGTGTTTGCCCTTACGCCGGTAGCCAGGAGCAAATGGCTGGCGGTTATTTCCTGCTGCTTTCCTTCTTTAGATTTTACTTTTAACTTAATGCTATTGCCTTCTTGTGTTAGCTGCTGCGGATAGGTGTCAAGCAGAATGTTGATACCTTCTTCTTCCAATATATTTTTCAGCTCTGATGCCACATCCTCATCTTCGCGACTCAGCAGCTGTTCCCCGTGCTGCACTATCGTTACCTTGCTGCCGAACCTCCGGAACATCTGCCCGAACTCCAGCCCAATGTAGCCACCGCCTAGTATAAGCAGGTGCTCTGGTGCAACAGTAAGATCCTGTATGGTCTTATGGTTGAGGTGCTCTATACGTTCTATACCTTCTATAGCAGGTACAAAGGGGGCGGCGCCCGTGTTGATGACAATTCTGTCAGCAGTCAGTGTTTGCGTAGCCTTTCCTTCAGACTGCACTTCTAATGTCTTTTTATCCAGGAACGAGGCAGTGCCGCGTATAAGCACAGCCTCTGAATTCTCTAAACCCTCTGCGCTGCTCTCCCTGAATTGCTTTACCATTTTATCGCGACGCTGTTTTACCTCCGCCATATTTACCTGCACCTCCGGCACATGCACACCGTAATCTGCCGCGCGCCGTGCCATATGGGCAGTCTGGGCGCTGGCAAGTAATGTTTTGGTGGGCGTGCAGCCATAGTTTACACAGGAGCCTCCTACGGTGTCTTTTTCTATGATAGCTATTTTCTGGCCCGCTTCGGCTAAGGCTTTGGCTAATGGAATACCTCCCTGGCCAGTTCCTATAATGATGGTGTTGTAATGCTGCTGATTTTCTGGCATTAGTGTGGTTGGTGTAAGCTTGGGTGTGGTGAAAGTATTCCAAACGGCGTTAGCAGCGGTCGGTTGCCAGCAGGAGAGAGACAAAAAAAGAAAGGCTGCCTTTGCGGGGCAGCCTTTCCGTAGCTTTATACTTTAAAAGTATGTAGTATCAAATAATTAAGCGGTGATTCCAGCTTCTTTTAAAGCTTTCACCATGGCATCGCCAATTTCAGCCGGAGACTCCACTACATGGATGCCGTTCTCACGCATAATTTTCATTTTGGCAGCAGCTGTATCTTCAGCACCACCCACAATGGCTCCGGCATGGCCCATACGGCGTCCTGCAGGTGCTGTCTGGCCAGCAATGAAACCCACAACCGGCTTTTGGTTACCAGTCTCGCTGATGTACTTGGAAGCCATCGCTTCGTAGTTACCACCAATCTCGCCAATCATCACGATAGCATCAGTCTCAGGGTCTTCCATCAGCAGCTGTACAGCATTTTTGGTTGGCGTTCCGATAATGGGGTCACCACCTATACCGATAGCTGTAGAGATACCCAGACCAGCTTTTACAATCTGGTCTGCCGCTTCATAGGTTAAAGTACCGGATTTAGAAACGATACCAATACGTCCTGGCTTGAAAACGAAGCCCGGCATGATACCCACTTTCGCTTCGCCTGGCGTGATAACACCCGGGCAGTTAGGACCGATTAATGTCACATCCTTGTTCTGAAGGTAGTTTTTAGCCTGCACCATGTCTTTTACAGGAATACCCTCTGTAATAGCCACGATTACTTTAATACCAGCGTCAGCAGCTTCCATAATAGCGTCGGCGGCGAAAGCTGGTGGTACGAAAATGATAGATACATTGGCACCAGATTTCTCAACAGCCTCTTCAACTGTGTTAAAAACCGGGCGATCGAGGTGCGTAGAACCACCTTTGCCTGGAGTTACACCACCAACTACGTTAGTGCCGTACTCGATCATTTGCTGTGCATGGAAAGATCCCTCTGAGCCTGTGAAGCCCTGCACGATCACTTTCGAATCTTTATTTACTAAAACACTCATGTGTATCTTATTTAGTTTGTGTATTGACGGTCGAACTATAAGCTTGTGCAAAAATAGGCTTTTTTGTTGCCCCTGCAAAAAATAGTTGCCCCTAATATAGAGCCAGGCTATGACGCAAAACGGAACGAGTCAGGGCTGTAATGCTGTTAGTTAAGTGGCCTGATTGCATAGGCCAATGTGAACGTAAACGCATTTTCTGCTGTAGCCGTTGGCATTGTTATTTAGCCCTTTGCTGTATCTGCCAGGTGCAATAAGGGCCGGGAGAGGCAGTAGAATGGCAAGAAGACTGGCTTTGTGGTGCTGCCGATTCAAAACATAAAACAATTTAAATTCTTACCTTTGCAACAAAAAACAAAACAGATGAAGTATCTGAACCATATTACCGAGGCAATCGGTAACACCCCGCTGGTAAAGCTCAACAATGTCACCAAAGGCATCAGGCCTACTGTGCTCGCGAAAGTGGAGTACCTGAACCCGGGGAACTCTATTAAGGACCGTATGGCCGTTAAAATGATAGAGGATGCGGAGGCAGCAGGCATACTGAAGCCAGGTGGCACCATCATCGAAGGAACATCCGGTAACACAGGTATGGGACTGGCGCTGACTGCCATTGCAAAAGGCTATAAGTGCATTTTTACCATGTCTGATAAGCAAAGCAAGGAGAAGATAGATGTGCTAAAAGCGGTAGGTGCCGAGGTAATCGTGTGCCCTACCAACGTGGCTCCCGACCATCCGGATTCTTACTACTCCGTAGCCAGGCGACTGAACCAGGAAATACCTAACTCGTTTTACCCGAACCAGTACGACAACATGTCGAATACGGTGGCGCATTACGAGACGACTGGCCCTGAGATATGGGACCAGACAAACGGTAAAATAACCCATTTTGTGACAGGAGTAGGCACGGGCGGTACTGTTTCCGGAACATCGCAATTCCTGAAAGAGCAAAAGCCTGAGCTTGTTACAGTGGGTATTGATACCTATGGCTCTGTGTTTAAAAAGTACAAGGAGACCGGGATTTTTGACGAAAACGAAATTTACCCATACGCTACAGAAGGTATAGGGGAAGACATTCTGCCTAAGAACGTGAACTTCGACCTCATCGACTCTTTCTTGAAAGTAACAGATAAAGACGGTGCTGTGATGACCAGGAGACTGGCCAAAGAAGAAGGTCTGTTTGTTGGCTGGTCTTGCGGAACGGCTGTGTTTGGTGCTTTAGAGTATGCCAGGGAAAACAACCTGACAGAGGATGACATGATCGTGGTGATACTGCCAGATCACGGCTCCCGCTACCTAGCTAAACTCTACAACGATGACTGGATGCGTGCGCAGGGATACATTGATTAACTAGTCTCAATTTCATAATAAAAAAGGAAGCCCGGGTCTTGTTGACCTGGGCTTCCTTTTTTGCATCAGCATAAGCTGCATGATTGCCAACTGAACGGTTAATTTTTTTAAATAGGATAAGATTGTATACTTTTACATTAATCAGTCCTTGGGCCAGCAACGACTTCCGGAAGAACCGGAAGAGGAAATTCAGCTTTTGAAGCAGAAACAGCCAGGGAAAGAGCAGAAGCGGAAGGCGACACACTCTAAACATCTACTGCAGACAACACAGCGGAGCTATTTCATCTCTTCTGGAGGAATCTGCATAAACTTCTTCATCCGGCTTCCCCGTATACAAGTATGCATAGGGTTTAAATCTAAAAATGAAAAAGAAGTTATCAGGCGTATTACTTATCGATGACGACGATACCACTAATTTCCTCAACCAGCGCCTGCTCGACAGGATGAAGGTAACAGACAATGTGCGTACGTTCGTCAACGGCAAGCAGGCCTTCGACTACCTTTACAACGTTAGCAACAACAATTACGAGGCAGAAAACAGTAATTATTTTAAACCGGAGCTAATCTTTCTGGACATTAACATGCCGGTGATGGATGGGTTTGAGATGCTTGAGCTTTACGAACGCCTCGATGCTGATTTCCGCCACAACATTGTGATGGCAGTGTTGACCACCTCCACACACCCACAGGACACAGCTAACTTTAAAAGATACAATGCCGAATACCTGACCAAGCCGTTAACTGCCGAAAAGGTAAACGCCCTGCTCAAAAAACATTTCGAACAGAAAGAGGCATAGATTATAGATTTCAAATCAGGGCATTAGATGCAGGATATTGAATCGTTATGTATAGCTAAACCGCAGGTATATCACATCAGTAAAGACAGAAACAGAGCGGGCCTTGCAAAGTGATGCAAGGCCCGCTCTGTTTCTGTATCGCAATACTTAGAAAGAAAAGCCGCCGTTCGACTTCAACATCAGGTTAAGAGTCACCCCGATGCCAGCCAAAAGCAGACCAAGGGCAATAAGGATTTCCAGCTTCTTTCCCCGGGGAGTCCTTTTCTTGAGCAGGTTGCCTATCAGTGACCCTACGGCAAAGGCAAGCATCAGGGGCAGGCTGCGGCTCCAGAGCACGTTGCCCAGCAGGAAATGGCTGATAAAGCCGGTGAAGCTGGTGACCACCAGTATAAACAGCGAGGTGGAGGTGGCAATCTGAGCCGGCATCCGGAAAAGCTTTATCATCATGGGCGTCTGCAGAAATCCGCCCCCAATGCCAAACAGTCCTGCTACGGTGCCCGATATAAATCCGAAAATGGAGACCACACCGCCATTTAGCCGGTAAGCTATCTTTTTTGCCCTGTTCTTCCGGATAAAAGTGGTGGGTACCCGCCGGATGCGGTACATCATGCCCGCGTGCTTGGGCTCTTCTTTCTTTTTAGGCAGCAGCATCATCACCCCTATGCCCACCACAAACAGCGCGAACACCATCTGCAGCTCCTGCACAGGCAGGAAAGCAACCAGAAAGGCCCCCAGAACAGTGCCTATCATAGCAGGCAACTGTATCAGCGTGCCTACCAAGTAATCTATGCTTCGGTCGCGAAAGTTGAAGAGGGAAGCTATGATGGCTCCCGGCATCATGGCCGACATGGTGGAGCCAATGGCAATCTCTATGTTGTAGCCAAAGAAGATGATCAGGATGGGCACGAGAAAGACACCTCCACCAAAGCCTACGGTAGTCCCGAACGCACTGACGATAACACCTACAACAAAAAGTATAAACTCCTGCATCTGCCTTGGTTCCCTGAAGGGGAGCCTGAATATATAGTTAATCTATTATAATTAATCTATTTCTGCCACAGATACGAATTTGAATTCATCTCCGTTGAAAAGACCTTTGTCGCTGAGCTTTAAAGACGGTATAACAAGCAATGCCATAAAGGAAAGCGTCATAAACGGCGACTCCAGTTTGCTGCCCATCTCCTTGCTCATGCGATCTAATGCGGAGTAGTGTTCTGCTACTCTATACCCATCTTCTGCCGACATGATGCCTGCCACTGGCAGCGGCAACAACTGTTGCACCCCTTCACGTACGGCAGCCACGCCGCCTTTGGATTGTATGATAAGATTAACAGCCCGGGCGATGCTTTCATCATCCACTCCCACGGCCACAATGTTATGGGAGTCGTGCCCGACGGAAGAGGCAATGGCTCCTTCTTTTAAACCTATGTTCTTGATGAAAGCCACAGCCGGCGGTGCATTTTCGTACCGGTTCACTACTGTCAGCTTCAACACATCCTGCGCCACGTCCTGCATTATAAAGCCACCTTCTACCTTAGGCGTAGCCCAGCTTTCTTTCGTAATGAGCTGCCCGTCGAATGCCTCCATTACACGGATTTTGGTGGCGGCACCGGCCAGTACAGCAAACTCTTCCGGCGATTTTAAGTCTGTGTTGAAGTTGTTGACCTCGTCACTCTCTGTGAAGGCAATTTTACTTTTCCCGTGCTCTGCTACTAGCTGCCCGTTTATGTAAGTGGCCTGCACATTGAAGTTGTCCAGGTTGTCCACCGTTATAAAGTCGGCGGCATCGCCCTCTCTCAGCAGGCCAACCTCCAGCTTATAGTGCTCCACCGGGTTCACGCAGGCCGCCTGCAGCACGTGGAATAAGTCGTTTCCATCTGCCAGCGCCCGTTTTACCAGCAGGTTAATGTGTCCCTCCACCAGGTTGTCGGGATGTTTGTCGTCAGAGCAGAACATGATGTGCCGGTAGTGCTCCGGGAGCAGCGGAATTAGGGCCTCAAAGTTCTTAGCCGCACTGCCCTCCCGTATCAGGATTTTCATGCCTGCAGCCAGTTTGTCCAGACCCTCTTCGGCTGTGAAACACTCATGGTCGGTGCTGATGCCTGCGGAGGCATATAGCAGGGCCTGATCTCCCCGCAAGCCCGGGGCATGGCCATCCACTACCTTGTTGTACTTCTGCGCCAGTGCAATCTTCTCCATCACATCGGGTGCGCGATGCAGCGTGCCGGGCCAGTTCATCATTTCTGCCAGGTACTTTATCTCCTCCCGCTGAAACAGCTTCTCAATATCAGCGGCCGAAATCTCTGCGCCGGCTGTCTCAAAGGGTGTGGCCGGAACACAGGACGGAGCTCCAAAATAGAACTTGAAAGGCACCTTGTTTCCATTCTCAATCATGTACTCCACCCCCTTCAGACCAAGTACATTTCCTATCTCGTGCGGGTCCGATACAGTGGCTACAGTGCCATGCGGAACGGCCAGCCGGGCAAACTCACTGGGCACCAGCATGGAACTCTCGATATGCACATGGGCATCTATAAATCCGGGTAAAATATAATTGGTGGCCGCTGTGGCCTCACGAACTATTTTAGAAATGCGGCCGTTTGAGACATGAACAGTGCCATCATAAATCCCTTGGCTATGGATGTCGACAATGCGTCCGCTAATGGAAAAACTGGTGTGCATGGTAACAGGTGTTTATTTTGTTAATAGCCCTTATAGTGGGCGGAAAACGGTAAATTACTTTATATTTGCATTAAATTCAGTTGATTTGAGAAAGATAATTTCATGCCTGATTTTGGCGAGTTTTCTTGCTACAGGCCCTCTGGCTGGCTGTACCGCCAAAACGCCTCAGCAAAAAAAGACAGCATCCCTCAAAAGGAAAAGCAAGCTTGGCAACCTGCCTTGCCCCTGCGACTCCAATTAAAACCTCCTTTGGTTCTCCTTTAATATGAAGAAAATAGTAATCGCACTCGACGGGTATTCCTCATGTGGCAAAAGCACCACGGCAAAGTTAGTAGCCGCAGAACTTGGATACGCCTACATAGATACCGGTGCCATGTACAGGGCGGTTACGTTGTATTTTCTGAAGCACCACATAGCACTTACCAACCCCAGAGAAATAAAGGATGCCCTGGATAAGGTAGAAGTGGAGTTTCATTACAACCCAAAAACTGCGCGTAATGAAGTTTTCCTAAATGGGCTGAACGTGGAAGATGAGATACGGAAAATGTATATATCGAACCAGGTAAGCGAAGTAAGCGTAGTGCCGGAGGTACGCCATGCCATGGTGGCTCAGCAACAGAAGATGGGCAGGAAGCGCGGTGTAGTGATGGATGGCCGTGACATAGGAACAGCCGTTTTTCCGGATGCGGAGGTAAAGGTTTTCATGACCGCTGATGTAAATACGCGTGCCAAGCGCAGGCAGGAGGAGTTGCTGGAGAAAAAGCAGCTGGTGAACCTGGACGATATACGCGAGAACCTGCAGAAGCGCGACCATATTGACTCTACCAGAAAAGAAAGCCCGTTGCGCCGTGCCGAGGACGCACACCTGCTGGACACCTCGCACATGACGATTGATGAACAGGTGGATTTTGTGCTAGAGAAGGTGGCATCCAAAATATTAAGAAATGAAGTTTCTTTGCAGAAGAACTGAAACAGAAAAATGAAGGTAACTATAGATAAAAACTCCGGTTATTGTTTTGGGGTGGAGTTTGCGATACAGATGGCTGAGGATGAGATGGAGCATTGCGAAGAGCTCTACTGCCTGGGAGATATAGTGCATAATGGAATGGAAGTGAAGCGCCTTTACAACAAAGGCCTTCGCATTATAGACCGTGAGCAGTTGCAGGAGCTGCGCGATTGCAAAGTACTCATCAGGGCGCATGGTGAACCGCCGGAAACTTACAAACTGGCCCTGGAAAATAACATAGAACTTATTGATGCCTCCTGCCCTGTGGTGCTGAAGCTGCAGAACCGCGTGAAGCATGCTTATGACGGTGGCAAAGCAGAGAACGGACAGATTGTTATTTATGGCCAGGTGGGCCACGCAGAGGTTATCGGTTTGGCCGGCCAGACAGGCGATGATGCCATCATTGTGACGACGGAGGAGGATCTGGATAAAATTGACTTTACCCGCCCGGTAACGCTTTTCAGCCAGACAACAAAAAGCACAAAGGGCTTCTACCATATCAAGGCCCTGATAGAGGAGCGTTTAAAGCAGGCAAACCAAGATAGTACCCAGCCCACGTTCGATGCCAACGACAGCATCTGCCGGCAGGTATCTAACCGTGAGCCGCAACTGGCCAGGTTCTCCGCTGAGCACGATGTTATTGTGTTTGTGAGCGGCAAGAAAAGCTCGAACGGAAAAGCATTGTACAGCGTATGTAAGCAGCACAACCCGAACAGCTACTTTGTAGAAAACGAAGAGGAACTGGTAGACGAGTGGTTCGCTTATGCTACGAGTGTAGGAGTTTGTGGTGCAACGTCTACCCCTATGTGGCTGATGGAGCAGGTGGCTACCAGCATAGCCGCCATTGAGGCAGAGCCTGTGTGAAATATTACCAGTATACTATATTGGCATTTTTGCTACATTTAGGCTTTGCTACGGCAAAGCCTTTTTTGTAAACGCAAGCACATGACCCGATACTTCCGCTTTCTGAACGTCATCTTTATGAGAAACATCTTCCGTTACTTCATAAACGGACTCTTAATCATAGCACCCATTGCTATTACCGTCTTTATAGTGGTGGGCATTATTGATTGGCTGGACAGCCTCTTTGACCTGGGCATTCCAGGGCTGGGTATTCTGCTGATGGTAATGTTGTTGACGCTGGTCGGGTTTATCGGTTCCTCTTTTTTTGTGAAACCCTTCTTTATCGTAACAGAGCGTTTCCTGCACAAGGTACCGCTCGTCAGCATTATCTACTCCAGCATCAAAGACCTGTTCGATGCCTTTGTGGGAGATAACCAAAAGTTTAACCAGCCGGTTATGGTGAAGATGGCAGAAGAGTCTGACAACTACAAACTGGGCTTCTTAACGCAGGATACGCTGGCCACCATCAACATCGAAGACAAAGTAGCCGTGTACTTTCCGCACTCCTATAACTTTTCCGGGGAGCTGTTTCTTGTGCCCAAGCGGAACGTTACTCTCTTGGACGTCCCCAGCAGCGAAGTGATGAAGTTCATCGTTTCAGGCGGCGTATCGAAGCTGTAGTTGTTGCCTTTGATAGCCTGATGGTGTATAAAATTTAACCATTCGGAATTCATAATTCGTAATTAGAAAGTTTGCCTTTTATCATTAAAAATAGCTCCAAACTGCACTACCGGGTCATTGGGCGCGGCAGCCGTGCGATGCTGGCCTTCCATGGCTACGGGCAGAACAGCAGCTATTACCACTCCATGGAGCAGGCGCTAGGCAATGACTATACTATTTTCGCTTTCGACCTTTTCTTTCATGGGCGCAGCTACCTGCACAAACGTAGTATGCCCCTCTCCAAGGATTTTCTTCAGGAACTCATCGAGCACTTTCTGCACAAAGAGCAACTGGACCGATTCTCCCTGATGGGTTTCAGCATGGGTGGTAAGTTTGCCCTAACGCTGGTGGAGTGTATGCCGGAGAAAATTGAGGAGCTGTTCCTGATTGCGCCGGACGGCATTAAAACGAGCTTCTGGTATAACATTGCCACTTACCCCGGTTGGTTACAGCAGCTCTTTAAGCGAACCGTGGTAAAGCCGGAGTTTTTCTTTGGGCTGCTGCGCATGCTGGACAGATACAACATCGTGCACAAAAGCATGCTGCGCTTTGCCCACTACCAAATGGACAGCACTTCTAAGCGCCTGCGCGTGTACCGCAGCTGGGTAGGCTTTAGGGAGCTCAACTTCGATATCCGGAAAATTGTGCGCCTGCTTAACAGGCACCAGGTAGCTGTTACCATGTTTCTGGGGGAGTACGACAAAATCATAGCTCCTAAAAGGGTAGGCGTGTTTGTAGATGCACTGGATAAAGGGGAATTGGTTGTCTTGAAAACAGGTCACTCTTACCTGTTGCAGGATGTAGCGGCGCTGCTGCACCGGAAGCGGATGAAAGGCGGGCGCTGAAACAGGCTTTATCAGGCGGAACGAGTCCGTTGCAAGTGCCTGTAAGTAGTAAACCACCTTCTCATTTAAACATTGTGCCCCTGTACGAGTATAATTAGCTTAAATCAATGAGCCATGCTGCCGTAGCTGTTGCTACTTGAAGGGAGTATGCGCAATTTTGAACACTAAAAATTTACAAGACGCCCCTCATAATGAAAAAAACACTAAGCTTTATACTGTCCTTCTTTGCCGTTGCGGCTTTAAGCACAGGCTGTTCTTCCAACGAAAATGCTGAAAACGGGGAGGTTACCAAAACGGGACCAACTGAAACGCAGCAGGCAGTGAGCGACTCGGATATAGGTATACCTACAGGCCCTATTGAGGAAGGCCTGGAGCAAATCAAATTGCCCGAAGGCTTCCGTATAGATTACTACGCCAAAGATGTGGACAACGCCCGTTCTATGGCTATGAGTGAGTCGGGTATTCTTTTCGTGGGCACCCGTGAGGAAGACAAGGTATACGCCGTGGTAGATGAAAACCGCGATGGCAAAGCCGATGAAGTTGTAGTAGTGGCCTCCGGGCTGAAGATGCCGAATGGTGTAGCTCTCCGCGACGGAGACCTGTATGTGGCCGAGGTGAACCGCGTCATCCGTTTTGATAACATCGAGCAGACATTCCGCAATCAGCCTAAATACGAAGTAGTGAACGACCAGTTTCCCAGCGATGAGCACCATGGCTGGAAATACATTGCCTTTGGCCCGGACGGAAAGCTTTATGTGCCGGTGGGAGCACCCTGCAATATATGTAAATCAGAAAAACCCATCTATGCCTCCATTTCCCGTATGGACCCCGATGGCTCTAATCTGGAGGTATATGCCGAGGGCGTGCGTAACAGCGTTGGCTTCGACTGGCACCCGGAAACAAAAGACCTGTACTTCACAGACAATGGCCGCGACCTGATGGGCGATAATGTGCCGGCGGATGAGTTGAACCGTGCGACAGAGAAAGGGCAGCACTTTGGTTACCCATACTGCCATGCCGGTGAGGTGTCGGATCCTGAATTTGGCAAGAACCGAAACTGCAATGAGTTTGTGGCACCTGTGCAGAATTTGCATCCACATGGCGGAACGCTGGGTATGAAGTTCTACACAGGCAACATGTTCCCAGAGGAGTATCGGAACCAGATATTTGTAGCACAGCATGGCTCCTGGAACCGCTCCGAAAAGATAGGCTATAGCGTAGCCACTGTAACGACAGACGCGAACGGAAAAACCACGCACAAGCCATTTGCGGAAGGCTGGCTACAGGGCCAGGAAGACTGGGGCCGTCCGGTGGACGTGCTGCAGATGCAGGATGGCTCTATGCTGGTGTCAGACGACAAGAACGATGCCATCTACCGCATTACTTACAGCAAATAGAATAATGCATGCTGCATTAGAAAGTATGAATGAATAAGCTCCACCACACGTGGTTCAACTTTAAGTGAGAGGAATACACCGAAGGAGAAGCTGAATAACTTTTCATCCGGTAAATCCCATTCATAATTCATAATGCAGCATGCATAATTATTCAGAGTAGCTTATGAAAGAGGGAAAACAAAGTAGTCTAAAGCCTGAAAAGAAAGTTATCGGGAGGCGTGAGTTAGTTTCGTTTCCGGAACTGGACATTGACGAGATAGAAGCCAAGATAGACACTGGTGCTTATACGTCTGCGATTCATTGTTCTGATATACACGAAGAGACAAAGGCCGACGGAACAAAGGTGATTGCTTTGGATCTGCTGGACCCTTCTCACCCAAAGTATAACCACAAAAAGCTCAAGTTTTCGGAATACGACCTGCGTGAAATAAAGAGTTCCATAGGGGAGGTGCAGGAACGGTATGTCATCCGTACAAAAATAAAGCTCTTTGATGAGACCATTGACGCCGAGTTTTCGTTGTCAGACCGCAGTGACATGAAATACCCCGTGCTGATTGGCCGCAAGCTGCTAAAGGGGAAGTTCATTGTGGATGTGTCACGCAAGAACCTCGCACACAAATTGAAGATCAAAAAAATCAAGAAATAAATCATTTATGAAAATTGCCATTCTCTCCCGTGACCAGAAGCTGTATTCTACCCGCCGCTTAGTAGAGGCAGTTGAGCAACGGGGGCACCAGGCTGTTGTGTTAGACCACCTGCGCTGCGACCTCGTTATTGAGCAGGGCGACCCACATATTCTTTACAAAGGCGAGCGCTTAACTGATATAGATGCTATTATTCCCCGCATCGGGGCTTCTGTTACTTTCTACGGTACTGCCGTGGTGCGGCAGTTCGAGATGATGAAAGTGAAAAGCGCCGTAGACTCGCAGGCCATTGTGCGCTCCAGAGATAAACTGCGCAGCCTTCAGATCCTGTCGCGTGCAGGGCTGGGGATGCCTAAAACAGCGTTTACCAACTACTCCAAACAAACATCCGAGCTGGTGAAAGAGGTAGGTGGCGCACCACTTGTCATTAAATTGCTGGAGGGTACACAAGGCTTGGGCGTGGTACTCGCCGAAACAAGAAAAGCAGCTGAGTCAGTGATTGAGGCATTCCATAACCTGAAGGCCCGCATTATTGTGCAGGAGTTTATCTCAGAGGCAGGTGGTGCCGATATCCGGGCGTTTATAGTGAACGGCGAGGTAGTGGGCGCCATGAAGCGGCAGGGCAAGGAAGGAGAGTTCCGTTCAAACCTGCATCGTGGCGGCAAGGCCATGCTTATTAAATTAAGTCGCCAGGAAAAAGCAGCCGCGCTGTTGGCTGCCAAGTCGCTTGGCCTTGGCATTGCCGGTGTAGATATGCTGCAGTCCAAACGCGGGCCGTTGATTCTGGAGGTTAACTCATCGCCAGGCCTAGAGGGTATTGAGCGTGCTACGCAGAAAGATATTGCAGGAAAAATAATTGAGTATATAGAGGGGCTCACGGAAAAAAAGCAGAAAAAAGTAAAGGAATAGCATGCCTGAAACCATCGTTATTAACGGTAAAAGCATAGACCGTGGAGAAAAGGTGCTGACGAAACTAGCCATCAGCAAACTGCCCAGCGGTACCGTTATTGAAATACCCATCTATGTATT
Source organism: Pontibacter toksunensis (assembly GCF_042686245.1). Classification (NCBI taxonomy): domain Bacteria; kingdom Pseudomonadati; phylum Bacteroidota; class Cytophagia; order Cytophagales; family Hymenobacteraceae; genus Pontibacter; species Pontibacter toksunensis. Next base: position 27,765 of record NZ_JBHUOX010000004.1, on the reverse strand, counting down.
CCGCTCTGTACATGATGGCCCTGTGGTGTTGCTGATGGCCGGAATGCACGGTGATGAAGTAAACGGGACAGAGATTGTCCGGCGCATGCTCACCAAGAAAATGCTGTACCCGCTGAAGGGAACCATTATCGCAGTGCCGGTACTGAATATTTACGGCTTCCTTAACTTTTCGAGGGAGGTGCCGGATGGTAAAGACGTAAACCGCAGTTTCCCGGGGAACCGCGACGGCTCACTGGCCAGCCGCGTGGCGTACCGGTTCATGAAAGAAGTTATTCCGTACGTAGACTATGGCTTGGACTTCCACACTGGTGGCTCCAGCCGTGCCAACTACCCCCAGATACGTTGCGTGCTGGCCGACTACCGGAACGAGGAACTGGCCCGCGCTTTTGGTGCGCCCTTTATCCTGAACTCTCCTTACCGCCAGGGCTCATTGCGCAAAGAGGCTGCAAAATTGGGTAAATCCATTATGGTGTATGAGACAGGCGAATCGCTACGGTTTGATGAGAAGGGGATAAGTATGGGGATTGAAGGCAGCTGCCGCGTGCTGCACCATCTGGGTATGATGGCAAGCTTTACGCCACCGCATGAAGAAAGTGTGGTATGCATGAAAGACATCTGGCTACGGGCTAAGAATGCTGGCTTGTGGCGCAGCCATGTCAGGCTGGGAGAGTACATCAAAAAGAATCAAAACATCGGCAGCATCACAGATCCTTATGGCGAGATGGAGGTCCGGCTGAATGCTCCCGCCGCGGGCTATGTAGTGGGCCTCAACAACATGCCCGTCGTAAACCAGGGCGACGCGCTGATGCATATTTCTTTCTGAGTGAGATAGCTGCGCTAAGGAATTTTCACAGGAAGCGCCTTAAATAAAAAAGAGGCTTCGCTCTCTTATGAGCGAGGCCTCTTTTTTATTTTTCGTTATCTCAGCCACTAAAACACATACCGCACATGCAGGGCAGTATCCCAAAAGCCGCCGCCGCGCGGGATGTTGAAGTATGGTTTTACATCGGCACCGATGGTAAAGGGAATATCACGGATATAGTACTCCAAGCCAAGTATACCGTCTACACCTAACCCAACCACATTGTCATCGTAGTTCTTGTGGTGGCGGTCATAGTAGTCGTGGCCGTTGTAGAAGCCCACGTGGCCTCCCAAACCATAGTACCACTGCAGGCCGTTTGCGCCAAATGCCTGTGCATGCTTCTCATACAGCACCGTAATAACAGTGCCCCTGTACTTGAAGCTGGTGCTCAGGATACCCTCAATGGCGGCGTCACTCTTAATAAAGTGCTTTACCGTAAGGCCGGATGCGGCCCCCCCCCGGAAACCAATACCTGTCTGGTATTCCTGTGCCTGCGCGCCAACCGCCATGCACAGCATAATAGCAAGCGCTAAAGAAATGCGGTAAATTGTCTTCATGAAATTGAACAGAATTGAAAAATGAGCAATAAACATTGCTGTACCGAATATTACAGCGGCTGCAAATATAGATAATCTAACGAAGCGGAGGGCGACAATTGTGTGATGTATGCTACTTTTTAGTATCCTTCTTGTAGTTCTGCAGGTAAGCGGTTTTCTGGGTACGCCGCCCGATCAGCTTGAAGAATGATATAAAATGCTCCTTGTCTAGTTTTAATGCTTTTGCAAAGGGATCTGGGCTTCCTTCTTTCTCGTAATCCTTAATATAATGCTCCCGCACGTGCTGCGCCTCGTCAAGTTCCTCGGCTGCCTCTATATGCACCAGCCCGGTCTTCTCCCAGAGCTTGCGCCACCAGTCTACGGTATGTATAAAGTACCAGTACTTCTGGTAATCCTTGCTCAGGAAATCCGGTACCTGCTCCAGCGTTTCTATTTCCTTTGTAAAGCAGACATCTACAATGGCAAGAAACCCATCTGGTTTAAGAAAGCGGGCAATGTAAGGCAGGTACTTTTCATCTGTGCCGAAGTAGGTATAGGAGTCCACTACAATGACAACATCAAAATACTCTTCGGCAAAGGGCAGGGCACGGGCATCGGCCTCCAGGGGTGTCACTTTCTTTTCGCAGCCTGCATCCAGTATGCGCTGGTAGTTGTCGCTGGCAGAGATGGCATTGTCTACCGCCCACACCTCCACACCGAATTCCTTTGCCAGGAAGATTGAGCTAATGGCCTTGCCGCATCCTAAGTCCAGCACACGCATTCCTGGCTTCAGTTCCAGTGATTTAGTGAGGCTCTCGAGGTTGAAGAGTACGTTCTCTCCCATAGAATGCTGGCGCACCCACTCCGGATCGTAGCGGGAGACCTTCGGGAAAACGTGGTATATTGATTGAGAAGGCATAAAAAAAGTAATGTAGATGCCTGTAGCTTACGGCAGGGCAGGCGCTACAGTTTAGAGTTTAGCACCTAATTCGGCAATATCGTCAGATGGATGGATGTGCACGCCCGGTTTGTCCTGAGATGCGGCATATAACATTCCTTTGGCCACTGTTTCGGCCTCTATTGGCTTATACTTCTCCAGTGGCCCAATCATCAGGCTGCTCAGGGGCTTCATGATTTTAGACGCGAACTCCTCACCGGTACGTTGCTCTTCCCGCTCACCCAACAGTAGTGATGGCCGGAAGATGTGCACGGAGGTAAAAGACTGTTGCTGCACATGCTGCTCCATCTCGCCTTTTACCTTGTTGTAGAAAATCATGGAACCGGCATCGGCACCCATGGCAGAAACAACTAGAAACTGAGCAGCTCCTTTATTGGCTGTAATTTTGGCCAGATCCACCACATAGGTGTGGTCTATCTTGTAAAAAGCTTCTTTGGAGCCAGCTTTTTTTATGGTAGTGCCGAGGCAGCAGAAAATGTCATCCGCCACTAAATCGGAGGAGTGCAGGTTCAGGTTATCAAAATCAACTACCCGCTGTTCCAGGTTAGGGAATATCAGGGGCAGCTCACGGCGGCCTACTGATATCACCTCGCTATAGCGCTGGCTTCTCAGGAGTAAGTTCAGAAGGTGGCCGCCAACCAGTCCGCTGGCGCCTGCAATAAGGGCAATCCTTACTTTTTGCATAGGAATTATATCTTACGCAGTCAGTACGTTCTTTGAGCTTATATAGTCTATAAAGTATAATAGATAAACTCAAAAAATTGTTACTGTAAGGCATCTGTAGCATCCGGAACATTTAGTTGAATACCTTACTTTTTGGTTGGGGTTACTCTGCAGCGCGTTCTCCGTACCGGCCGCAGTTCACTGCCTAATATAAACCGCAAGCCTGGCATATTATTTAAGGGAGGAGCACAAGGTGCTTATTTGAGGCGGATGCTACCTTCTTCTATCTCTATTTTGCCAGCTTTGTAAAGGCCGCCAATGGCGCGCTTAAAGGTTTTCTTGCTCATGGCAAGTGTCTTGTAAATGTCTTCGGGTGTGCTGCTGTCGGAGAGGGGAAGCCAGCCATTGCCCTGCTGTAGCAAGCGCATTATTTTCTCAGAGGCGTCCTCCGCCTCACTTAGTACGGTGGCATCCGGCTTGCGCAGTGTCACATCCACCTTGTTGTCCGGGCGGATGGCTTTGATGTAGCCGGTGGTTTTGTCGCCCATGTGCAGGTCCTGGAACACTTCATTCTGATACAGCATGCCCATGTAGGCGTTGTTGATGATTACCTTAATGCCGATGTCAGTGAAGCCTGCCACCAGTAGTTGTACTTCTTCGCCTTCTGTAAGCTGCATGTTCTCGTTCTGCAGGTACTTGCCCAACTTGGAGGTCGCCACCACACGGTCTGATGTCTCATCAAGATACAGGTACACACAGTACTTGCGGCCCACCTGCATCTTGTCTTTCTGGTTGTTGAGCGGCACCAGCAGGTCTTTCTCCAGTCCCCAGTCGAGGAAAGCGCCAAACGAGGCAGTGTCGGTGCAGGTAAGGCAGGCAAACTGGCCAACCGTAGCAAACGGCTCCAGGTCAGTGGCAATAATACGGTCTTCGGAGTCGCGGTACACGAACACGCGCACCATGTCACCTACCTGTGCTCCTTTTGGGATGTATTTGGCGGGCAGCAGGATGTCTCCGTCCTCAGAGGTGAGGTATACTCCAAAATCCACTTCGCGTGCTATCTCCAGTTTGTTGTAATTGCCAAGTTCTATCATGTTGTGTCTTCTCTGTTTTTGCTGTTATACGGGAATGCTTTTACAAAACTAACAAAATACTGCCCCGGTTGAAAGGCGTGACAGCGCATGGGGAAGGTATGAGTATGTATGAAGAGGAGAATATTCGCCTGAGCAGGTTTTCATGATACGTTGATGAACCAACCAACATGTGCTCACTTACCTTTCCGTGCTGCTGCAGGAACAAAAAAAGGCAGCCCTTCGCAGGCTGCCTTTTTTCTGATTTTATTCAGGCTAAGCCTATGCTTTGGTTTTCGCCGCTTCCCTAATAAAAGTCAGCAACGCCGGGGCGGGTGAACTGAAAATCGTGGAAATCATAGTAAGGCCGGGAAGTGTTGAAAATCCGAAAGGCGTTGATTTGCTCATTGACCGGCAACTGCGGGTAATAACTCAGCGTGAGCTGTATCGTGCTGAAAGACAGGTACTCGTTCCGGAAGCGGAACCCGATGCCATAGCCCTGGTAAGGCACTCCTTTAAACGGAGAGCTTTTGTTTCCGGCCGATAGCCAGGCTAAATCAGCGAAAGCCACCGTGGCGAGCTTAAATCCGAAGAGGGAGAACGGGGTATACAGGTTTGCTTCATAATTAAGAGACACACGGCGGGAGCCCCGCAGAAGAGTAGAACGGAAGCCGCGCAGCCCGCTCTCGTCGTTGATGGAAAGCAGTTCCTCCGGGTTACGGTTGATGCCCCAGGTGCTTCGGCCCCAGAAAAAGTGGCGCAGTTTCCAGTTGCCCCACTCCGCCAGCTTTGTAAAATATAGGCTTTCCAGTTGCAGTACACCTTGTTCCCACTTTCCTTCCCGCATGAAAGAACCATAAGAGGCTTTACCATACAGGTAACCGAATTCTGTTTCATATTTAGCCAGTGAGATCGAGGCAGCAAAGTACTTCCGCTCCCTGAGGTCGCCTTTCTCATAACCGGTAGTGAAGGAGAGGAGCGTGCCGACTGGAACGTCCTCTGTTCTACCAAAACCAAACAGGTAACGGTCTTTGTAGTACTTCCGGATGCTGTAGCCCAAACTTCCCATGATGAGCGTGTTGTCCTGGAAGCTGTTTGAGGGCCTGACAGAATAATCTGTGCGGGTGTAGCGGAGCCCCAGGATGAGCCGGCTGCGGGGTTCATACCCCAAGTTGTAAGACTTAAACCTGAAGGAGCGGCCGAGCCAGGCATCCTGCTGGTTATAGACCAGGTTGGCATAGGTGGGGATAGTATCTTCGGAGGTAGGCGGTAACATAATGCGCTGGTCAATCCAGCTTACTCCTACCGCACCGGCATACTTGGTGTTGGTAGAGAAGAAGTCGCGGCGCAGGTGCGCACTTTTCTCTTTAAAGTAGTTTTTATCTACGTAAGCCACATCAGCGGCAATATAGGTGCGGCCAATGTTCTCTATGGAGTAGTAGCCGGCTGCCTCCCAGGGGCGGGGCCTGTTGTTCAGGTTAAAGCGGTAAGAAGCCTCTACCTGGTGACCCTGGCCCAGAAAGTTTAACTCGCGCAGCGAAACACGCCCGCGGCCGGAGGAGGGGGTGTAAGAGCCGGAACCACCCAGGCTAAAGATGTCTTTTGTCACAACAAACACATCCACACTGTCTTCAGTGGTGGTTTCCTCGTTCACAATAATGCGGGCATCCAGAATATAAGAGGTCTGGCGCAACAAACGCTCCGATTCGATCAGTGCCAGTGGCTCGAGTGGGGCCTTTTTCTCGAAGAGCAGCTTGTTTCGGATCTGGCCGCGGCCTGTTTTCACGTGCAGGGAATTGCCCAGCTTTTCGAAGAAGTTGGCCGGTACCCGGGAAGTATCGTTGACAGAATATCCAAAAGGCTTCAAGGACATGATATCGATGCGGCGCACAATCTTGTATGTGTGCTTCTCATACTCCTTCTCAATCAGTTCAGCATCCAGGCCATACACCTCCTCATCCACCCGGTCGAACACCAGTATCGCTTTCAGCAATTTCCCCATGATGGTCTTCCGCTCCGACATCTGCCGGAGGTTCTCCATCACCCGGTCGTCAAACTTCTGCCGGGTCGTGTCGGTGAGGGTGGAGTCTTGTGTAACGGGGGGGATAACCTGCTGCGCCTGGCATACCTCTCCCAGCAGCAAGAGCAAGCCTACAAGGCAAGCCACTGGTAAACGGCAGAAGAAGAGGTGCGAAATAGACATGAATAGAAGTTAACGGCGCTGAAGCATCACTTTTAACAGCTACTAATATAACGCTTTATTAAAGCATTAGTATTTCCTCCTGCTTACAATTTGATATTCCTTCAATCTCGGAGTCAAGATGGGACCTATAGTGGCAGTAGTTACTAATAATTTTAGTTTATCAACAACTGTTGATAACAATGTGAATAAAAAATTGCTAATAATATTGGTTTAATAGCACAGGTGTCCTTACCTTTAAAGTACTAAAAGCAAGAACATCAGGAGTATGGACAGTAAGATAAGTGACAAGCTAAAGATATTAGCAGATGCTGCGAAGTACGACGTGTCCTGCTCTTCCAGCGGTGGGAAGCGCAAGAATGAGAACAAAGGTTTAGGAAATGCCGAGGGAATGGGCATCTGCCACAGCTATACAGAGGATGGCCGTTGCGTATCATTGCTTAAGATTCTGCTCACCAATTTCTGCATTTACGACTGTGCCTACTGTGTTACACGCAAGAGCAATGATGTGGAGCGTGCCGCCTTCACGGTGCAGGAGGTAGTGGACCTTACGATTAACTTCTACCGCCGCAATTATATTGAAGGGCTGTTTCTGAGCTCCGGAATATTCAAAAATGCGGATTACACGATGGAGCGCCTCGTGCGGGTGGCTAAGAAGTTGCGACAGGAGCATAAGTTTAACGGCTACATCCACCTGAAAACGATACCGGGCGCCAGTGAGGAACTGATAAAAGAGGCGGGGCTGTATGCCGACAGGCTGAGTGTAAACATTGAGCTGCCATCAGAGGCAAGTTTGCAACAACTGGCACCAGAGAAGAACTACAATGAGATTCTGCTGCCAATGGGCTCCATCAGCCAGCAACTGGTGCAGGCAAAGGAAGAGAAGAAGTTGTTCAAGTCGGCGCCTGCCTTTGCGCCTGCCGGCCAGAGCACGCAGCTGATTGTTGGAGCCTCTGCAGAAAATGATCACCAGATTCTGCAGCTCTCGAATCAGCTGTACAAGAACTATAGCCTGAAGCGGGTGTATTACTCCGGTTACGTGCCGGTGAGCAGCGACAACCGTCTGCCCATCATCACGGAGCCACCTGTTATCCGGGAGAATCGGATTTACCAGGCCGACTGGCTGATGCGCTTTTATGGCTTTGACGCAAAGGAGATTGCAGATGAACTGCACCCGAACCTGGAACTGGACATTGACCCAAAACTGGCGTGGGCACTGCGCAATCGCTTTGCTTTCCCGGTGGAGATCAATACGGCAGATTACGAGATAATCCTGCGTGTGCCTGGCATAGGAGTGAAGTCGGCTAAAAAGATTGTGTCGGCAAGGATGTTTACAGCACTTCAGTTTGAGCACCTGCGCCAGATGGGGGTCGTGCTGAAGCGGGCGAAGTACTTTATCACCTGCCAGACCAGAAGCCTGCAACGGCAGGAACTTGACTCGCAGCAAATCCGCAACAAGATTTTGTTCGGTGATGGTTCTGTGCGGAGCGCACTGCTGACGCAGCAACTGGACCTGTTCCGGCAGGTTGGCTAATGTCGGGCGGTTTGTACAAATATGTGAGGGGGAAGCCGGGTAATCAGCATCATTTGTCTTTGAAAGCAATGGCCGCAGCAAAAAAGAAAACAGTCAAATCAAATCATACATCTAATTCTGTTCAAACTAAAGAAGTTACTGTCATGAGAAAAAATCAGAAGGTTGCCCGTGTGTCTCTTTGCTGCAAACTTAATATGCTGGTGCCGCAACTACAGAGCCTGACTGCCAGAATGCAATCCGAGAACGGAGAGAAAAGTCGCAACAGCTACAACGGAAATAAATAACACAGCCTGTACTGCTATGCACCTGTATACCTACGATGGTACTTTCGAAGGGCTGCTGACAGTGGTGTTCGAGGCGTATGAGCGCAAAGCCTGGCCTACCAGCATTGAGCAGGAGCAGGTGGCGCAACCCAGTATGTTCGGAGAAACCACTGCCGTGGTGGCAGACGAGCAGAAGGCGCAGCGTGTATGGCAGGGGTTGCAGAAAAAGCTATCGGCAGGGGCTCTAAAAGAGCTTTACTACACTTACCTGTGGGAGCAGCCCGGCCTGGAGCAAATTATCTTCGACTATAGCAGATTAGTCTTCGGGACGGAAGAGAACATAGAGGGCAATTTTGCCGCGCCCTGCGTGCTGCAGGTGCAGCAGGCGGCAAAGCAGGTGCACCGCGAAAAACACCGTATGGAGGCTTTTGTGCGCTTTCAGAAAACAGCAGATGAACTGTTCTACGCCACCATTTCCCCTGACTTTAATGTGTTGCCGCTTATTATGAGCCACTTCCGGAAACGGTATGCAGACCAGCACTGGGCAATATACGATACCCGCCGCCGCTATGGCATATACTACGACCTGCACAACACAACTTTTATAAAACTGGACCTGCCGCCCCACCAGCGCAAAAACCTGTCCGGTGTTGCGCTGGATGCGGAAGAAGACAGGTACAAACAGCTATGGCAGGTATACTTCGACCATGTGAACATTCCGGAACGGAAGAACCCAAAGCTACACCTGCGCCACATCCCCAGGCGCTACTGGAAATACCTGTCAGAGAAGCAACCCCACGCGCTGCGGTAGCATCTTCTGGAGCTTCAAATCGTGTTTTGTACTAAAAAAAGAAAATAACTGCACTTTTATCGCAACCATTTCTTCTAAAATACGTTCAATGTTATATATATTATTTTTTAGTTGTATCTGCAGGTAAAGGATCTGGGGGAGAAAATCGCTTGGATCTTTATGCTGCGTAAAACATGTTTTACACTATGAACACAAGGGTACGAAAGAAATTGATTCAAGTAGCCCGGGGTCGGGCGCACCTGATGTCCTTCCAAAATCTTATCTACGAGGCTGAACTCGGCCTGAACCTGGAAAACACATACGAGAAATCGATGCTGACAGAGGTAATCGATGAGATTTCAGAAAAAGAGCATGCAGCCGGGAGGCCTCTGCTTAGTGCTCTGGTGCGTGTTAAAGGGCAGAAGAACCAGGGAGACAACTTTTTCAGGCTTTGTGAGCGACTTGGCTATGGCAGTTGGAAAGACCTGAAACGGAACCATAAATTTATTCAGGAGCAGCGGGATGCATGCCGTGAATTCTGGCAGGACGGTAAAAACTTTAAATCCTACTTATAAGAGACATAAAGTAAAACCAGTAGAATAACAAAAGGCAGAGCGGCAGCACTAAGTATATCTTAGGCTGCCGCTCTGCCTTTTGTTGTTTCTTACATTCACTTCATCTGCCTTCTACCTTTCCCTCATGCATCGACTTATCTCTCTGGCTTCTGTTCTGCTGAAGCCGTTCATGTCAAAAGAAGGAGAGTACCCGGCATATTCCCGGTTTTGCGGCAGGATAACAGCCGCCTGCGCTATCTCAATTAAATCATAACCCTCAATTGCCCATACTTGTCAGTTTTGCCTGCAGCTGAATGACGATATACTGCAGGAGTTTATTTGTGCGGAATAAGACTTACGCAGGTGCCTCTGTGGGAGCAGCCATAGAATATATTGAATAGTAGGGTGTAAATGCCGGAATTTAACTGCTAAATGAAAGAAAAAGAATATTTATATATTTAGTTTGATTATATACTATTATATTACTTTATTTAGGCCGACTTGGAGAAATGTTTTGCTGGGAACACTATAATCTGTATGCAAATAGACTTCTCCGAGATTTACAGGCGCTTATTAAATCTAAACCAAATTCAATTCACTCAACAACAGCTTATCTATGAATACAAACTCACCCACAAAACTTGTTCTGCTCCTCTCTTTGTTTTGCTGCTCCTGGTCGCAGGTGCTGGCACAGGCCGCTAAATTCGGCAAAATAGACGAGGCAGAGCTAAAATTGCGCACGTATGACAAAGACACCAGCGCAGCCGCAGTTATCCTGTCAGACTATGGCTTTACCACTTTTAACCTGGTGAATGACCTGAAGGTGGTAACAGAGCGCCACATTCGCATCAAAATTCTGAAAAAGTCCGGTTATGACTGGGCAAACATTTCGGTGCCTTACTACAGAAATGGTTCTACAAAAGACAATGTGGGTAGCATCAAGGGCTATACTTATAACCTAGAGAACGGAAAAGTAGAGAAAGTGAAACTCGAGTCTAAAACTGTTTTCGATGAGCAGCGGAATGAGTACTGGTACCTGAAGAAGTTCACGATGCCAAATGTAAAAGAAGGATCTGTAATTGATGTAAGCTATACTATTACTTCCGACAGGGTGTACAATTTGCGTGAGTGGGAGTTCCAGTCCACCATTCCAACGGTATGGAGTGAATACCGCGCGCGCATCCCGCAGTACTTCGACTACAGGTTCCAGATGCAGGGCTACCATCCATTGCACCAGAACGACAAGCAGAGCAATGGTGGTACAGAAATGATTAACAACTCCTATGTGTGGGTCATGAAAGATGTGCCTGCCCTTAAGGAGGAGAAGTATATCACCTCGTTGGGTGACTACCAGTCAAAGATAGAGTTTGAGCTGCAGCAGGTGAACATACCCGGAAGAGGCACCGAGATCATGACTGGAAGCTGGAATAAAGTAACAGAAGACCTGCTGGCAGAGACTTCTTTTGGCGCTCAGCTAAACCGCAATGGCTTCTTTAAAGATGAGATTGCCGCTATCAAAGTCAAGCATAAAGAGCCGGAGCAGCAGATGCAGGCAATCTTTGACCTTGTGAAGGCACGCATGAAGTGGAACCAGCACACCGGCCTTTACACGAGCAACCCTATCCGGAAAGCGTATGACCTGCGCCAGGGAAGCGCTGCAGAAATTAACCTGCTGCTAACATCCATGCTGCTGGAGGCTGGCCTGGATGCAGCTCCGGTGCTGGTCAGCACACGGGACCATGGTCGTGTACTGACCAACTATAGTCCGATGATAAACAAATTCAACTATGTGATAACACATGTGAATGTAGGCGGGCAGGAGTACCTATTGGATGCCACAGAGCCACTTTCGCCTGTAGGTATGCTGCCATTCCGCTGCCTGAACGGAAATGGGCGCCTGATAAAGAAAGCGGACCAGCGTTGGGTGGAACTGAACCCTTCAACAGCTTATACCAAGCTCTTCAATGCGAAGCTTACCATAAATGAAAAGGGTGAGCTGACTGGTACCGGACACGAGTCTGCTGGTGGTTACAACGCGCTATACCTGCGGAAGACTATTCTGGAGGAAGGGGAAAGCAAATTTGCAGAGCGCATAGCCAAAGAGGTTGGTGATTTTAAGATGACGAAGCCTGAAATCAAGAACCTGACAGATGTGAATAAAGCCCTGGATATTACTTATAACATCAGTGCCAATAGCAACGGCCAGGTCAGCATCATTTACCTGAACCCCATGCTAGGGCAGGCAGAGGAGGAGAATCCATTCAAGCTGAATGAGCGCCTGTACCCGGTGGATTTTGGTACACCGAGAGACGAAACATTTATCAGTCATTTCACTATTCCTGCTGGCTATGAGCTGGATGAAGTCCCCAAGAGCCTGGTTGTGAACCTGCCTGAGAAGGGCGGCCGGTTCATGTATGTGGTGAAGCAGGAGGGAAGCAGCTTACAGGTGATGAGCAAGGTGAGCATAACCAAGCCGGTTTTTTTCGCACCGGAATATGCCCTCCTCAAGGAGTTTTACAATCAGATAATTGCGAAGCAGGCGGAGCAGATTGTGCTGAAAAAAGTAGCAGCAAACTAAAGGAACTTTAAACCACTATCATGAGCCTGATTACAAACTGTCGAACAGTATTTATGCGAAAGATCCATACCTTTCTCTGGGGCTTCGTTTGCCTGCTACTCCTGCAGTCTCCAGCAATGGCGGACACTAAAAGCAGCGTCAGCCGACCTTCAGATGATACTAACATTATTATTCGCTCAGAAGAGACCATTTTTACTGTAAACTCTCTCAAGAGCGGTACCACCAGGTACAAAGTGTCCATCACTATTCTAAACAACAACGGTAACCACCGGGCAAAGCAGTACGTGCATTACGACAAGCTGAGTAAAGTGGGCTACATCAAAGGTGTTTCTTATGACCGTTCAGGAAATAAGATAAAGACCCTGAAAAACAAGGATGTTACCGATGTGAGCGCCATCAGCGACTTCTCCCTGTATGAGGACAACCGGGTGAAGATTGCTGACCTGACACACACGGTGTACCCGTATACCGTAGAGTTTGAGTATGAGGTGACTTTTGAAAACCTGCTGTTTTATCCCATATTTCACCCTCAGGACGAAGAGCGTCTGACAGTGGAGAAGGCCAGCTTTGAGGTGCAGATGCCGCTGGGAATGAAGCTGCGTTACCTAGAAAGCAACGTGCCGCAGCCTGCAAAGAAAACAGCTACAGCTACCCATGAGGTGTATACCTGGCAGGTGCAGAACCTGAAACCTGTGGAAACAGAGCCTTTTGGTCCTGGGCTGGAGGAACTGGTGCCTATTGTGCGCACGGCTCCAACGGATTTTGAGGTAGAAGGCTACAAGGGCAACATGGAGAGTTGGAAAAGCTATGGCCTCTGGATAGACCAGCTGAACAAAGGCCGGGATGTGCTGCCGGAGGCTACGAAGCAAAAGCTGGTTGAGCTGACCTCCAAAGCAAAAACACAGGAAGAGAAGGTGCGGATTGTGTATGATTACCTGCAGGGAAAAACACGCTATGTATCCATTCAGCTGGGTATAGGCGGCTGGCAGCCCTTCGAGGCTAGCTTTGTGGACAGCAAAGGCTACGGCGACTGTAAGGCGCTAACTAACTACACACAAGCCATGCTGAAAGCAGTCGGTATAAATTCATACCAGGCCCTGATTCGTGCCGGAGACGGTGAGCCGGATATCAGGACCAACTTCCCGAGCAGCCAGTTTAACCATGTGGTACTGTCCGTTCCGATGGCCAAAGACACGCTCTGGCTGGAGTGTACGAGCCAGACAGAGGCGGCAGGATATGCCGGGAGCTCCACTGGTGGTCGCCATGCGCTGCTGATTACGCCTGAAGGAGGCAAGCTGGTGAAAACGCCTAACTACAAAGCCACTGATAATGCCCAGATACGCCAGATAAAAGTGACACTGGATGAGAAAGGAAGCGGCAGCGCCAGCGTTACGACACGTTATACCGGCTTGCAGCAGGAGTCGCATGCCAATGCTGTTCAGAACATGCAGCCTGATGAGCAGCGCAAATGGCTGTACCAGCAGGTGAAAATTCCTGCCTTTGAAATAGAGAAGTATGCTTTCGTGCAGCAGAAGGACAAGCTGCCAGCAGTAACAGAGCAACTGGAGCTAAGCCTTCGCCAGTGTGCCACCATCAGCGGCAAACGTATGTTTGTATCTCCCAACCTGATGAGCAAGTGGACCTACGTACCTAACCAGAAGGAAAAAAGGTTAACGGATGTAGTGCGCAGAATGGCCTTCCTGGATGTGGATACGGTGGAGTTTCAGCTGCCCGCTGGCTACGCAGTAGAGTACCTGCCGCAGGAAGTGGTGCATAAATCTGTTTTTGGGGAGTACAAAGCCTCTGTGAAAGTGGATGGGCAGCGGGTTGTGTACTTGCGCAGCATGCAAATGGGCAAAGGCCGCTACAGCCCGGAATCTTACACGCAACTGGTAACGTTCCTGAACAACGTGATAAAGTCAGACAGCGAGAAGGTGGTATTTGTGAAAAACATACCGTAGAGGCGTTGATGTAAATCTGTGCGAATTATTCTGCAGCATTAACAAAAAGCGGTGGGATACAAATGAGACGCAGGCTCCTGAAAGTTTTTCTAAAAAACTTTCAGGAGCCTGCGTCTTTTCAGAGTTCTCTCCGTCATCAGGGTGTAAATCAAATAAGGACCCAAAAAAGAGCTAGAGCCATGAAAAGATTCCATGTAAATGTACGCGTTAAGAACCTGCAAGAGTCAACGGCGTTTTACACAGCCTTATTTGCCACAGCGCCTACTGTACTGAAAGAAGATTACGCCAAGTGGATGCTGGAAGATCCGCGCATCAACTTCGCCATCTCATTACACCCTGAAAACGCCGGTATCGAGCACCTGGGCATTCAGGCGGAAAGCGAGGAAGAACTGGCGGAAGTATACGGCAACCTGAAAAATGCGAAGGGAGCCATAAGGGAAGAAGGCCAATGCACCTGCTGCTACGCTAAATCTGAGAAATCATGGATAACTGACCCGCAGGGCGTGGATTGGGAAGCATTTTATACGTTTGGCGAGTCAACGGTATATGGAGAAGGCGCGAATGCCAGAGCCGCACAAATTGAAGAGCATTAGTCCATTTATATAATAAACTGCATTAGCAGCAGCCACATGTGAAAATGTAAGATGTGGCTGCTGCTGTTCATTCCCATTTTATTTTAGATACAATCAGCTATTCCCATATTAGCTTTTCTTAAATTTAACAGCCGCCAATACATATTCTACTTGCTTTAAACAATCTTTCAAAACCAGTAGCGGAACATGGAAAACTGCTGTAACAACATTAAGCCCCATCAGGCTGCTGCCATAGACTCCTGTGCAGCCGTAGCGCCTGTATTCCTGGTTTATGAAGCGCAACTGAAAGGTTTTGTGCAGAAGCGGGTGCTGGATAAAGATGTGGCGGATGATATTCTGCAGCAGCTCTACCTAAAGCTGTATAAGAACTGCGAACAGCTGCAGGAAGTGCATAACCTGAAGGCCTGGCTCTACCAGATTACCCGCAACACAGTATATGATTTCTTCCGGGAGAACAGCCGCTGCCAACCCTTGGGTATCGAAACAGAGCTTGCAGTAGAGGAGCTGCCCGAGCAGGCGCGCCACGAGGTCGAGGCCCTGGTGGAGCCGCTTATCAACCTGTTGCCACCAGAATACGCTGAACCGCTCCGCCTGAGCGAGCTGGAAGGAGTCAGCCAGAAAGAGATTGCGCAACGGCTGGGTATGTCCTACTCAGGAGCCAAGTCCCGCATTCAGCGCGGCCGTGAAAAGCTAAAAGCGCTGTTCCTGGAGTGCTGCCACTTAGAATTTGATAAGGACGGACAGGTTATAAGTGCACAAGTGAAAGCCAGCTGTAGTGGTTCGTTATTCAATGCTCGTTAATCGTTGTTCGTTTTCGTATCACGTGACGTTTTGTAAGATTTGACTTGATGCAAATGCCTGCACAAACCTCTGGTTGAGCAGCAAACATAACGAGCATCATTAGCAACTCATCTCAAAACGGGTAACGATTAATAAGCAATTAAAATTTATACCGCACCTGCGCTTTCACATCCGACCTTCTGGGGCCTTCGATTATTTCAAGAGCCGAACCGATGGTATCCTGGTTGCGGTAGTGCGTGATGCCATACTTTACCCAGATATCCAAATCACGGAGGGGGCGGAACTGCAGCAGGGCATAGAGGCGGGTGCCTTTGCCGCTGAATGCCGGAATAGAAAAAGCACCCAGTACGTCGCGCTCGTACGCATACTGGCGGGTGTTATAGCTGTCGGTGTCGAAGAGGGCGTAGCGGGTGCTGAGCCGTACTTTGCTGAAAGTAAAATTCACATCCTGCGCAATCAGGTAGCCTGTTGTCTGAGGCGACTCATGGCTATAGGTACTGAACTGCACCCTCGACTTCAGGTGAAGCATGCGTGTGGGAGAGGTCTCGAAATAAATCAGATAATTCCTGCGCGCTGCCTGAGCCACATAATCTATGTTGGTGGTGTTATTGAACACGTTGCGTCCTTTGCTCTCATACCGCATCTGCGCATAGAGGCTGCTCTGGCGGTTGGGCCTGAAGTACAGCCGCACCAGGTATTCATGTCCGTAGGAAGGTGCATCCACATGGTAGCGTAGCCACGCAAAACGAAATCGATCATAATACGCGGTGACTTCCCACTTAGGCATGGGCCTGATTTTGATACCGGTGTAAAAGCCCTGCTCGTTGATGTTTCGTGTGCTCTCGCCAAATGCGCTGCCGTAGAAGGTGTGGAAGTTACGGGCATAGTAGCGGTAGAGCATGGAAAGTTCTATGTTGTTAGACAGGTTAGCGATGAGACCGTTTACGCTGCCGATGCCACCACTTTTGCTCATGGCCGATTCTCCAAACAGGTACACATTCTGCCAGGTATAGCTGTAGTTTGCACCAATGTTATAGTTGCTGGTGCCATTAAACTCGAAATGCTGGTAAGGAGCTCCCGCCTTCTGAATGGGAGAACTGTAATGAGTGCCCATTGCCGTAATGCCAGCAGAAAAAGCCCTGTTGTCAGATTTGTAATAGGCGTTTGCGCCATATACCTGCTCCCGTACCTGGTGCTTGTTTGCCAGCTCAGTAGGGGTGCGGTGAAAGCCAGTGGTTTGGACACCTGTGAAAAAGTCATTGAATGTGCTCAGCGTGTCAAGCTGTGCCTGCAGGTTGGCATCTACACGTTTGTTAGAGTAAAAGCCGGTAATATCTATTTTTCCTGCTGTATAGGTGGCCGCTGCTCCTCTCATAAAAGCATATTCCAGGACAGAGTTGTAAGGCCTGATGCCCAGGTTTGCCCTGCTCACAGTGGCAATGGTTTCGCTGCCCTTGCCCACACTGTAGCCCGATGAAAGCAATAACCCTTGCCCGAACTGCAACTGGTAATCGCCTAGTGCTATCGTTTTAAATTTCCCCTTATTGTAAAGCTGCAGGTGTGCGGTGTAGTAATCAAACCCATATCGGCGGGTGCCAGGCGACCAGGTGAATTGTTCCCCGGCGTCTTTCTCAGCCGTAATGCCGAAACTATAGTCGCGGGCATGGCTGACGCGGTAACGTAAGAATAACTTATTTGGGGACCCCAGGTAGCGGGTAGTAGAGCGGCTGCTGGTATTATCTATTGCGGAATAGCCACGGCGCTGTTGCAGTGTCCGCTCATACCGTAATATCAGCGCGTTGTTATCCTCCCCGATGACACGCTGCCACAGCGGCCTCTGGTCGGCCTGCAAACCCGCATCCTGCACCCGCACAAAAGGGAGCAACTGGTAAATTGTGAGCAGGTCGAAGTTTGGCACGGCCTGCAACTCATAAATACTCAGCAATTCCCCGTTCTCCTCTATGTACTGGAAGAAAGATGCAATCTGCGGCCGCGAAAGCAGGTACAGTGAAGCAAGTTCCTCTGGTGTAGTATGGTTCAGGTCGATGGGGCGCTGGTAGTACTGGAACAGCGTCTCGTACAAGTCCTCGTAGCTTATGTTTTCATCTTCCTGCTCAGAGAAGAGTTCCTGCACCAGCAGGTCGAGGTCGATGTTCTGGCGTGCGTAATCCTGTGCCTGCAGCGGCACCACAAAGAGCAACGTAAACCAACACAGCAGTAACCTTTGTACCATAGGCATCAGTACACAAAATAGAATATGTTTAAATCTCTCGTTAAGCTATAGGTAGTTTAATGTAGGTTATCTAAAAATAGTTACATGGAGCTCTTTCACCTCTTCTCTGCGATACTTGTTATCTCGGCTTTCTTTGCTTACATCAACCAAAAGTTTATCCGTTTACCTAGTGCCATTGCGCTCCTGCTGGCCGGTCTTTTAATCTCTTTGCTGGTGCAGGGGTGGGGGGCAGTGTCTCCTAAATTTGAGCTGATGGTGGAGGCCAAACTGCGGGGTATTGATTTTTCAGAGATACTGCTGGAATTTATGCTGAGCTTCCTGCTTTTTGCCGGTGCGCTGCACACTGACCTGGAAAAGCTGTCGAAGTCAAAGTGGTCTATCATGATTTTTGCCACTGTGGGTGTGGCCATTTCCACCGCTTTAACCGGTACAGCTTTTTACTTCCTGCTGCAAATTGTGGGGCAGCCCATTGATTATATCTACTGCTTGCTGTTCGGCGCCCTCATCTCCCCCACAGACCCCATTGCGGTGCTGGGCATCCTCAAAAAAGCCAACATCCCGAAGCAGCTGGAGGTGAGCATTACAGGCGAGTCCCTCTTTAATGATGGCGTGGGTGTAGTGGTGTTTATTTCTCTCTTCCAGATTGCCCAGCAGGGGCTGGCTAACATTGAGGGTTCTTTTATAGCAGAGCTTTTCCTGCTGGAAGTTGGCGGAGGCATTGTGCTGGGGCTGCTCATTGGCTACATTGCCTACTTCTTTATGAAGCGCATCGACCATTACCAGACAGAGGTGCTGATTTCGCTGGCAGTGGTAACCGGGGGCTACAGTATTGCCCAGATTTTTCACTTCTCAGGCCCGCTAGCCATGGTGGCGGCTGGCCTGCTGATTGGCAACCAGGGAACGAAGCTGGCGATGAGTGAGCAAACAGCAGACTACCTGACCAAGTTCTGGGAGATGGTGGATGAGATATTCAATGCCGTGCTGTTCGTGCTGATTGGGCTGGAACTGCTGTTAGTGCCCTTCAGGTGGGAGTATGTGATAGTAGGTTTGATTACGACCGTGATTGTACTGGTAGTGCGTTATATAGCCCTGGCCGTTCCATCTTATACCCTACGCCTTAACCGTGCCTTTACCCCCGGCACCTTGCCTATTATGACGTGGGGAGGTTTGCGGGGCGGCATCTCTATTGCACTGGCTTTGTCGCTTACCCCTGACATGCACCGCGACCTGATTGTGGCCATCACCTATGCCGTAGTGCTGCTGTCGCTGTTGGTGCAGGGGCTAACCATCGAGCCACTTATCCGGCGGCTTTCCCGAAAGAAAGTGACTGTATAGTTTACTCGCTTCTGGCTACATCGAACTGGTAAGAGAGGGAAAGGTGGTGGCTAAGGCCGAGTAGGGTGGTGGAGCCAAGAGCATAGTCTACCTGCAGCTGCCTTGCCTGAAAACCTGCGCCAAAAGTAGCTTTGCCCGTAAGGGTGCTGAAGCCGGTGCGTAGGGTAAACTTCTCCTTTAGTACCTGGTACTCAATACCTGCTTTAAAGTCAGCATCATGCGCTATGTTTTTCTCTGTCTCTATGGCTAACAGCAGCCGCAGGTGGGGCCTGTAAGAAAGGCCTGCCTTCATGATGGTGGCAAGGCGCTCATCCTCGAAGGACGACAGCCTCGCCTGGTTCAGGTTATAGGCATAGGCGCCAAAGTACAGGTTTGGAATTATCTCACCCTGCCCTCCAACTGATAAGGCCACGGCCTTTCTGCTGCCATAGCCCTCTACAGCCACCTGCCATACATCGGCTTTAGCACCCAAGCTAAACTGCCCCAGTTTATGCGCCACACCAATGCCAAGCGCCTGCTGGCTATACAACTCATCCCCAAACCTGCTCATGCTCAGGCCATAAGTGCCATACTTACCTGTAGGATATACGGCCTGCAAGGCCACTGTTGTGAATGCGCTTATGCCGAACCTGTTATGGACATAGGCACCCACCTCAGGCTGCACCATGTTTGCAATGCCTGCCACATTGTTGTGTAATGCCCATAAACCAGGAAGCGTGACAGAAGCATTTCCTAGGGCAGCGGCACGTGCACCCATTGGTTCATCTGCCTGCGCATGTGCTTCAGATAACAGCACTAACCCAATAAATAGCACTATAATTAGATTTAGCTTCATGAGATTCTGGAAGTACAGTGACAGGTATTTTTATATACCCATGTAAAAATGAATTTATTCATATGAACTACGAGTATCTCCATACGAATAAGTGATTTTTTTATACAAAACACTAGTACACTTAGTTATAGTTACAGTCTGTTTTTGCTCTTAAGTTGCTGTTACAAAGAAACTTATAATAGAAACCTTCCCTTGGTAATTTAGATTATGTACTCAATAAAATTGGATGTCTACACTTAGAATTAGTTTGTTGAAGCATAAATGAACTGAGATTGTATTTTAACAGGAGACATACCAGTATCCTAAATTCGTATTTAATGTACTTAGCTTCTGCACAAAAATTAATCTATTCCAATAACTAAATATAAATAAAACTGCTTATGAAAAAGACTTTACTATTTAACCTTCTGCTAGCAATAATGATGTCGATAGAATGCTTTGCACAAGGTACCACTACTGTAACTGGTACAGTGGTGGACGAGGAAAGCGGACAGCCTTTGCCTGGTGTGTCAGTTCAAGTCAGAGGAACAAATATTGGTGCTACAACAGGGATATCAGGCGAATTTAGTTTGCAAGTTCCTGAGCCAGCAGCATCTCAAACCCTTATTTTTAGATATGTTGGTTACACTCGGAGTGAAAGAGTTATAGGCAATCAAAGCACTATTGATGTCGGGCTTGTGCTTGACACGAAGCAGCTAAGCGAGGTTGTTGTGACAGCTTTCGGTATAGAGCGGGAGGAAAAGGCACTGAGTTACTCGGTGCAGCAGATTGATGGTGAAAAGCTGACCAGGGCAAATCAGCCTAACGTAACAAACGCCATACAGGGTAAAGTAGCCGGTGTTATTGTGCGTCAGTCAAGTGGTTTGCCAGGCTCCTCTTCCACCATCACCATTCGCGGTAACCGTTCTTTTACAGGTAACAACCAGCCGCTTTATGTGGTGGATGGTATGCCAATTGAAAGCGGCTCCATTCAGCAGGATCCTGTTACTGGTAACGGACCCGGTACAGGTGGTATTAGTGGTGCGGATGCTTCTTCCAGAGCACTTGATATCAACCCGAATGATATAGAGTCCATGACCGTTTTGAAAGGAGGTGCAGCTGCAGCGTTATATGGTGTCCGCGCTGCAAACGGTGTTGTTGTTATCACAACTAAAAAAGGAAAGGGCTTAGCCGAGAGAAAAGGAGCTGTCGTGTCCTTTAGTTCTGATTACTCCATAGATAAGGTATCTGTGCTGCCAGACCTGCAGGATACATATGCTCAAGGCTCAGGGGGCAATTATGATAACGCCACTTCCATTTCCTGGGGCCCTCGAATTAGTACACTTGGCGATGTGGTAAACGCTGTGGGAGAAACAGTGCCCGGGAATGTCGTTTTTGATAACGTAGAGCCTTTCTTTGAGACAGGCCACACTTTTACAAATTCACTCACTGTTGCCAATAACGGTGATTTTGGAAACTATGCCGTTTCACTTGGATACACCGATCAGGAAGGTATTGTGCCAACTACAGGCATGGAAAGGCTTAATGCGAAAGTAGCGGGAGATTTTACCGTTGATCCAAAGCTAACGCTGGGCGTATCTGCTATCTATTCAGATACACACGTCGATAAGGTGCCGGGTGGTTCTAACTTGTCCAATCCACTTTTCACGCTCTATGCGGCTCCCCGAACCTATGATCTATGGGGGCTCCCGTATGCCGACCCTGCCAACCCTTTCCGGCAGGTAAACTACCGTTCAGCGATTGATAACCCGAGATGGTCTGTGGCAAACAATGAGTTCTTTGAAGATACCCGCCGTTTTATTGGATCTGCGAATTTAGTTTACAGGCCAACTGACTGGATAACTGCAAATTACAGAATAGGTACTGACTATTTCACAACAGACGGTAAAGAAGTTTATCAGTTGGGATCCGGACAAACAGGTGGTAGAACGGCTACACCATCAGGTGGCCAGATAAACGACTATGTGTTCTCCCAAAACCAGGTTAACTCGAACATTTCTGTTTCCTTTATCCGCGATATTACAGAAGACCTGAATGCTAGTTTGTTGCTGGGGAATGAAATCTATGACATCAGGACACGCTTCATCAACAACTTTGGTTCTGGTATTCAGCAGGGCGGGTTTAACAACATAGCCAACACCATTGTGCAGACGAACAGTGAGATACTTACAAGTCGAAGGGTTGCAGGCTTCTATGCGAACCTCGAGTTAGGCTATAAAAATTACCTGTTCCTGACCTCTTCCGCACGCCAGGATTATGTATCTAACCTGGCGAGAGGCAACCGCGACTTCTTCTATCCCTCTGTGGGAGTAGGTTTTGTGTTTACAGATGCCTTTGGCATTGAAAGCAATGTGCTGGATTTCGGTAAGATAAGAGCCTCCTATGCAGAAGTTGGACAGGCACCGGAAGACGCTTATATCACGAGAAACGTTTTTCTGCAAGGTACCTCAGGGTCTGGTTTTTTGCAGGATGGTATTGCCTTTCCCTTCAACAGCGTGATAGGGCGTTCCTACAACAATACCTTGAGAACAACAGATCTTAGACCGCAGAACACCAAAACAGTGGAATTTGGAGGTGACTTCAGGTTCTTTGCTAACCGCCTTGTGTTTGATTACACTTACTATGTACAAACCACAACGGACCAGATATTTAGTGTTCCACTTTCTCCTGCTGCTGGTTTTTTATCTGAATTTAGAAATGCGGGTGAGTTACAGACGAAGGGACATGAGCTGATGGCAACCGTCATTCCTGTCCGGAACGAGACATTACAGTGGACTATCACCACAAACTTCTCTACTTATAATAACGAAGTGCTGGAGCTAGCCCCTGGTGTAGATAATATCTTCTTGGGAGGTTTTACAACGCCAAACATCCGGGCGCAGGCAGGTTCTGCATATCCTATCATCTTTGGTTCTTCTTATGTAAGAGACGATGGCGGCAACATTGTGGTGGACAGCCGCCAAACTATAAACGGAGCAGCCAATCCTTTCTATGGTATGCCACTGGTGGGCGAGTTTGAGAATATAGGCAACGTGCAGCCGGATTTTGAAATGTCCTTCATCAACGGCATTGACTACAAGGGCTTCGCCCTTAGTGCACAAGTTGATTGGCGTAAAGGAGGTAACATGTATGCTGGTAACACGCGCCTGCTGAAGATTTACGGTATGGCAGAACTTACAGAAGATCGCGAGACACCACAGGTTTTCGGAGGTTCTAAAGGCTTCTTCGATGCTGATGGAAATCTGGTGGTGGAAGGCGAAAACGACATTGCAATACCTCAAGACCAGTCTTTCTGGAGCAGATTGGACGCTATTACCGAGTCTAATATTTACTCTACTTCTTTTGTGCGACTAAGAGAGGTGGCGCTAAGCTATTCGCTGCCAGCCACTGTGCTGGAAAACACACCGTTCAGTAACGCCTCTTTCTTCCTGACAGGCCGCAATCTGTTCCTAATCACCGACTACCCTAACTTTGATCCAGAGACGAGCGTGGGTGGTGCCGGTAACTTCCAGGGCCTTGAGTATGTGTCTCTGCCACAGACGAGAAGCTACGGGGCCGGAATAAAAGTTACTTTTTAATTGTAAAAGAGAAAAGACATGAAGAAGAATATATTATTATACTTTCTGGCAGTTATAGGATTGGTCATAAGTACCAGTTCCTGTAGCGACGATGTATTAGATGAAATTGATACTAACCCCAATGACCCGGATGACGTCAGCATTTCACTGCTGATACCCCAGGTAACTGTTAACGTTCCGACCGCAGTGCATGGCGTTGACCTGGCATGGTACTCCTCTGTGTTTGTAAGGCACACGGCAGGGGTACATGCCCAGTTGCAGGAAGCGGACAGAAGGACAGACCTGGAGAACCCAACGCTAGTGAATAACGTGTGGAACAATATTTATGCAGGCGTTTTACCTGACCTCAATTACATCATTGCCAAGGGATCGGAAGGAGGATCAGAGGAAGGCAGCTATATCAGCGTAGGTATCGCTAAGATATTAAAGGCATATACTCTTTCGGTCGCCACTGATGCCTGGGGACGTGTACCTTACTCACAGATAGGGCTGGGGGTAGAAAACAGGCAGCCTGTGTTTGACCCACAGGAGGAAGTGTATGACCAGATATTTCAGCTGCTGAATGAAGCCATTGCTGACCTGGACAGAGGTGGTCCCAACCCCGGAAGCACTGACCTGATATTTAACGGTAATGTAACGGACTGGAAAAGGACAGCTTATTCCCTGTTGGCAAGATATTGGTTAAGATTAACCAATGTGAATGAGAATGCTGCACAAAATGCACTGGATGCCGCGCAGCAAGGTTTTCAGAATTTGGATGATGGATTTATTTTTAACAGCTACGAAAATACAGCCATTGGTGAGCACCCCTGGTTTCAGGAGCTAAATGATAGGTCACACCTTGCAGTTAGTGAAAGATTTATCGAGACGCTGGATAACCTGAATGACCCGCGATTAGATGCGATGGTAGCACCTGTGCCAAAAATTGGAGAAATAGTAGGGGCTCCAAATGCCACCCTTACGAACGATCAGGCAAACGTAGCATTCTCTGATGTAACCTCAGCAGTGCTGAACCCTACCTCTCCAATGCCAATGATGACCTATGATGAATTGAAGTTCATCGAAGCGGAAGCATACCTGCGTTTGGGTAACATGGCAGAAGCGTTCGAAGCTTACCAGGAAGGAATAAGGGCTGCGATGACACGGCAGATTGGTGGGTCTGCGTTTGATGACCTGGGTATTGATTTAACTGTCGCAATAGATGATTATCTGGATAATCCCTCTCTGCCACAATCACCGGCAACGTTGGACTTAGATGACATTATCAGGCAAAAGTGGATAGCTTATTTTTACTTTCAGCCTTTCGAAGCTTATAATGACTGGAGAAGGACGGGCTTACCTGAGTTTATTACCGAACATTCTATTTCGGCGCCGCCGCTCCGCTTCCCTTACTCGCTTAGTGAGCGTGATGCGAATGCTATCAACGTTCCAGATGTAAACATTTATACCAATGGTGTATGGTGGGATGATGGCACAGAAGATTAATCTGGTTATTTGTTACAATAGAAAAAGGCGCCGGGGATATCTCCGGCGCCTTTATATTTAGCTTAAGCAATGCTTAGTCTTTTACTTGCAGCTTCACTTTCACGTCGCCTTTCTTTTTCTCCACTTTAAACTCTGTTTTACCGGCACGAAGCTTTTCGTTTGCTTCTTTTATGGTGGCCTCTAACAGTTCGCCTTGTGGGGTAGTGGTCTCGGCTTTTGCCTGCGCAGCGTCGCCGGCACCCGGGCTGTTGCTGTCTACAATTGTCATTTCGTTTATCAGGTTCTGAGCACCAGCAAACTTATCGATCAGGAACAGCAGGTAACGTGAGTCCATGTTGATGGTGCGCTTATAGGCTGGGTCATATACGAGGTCACCCGTCATGGCTTCCCAGTTTCCGTCGAATGCCAATCCTATTAATTCACCACGTCCGTTAATAACCGGAGAGCCAGAGTTACCACCGGTAATATCGTTATCCGTGATAAAGTCAGTTACCAGTTCTCCTTTCGAGTTGGCATAGCGGCCGTATTCTTTCGCCTGGTATAGCTGCTTCAGTTTAGCAGGTACCACAAACTCCTCGTTGTTCGGGTCCTCTTTGGCCATCACGCCATCCAGCGTGGTGTAGTAGTTATACACAACACCATCCTGCGGGCTGTAATCCTTCACGGCACCATAGCTCAGGCGCAGTGTAGAGTTAGCATCCGGGTAGAACACTTTGTCTGGGTTCATCTGGCGCAGACCAGCCACATACAGGCGGTTCGCTCTATCCAGCTTGGCATTGCTTTCCGCCAGCTTAGGAGCAATGTTGCTTCTGTAGTTGGTGATGATAGAATTCACAATCTGGAAAGCCGGGTCATTTTCCAGTTTCTTCTGCGTCGGGTTGTTGTTCAGGAAGTCCTTTGTTTTTTGCTCTGACACCACAAAAGAGTTGCTGTACACATAGTCGGCCAGTTTCTGGAAATCGCCTTTGTACTTGTTTACTAGCTTTTTAAATTCCTCCGGCTGCTGGTCTTTCGGGATGTCCTCGTAGTAGTTCTTCATCAAAGCAGCGAACACTTTTTTGTCAGAGGCAGCATTATAGTCCTTGAAGTGAGACTCCACGCGAGGCATTATATCTTCTACTGCTTTCTGTACAGCAGCATGGTTACCAGAATTCAGTGTAGTATAAAGCGGTGACAAGCGGTACGCCATCAGCAATGATTCTACTCCCAGCACAGCCTCATTCAGATACACTGTTCCCAGGTTATACTGCTCGATGTTTTTATAGGCAGCTGCAATGTCGTTCAGCACGTTGCCATAGGTAGCCTTACGCGTAGCATCCGCATTGGCCCACGCCTGAAACTTATCCTCGTCCACAATTTTGCCTTCGATGGTGCGCATGCGCTTGATTCCTTCGTTCTGGCCGATGGAGTATTTGTAGTAGTTGGCTGTAGAAGCATACTTAGAGGCATACTTGATACGTGTAGCCGGGTCCTTGTCCATATCTCCTTTCCAGAGGCCAAGCTTTTGCTCACGCAGCTTAATGCGCGACTTGTTCAGCTGGTTTACTTCCAGTTTCAGGCCATGCGAGGTCATGAAACGCTTTGTGCGGCCAGGGAAACCGAATACCATAGAGAAATCACCCGGCTCTTTGTCGCCGATGTTGATGGGCAGGTGGTGCTTTGGCTTATAAGGCACGTTCTTTTCGGAGTAAGCGGCAGGTGAGCCATCCGGCGCCATGTACACACGGAACATAGAGAAGTCACCAGTGTGGCGCGGCCACATCCAGTTATCCGTGTCGCCACCGAACTTGCCGATTGAAGACGGCGGAGCACCTACCAGGCGCACATCGTTGTAGCGGTTGTACACAAACAGGTAGAACTCATTGCCGTTGAAGAAGTCGCGTACATAGGTAACATATTTCCCGTTCTCAGAAGCTTCTTTGGCTAAAGCCTGCGTACGCTCTGCAACTAACCTGGCGCGCTGCTCTTCCGGCGTATTGCTATCGATGCCTTCCAGTACTTTGGCTGTCACGTCATCCATGTGGTGGAGAATGTCTACGTACAGGCCTTCGTTTGGCAATTCCTGATCTTTTGAAGTAGCCCAAAATCCGTCTGTCAGGTAGTCATGCTCTGTGGTAGAGTGCGACTGGATAGCGCCAAAGCCACAGTGGTGGTTAGTGAGAAGCAAACCCTCCGGGGAGATGAACTCACCGGTACAGAAGCCACCAAACTGCACAATGGCATCTTTCAGGCTGGAGTTGTTCACAGAATAAATTTCTTCGGCAGTTAGCTGCAGCCCCTGCTTCTGCATGTCTGTATAGTTCAGACGCTTGATGAGCATAGGCAGCCACATACCTTCGTCTGCTTTGGCCGTAAATGGTGCGCTAAGCGAGACTAAAAGTAAGAGTGAAAGGATTCTTTTTAGCATTGAGATTTGTTTAGATGAATTAAACTGTTGCAAATTTAACAAATTATTACGGCTCCTAACAACTGTTAGGTTTCTAAGCCGTTGCAAAAACCAAACCATGTCCTGGATCCTCAAGAAAATTATGCTGGCGTTCATCTGGGTATACCAGCGTATGATATCTCCGCTTACACCCTCCGCCTGCCGCTATACACCCACCTGTTCGCAGTACGCTGTGGATGCTGTAAATAAGTACGGACCCTTCAAGGGAGGCTTAATGGCACTGAAGCGGATTGGGCGATGCCACCCATGGGGCGGCAGTGGATACGATCCTGTGAAATAGCTCTTGTAGTACTTTTGAAATGTGCCTGACTTAGTCGCTCTATTTGCTACAGCATTCACAGGTATGGTTAAAATATAAAATAAATTAGGCTGTGGTCTAGAATGTATGATGTTGGAATAAGTATGGCAGCAAGGGTGTTAGTTGAAAGTTATGTGCGAGATAACTATCCAGGTAAACTGCCCCTACTGCCACAGTATGAAGGTAGTCAAA